>NZ_CP071794.1:1200000-1522500 GCF_017498565.1 Parasphingorhabdus cellanae
CCTTGCCATAGCTTAGCCGCGCTGTCAAAAGCCGTTTCACATCCTAAAACGAATCATGCGCGATTCAAACGCGTGCGACCGCATGAAAAGCCTGTAAATGACCAGCAAACCAAAAGATCAAACGACAAGTGGTGCTAAGCCGGCGTCTTTCGCACCGGTCGGCCCTTTGACCGGTCAAATAACCGTACCGGGCGACAAATCCATTTCCCACCGCTCGCTGATTCTCTCTGCCCTCGCCATTGGCAAGAGCGAGATTACTGGCTTGCTGGAAGGGGAAGATGTGCTGGCCACCGCCGCTGCGCTGCGCGCAATGGGTGCAAAAATCGAGAAGAAGGATACCGTCTGGACGGTGCATGGCGTTGGTGTTGGCGGATTGTTGCAACCGGAAACCGCGATTGACTTGGGTAATAGCGGAACGTCCGTACGCCTTCTTATGGGGCTGGTTGCTTCGCATGATATTAGCGTCACTTTTACGGGTGACGCGAGCCTCTCCAAACGTCCGATGGGCCGTGTGATAGACCCGCTTTCGCAAATGGGAGTTAATTTTACGGCGCGAACCTCTGTGGACGGCAAGGCTTGCCTACCACTAACCGTACGCGGGCTTTGCCCAGCGGTGCCTCTGGAATATCGCCTGCCGGTGGCATCCGCACAAGTTAAATCAGCAATCCTGCTCGCTGGACTAAATACGCCGGGTGTCACACGCGTGATCGAACCAGTGCTTACCCGTGATCACAGCGAAACCATGCTTAAAGGCTTTGGCGCAGACCTCACGGTCGAAACGAACAAGGAAGGCAGCCGGATCATTTCGCTGATAGGTGAAGCCGAGTTGTCACCGCAAAAGATCAAGGTGCCTGGGGATCCATCCTCCGCAGCCTTTCCGATCGTAGCGGCCTTGCTGGTCCCCGGTTCGGATATTGTGGTCGAGAATGTCGGCATTAATCCAACCCGCGCCGGCCTGTTCAACATATTGCAGCAAATGGGCGGCAATATCAGCTTCAAGAAAAAACGTGCCGTTGGCGGAGAGCCAGTTGCCGATATTCATGTGAAGCACAGCAAACTAACCGGTATTGATGTCCCGGCGGATATCGCGCCCAGCATGATTGATGAATTTCCGATCCTGTTCATTGCCTCTGCACTGGCAGACGGAACAACAACGACCAGCGGACTACATGAACTGCGCGTCAAGGAATCTGATCGATTGCACCAGATGGCCACAGGGCTCGGTCTGTTGGGCGTGGACGTGACCGAGAAGGAAGACGGTTTGGTCATCACTGGAAGCGGCGGTGAACCATTAACTGGTGGCAAGAAAATAAAACCCATTGAAACAGCTCTTGATCACCGGATCGCGATGAGTTTCGCGGTGGCCGGGCTGGCGACCGCTTCAGGCCTGACAATAGATGATATTACGCCTGCCGAAACAAGCTTTCCTGGCTTTGCCGATCTCATGAAAGAGCTGGCATCCTGATGCTGGGTGATTTCTCCGCCAATGTGATCGGCATATTGGGCAGCATATTGATTGTCTCGGCTTATGCATACAATGTCTATGCCCAGGACGTGAACCCATTTGTCTATAACGGCATGAACCTGATCGGGGCACTTTTGCTCACGGTTTCGCTATTGGTGCATTTCAATCTCGCGTCTTTGCTACTTGAAATTGTCTGGATCGCTATTGCCGTCGGCGGCTTGTGGAAAGCCTATCAGGGGCAAACGGAGCAGCGGCCATGATTATCGCCGTCGATGGTCCCACCGCCTCTGGCAAAGGCACGATCTCCAAGGAATTGGCGAAGCATTTCAACCTACCCTTTCTCGATACAGGCCTGCTCTATCGCGCGGTCGGTTGGACATTGCGAGAGCAACGCGGAAATGCGGATAATCCGGAACACGCGCTCCGGGCTTGTACATTCGATGGCGCATTGCTGAACGAACCAGGCCTGCGCAGCGAAGCAGTCGGCGGCCTCGCAAGCCGTGTCTCGGTTCATCCCGAGGTACGCAGCGCGCTCGACAAGCGCCAGAAAGACTTTGCCTATCAGTCGGCGGGCGCTGTTCTGGATGGCCGCGATATCGGAACGGTCATCGCGCCAGATGCTGACGTAAAGCTGTTCGTCACCGCTTCATCAGAAGCGCGTGCCGTTCGCCGTTTCGAAGAAATGAAGCGCCGCGGGGAAAAGGTGAACTTCGATGATATCCTCGCCGATATCCTGAAACGCGACGAACGCGACCGCAGCCGTGTCACCGCACCGCTTAAACCCGCGGGAGATGCGGACTTGCTTGATACGACCGATTTGACTATAGGCGACGCCATTCAACAGGCAATTGCCTTGGTGAATGCGAAGATAAGCCGCCGGCGCGACAAAGATCCGGCATAGCAAAAAAGCAATGTGCAAGACGGAACGGTGAACAACCGCTCTGGCTTTGGCGCAGCTTTTTCTATTTCTGGCCAAACCTTCCATTCGCCGGATTTGGTAGTTTTCTGTGTGATATGGCTGTCACATGCGGTGGCGGTCATGTTTTGGTCCAAGACCAGCGGAACCAACCGCTTGGCCCGAAAAAATATCTGTTAAGGAACTCTTATATGGCCTCTACGGCATTTCCCAGTCGCGACGATTTCGCGGCACTATTAAACGAATCAATTGGCGGTGAAGATCAAGGCTTTGAAGGCCGCGTGGTTAAAGGCACCGTTGTCGGCATCGAAAATGACATGGCTGTCATCGATGTAGGATTGAAATCAGAAGGCCGTGTGGCGCTGCGCGAATTCGCCGCTCCCGGTCAAAAAGCCGAACTCAATGTTGGCGATGAAGTCGAAGTTTATGTCGACCGGATCGAAAATGTGAACGGCGAAGCCATGCTGTCCCGCGACCGCGCCCGCCGCGAAGCCAGCTGGGACAAGCTTGAAAAAGAATATGACGAAGGCAACCGGGTTGACGGTATTATCTTCGGACGCGTCAAAGGCGGCTTCACGGTTGATCTTGACGGCGCCGTAGCCTTCCTGCCCGGCAGCCAGGTTGATGTCCGCCCCGTGCGCGACGTGACCCCGCTGATGGACATTTCACAGCCTTTCCAGATCCTCAAAATGGACCGCAAGCGTGGCAATATTGTAGTATCTCGCCGCGCCATCCTCGAAGAGACCCGCGCTGAACAGCGTTCGGGTCTGATCGAATCGCTGGCTGAAGGCCAAGTAACCGAAGGTGTTGTGAAAAACATCACCGATTATGGTGCGTTTGTTGACCTGGGCGGCATTGATGGCCTGCTCCACGTCACCGATCTCAGCTACAAGCGGGTTAATCATCCAAACGAGATGATCAACATCGGCGATACGCTGAAAGTTCAGATCATCAAGATCAACAAAGACACGCAGCGTATCTCGCTCGGCATGAAACAGCTTGAGAGCGATCCTTGGGATGCTGCTTCCGAGAAATATGCCGTTGGCACGAAACTGACCGGTTCGGTTACCAACATCACCGAATATGGTGCTTTCGTTGAGCTCGAAGCCGGCATTGAAGGCCTTGTCCACGTTTCCGAAATGAGCTGGACCAAGAAAAACGTACATCCTGGCAAAATCGTCTCCACCTCTCAGGAAGTGGATGTGATCGTTCTGGAAGTCGATACCGAGAAACGCCGTATTTCGCTGGGTCTCAAACAGGCTCAGTCCAACCCATGGACCGACTTTGCCGATACGCATCCTGTCGGCAGCACGGTTGAAGGCGAAGTCAAGAACGCGACCGAATTCGGTCTATTCATCGGTCTGGAAGGCGACGTGGACGGAATGGTTCACATGTCTGACATCGCGTGGGGCATTTCCGGCGAAGACGCACTCAACCTCCACCACAAGGGTGAACAGGTAAAAGCGATCGTTCTCGACATTGATGTAGAGAAAGAGCGGATTTCCCTCGGCATGAAGCAGCTTGAAAAAGGTGCTCCTGCGGTTGGCGGAACCGACACAGGCGGTCTCAAGAAAGGGTCTGTTACCACCGTTACCGTGCTTGAAGTTCGCGATGGCGGTCTTGAAGTGCAAGTCGGCGACGATGGCGCAACTGGCTTCATTAAACGGACCGACCTCGGCCGCGACCGTGATGAGCAACGCCCTGACCGTTTCCAGGTTGGCCAGAAAGTTGATGCTATGGTTATCGGTTTCGATCGTTCCAAAAAGCCAAACTTCTCGATCAAAGCCCATCAGCTCGCTGAGGAGAAACAGGCTGTCGAACAGTTTGGCTCTACCGATTCGGGAGCAAGCCTCGGCGACATTCTTGGCGAAGCGCTCAAGAAGAAGGACGACTAAAACCTACAGGCAAAAGCCCGATATGGTTTCAAGAAAAAGCCCGCTCTCGGAAACGAGGCGGGCTTTTTCATTTGCTACTGACTAGGATGCGGCCAATGCGTCCCGGTTCAAGACGTATTACAATGTAAAATCCAAAGCCCATTGAAAACATGTAAATTTTCTGTCAGTATCACTTAATATCGCGCTGCAGATCAAACGCATATGCACAACGCGAACAGCTTAAATTCCGTGGTCGCCCCACGATCGGAAAGGCACGCTCATGATACGTTCTGAATTGCTCGAAAAACTGGCCGAAGAAAATCCCGATCTGAAACCAGACGAGATTGAGAAGATTGTTGACTTGTTTTTCAATCAGATAAGCCAAAAATTGGCTGAAGGTGGACGTGTTGAATTGCGTGGTTTTGGCGCTTTCTCGACCCGCGAACGAAAGCCGCGCATTGGTCGCAACCCGCGCACTGGGGAGTCAGTCGACGTCCCGGCCAAACGCGTTCCCTATTTCAAACCGGGCAAAGAAATTCGCGAGCAGCTCAACAAGAACTGACCATATGTCCGAAACTGTCAAATCATTGACAGCTCATCAAAAAATATCAAATTAGGCATCTCAGGCCTTGACCTGCTACGCGCAATGATGCTTGTCGCATATTCCAACGCAAGTTGGATCTACCGGTGCGGACGTGGCGAAATGGTAGACGCAGCAGACTTAAAATCTGCTATCCGAAATGGGTGTGCGGGTTCGAGTCCCGCCGTCCGCACCAGTTTTAAATTTATATCAAGGATATGGTGCGCCCGACAGGAATCGAACCTGTGGCCCCCAGATTAGGAATCTGATGCTCTATCCGACTGAGCTACGGGCGCGTGGCAGCTTTTTAGCCGCTGCATCATTGATAGACCAGCGTCAATTTTGTGATTCCGGGGGATTAACTGGAAGCGGTAGCGGCATTATCTCCACACCTTCTTCCTCCAATTCAGCAACGTCATCCTTAGAGGCCGTACCGTGGATCGGACTCGCATCTTTTTCGCCATAGTGAATCGCTCTGGCCTGTTCAGAAAAATCTGCCCCGACCCATTTTGATTTTTCGAGTATCTTCGCTTGGGCTTTCGCTAACTTACCGACCAATTCGCTATATTCGGGAGAAATTTCCGTCGCATTGCTTATTGGCTGTTTATTCTCGGTTTCACCCGATACATCCATTTGATTCGCTGAAGACGTGGCGGCGCTGGAACGCTGATTCGCTTTTATGCCAACATTAGGTGCCATCACCGCTTTTTCGATGGCGGCGCTGCCGCAGATCGGACAATCAATCAGGCCAGCTCGCAGTTGGTCTTCATAATCACGCGAAGAACCAAACCAGCCTTCAAACAGATGCTCGCCATCGCGGCAGATAAGATCAAATACTATCATGAAGAAGCTTTTGGGGAGGTAAATGAGCGGCGATTAGAGATTGCTGGAATACGATTCCGTATCTCACCAATATCAGCCAAGTCTATGTCGCAAAACCCAACACCGGGATTGGATCCCATGTCGAGCAAGGCGTGTCCCCACGGACTGATCACCATGGAATGGCCATAAGTTGCCCGACCATCTTGATGCAAACCTGATTGCGCCGCTGCGACTACAAAAACGCCTGCCTCAATGGCACGAGCCCGCAACAATATCTCCCAATGGGCTTTGCCAGTGGGGACGGTAAAAGCAGCTGGTATTGAGAGAATATCCGCACCTGCATCAGTCAAAGCTGCATAGAGCGTAGGAAACCTGAGATCATAGCAAATGGAGAGACCGATGGTCGCGTTACCAACGGGCGCAACAATCGCTTCGGATCCGCCCTGATAGGCAGCGGATTCGCGCCATGTCTCACCAGTATCTAGATCAACATCGAACAGGTGGATTTTATCGTAGCGCGCGCTGATCTGTCCAGCTGGGTCGATCAGGAATGATCGGTTAACCCATTTGGCCTCATCATCTGCATCAAGCCTTATGGCCAGTGAACCAATCGCGACCCATATTTTTTTGCGGGCAGCAGAATCACGGGCTTCCTGAAGAACCAAATCATCCTGTTCTTGGCGTATGTTCGATTTCGCACGGCCTCGGTCACGATCGACCAAGCCCGTCATTTCAGGCGTAAACAGGATTTCAGCTCCCTGCCCTGCGGCCTCATTTATATGATTACGTAACGATAATGCATTGGCAGCGGGATCTATGCTGCTGCACATCTGGGCCAAGGCAATACGACTGGGCAATTATCCGGCCAAGAGCGCGTCCAATTTTCCAGCATCATTTAAAGATGCAAGATCATCAGAACCGCCAATATGGTGATCGTTGATAAATATCTGCGGTACTGTTGTCCTTCCTCCAGCCCGTTGAATCATCTCCTCACGCTTAGGCCCACCCATAGTGATGTCGGTTTCCTCAAAAGCCGCACCCTTTTCTTTCAGCAATGCTTTTGCCCGAAAACAATATCCACAAGTGAATTTGGTGTAAATTTCAACTTTAGCCATTAAAAATTCCAATGTTACCCGGTTGCCTTGCAGATGGTCCCGATCAGATGATAAATCAACTCCGCTAGCTCAAGTTCCTCACTTTAGTCAGGCCTTATCGTAATCTGTCAAAACTCTCGCCCAACAGAAAACCAGTACTTTCGCGGCGCCAGATTTTTTCAGCAATTTGGCACATGCATTGGCTGTCGATCCTGTCGTATAGACGTCATCGACCAGAATGATTGTTTTTCCTGCGATACTGCCTACCATTTTTGGTGATATCCAAAATGCGCGATTGACGATGGTACGGCGTTTTTTCACGGACATCGACCGCAATGGCGGCGTGGCGTTTTTGCGGGTGAGAATGTCGCTGGTCATATCTAGACCGCTTTGTTTTGAAAGCGCCCGCCCAATCAGCACCGATTGATTATAACCGCGCGACCAAAGACGCCAGCGATGCAAGGGCACGGGAACTATAAGAGCATCGGCCGGTACTTCATGCAGAAATCGAACCATATGTTGCCCGATTAGTTCGGCCAACCCAAGACGCGCTCCATATTTCAACCGCATGGGCAATAAACTGCTTTTATCGTCATAGGCCGCCACAGATCGCACGCCGTCATGCTCCGGTCGTTCTTTCAAACAAGACGCGCACTGCGCATCCTTTCCTTGAGCAAAAGCAAATGGTTTGCCGCATGATGAGCACCAAGGCTCATCCAAGAAATCCAAATCTTGCCAGCACGACAAACAAAACCGATTATCGGCCTCAACGGTGACGCCGCATATCGGGCAACGCGGCGGCAGTGCGAATTCAACGGCCGTTTTTAGTAGAGTCGACAAAAACCTCATTAGCTCTTGTCGCCCGTTCTTCCGGAAGGCACAAGACCATATGGAAAATCCAGATGAACCCAAGGAGTTATTTGATCGCGCGCGCCGCCGCCGCTTTCGTGACCGTGCTTTTTTTCGCACCCGAGGGAATGATTTTATAGGTCAAATTATGTCCGAAGAAATATTGGGCAGGCTCTCTCTGATAAAGCGCGACTTTAAAAAATGCTTGGTGATTGGGCAGTCCGGGCATGCACTGCGGCTCGCATTAGAAGATGCCGACATTGAGACAATAGTTGCCGATTCCGGCTTTGCTTCAGTGGCCGCAGCACATGGCATTCAATGTGACGAAGATCGCTTGCCTTTTGCTGATCATAGCTTTGACCTTGTCATTAATATGGGAACGCTAGACAGTGTAAACGATCTCCCCGGAGCTTTGGCATTAACCCGGCGGATTTTAAAACCAGACGGGCTGCTGCTGGCCGCATTCATCGGGGCAGAGAGCTTGACCACTCTGAAATCTCTGTTGATGCAAGCTGAAGGTGATCGTGTTGTGTCCCATGTACACCCCCAAATTGACATACGAACAGTCGGCGATCTTGTCTCCCGTGTTGGCTTGGCTTTACCGGTTGTAGACAGCGATGGCTTTGATCTGCGCTACCGGGAATTTGACAAGCTGATCAAAGATGTCAGGGATATCGGCGGCGGTAATATACTAAATGATAACATTCGCCCTCTCTCACGAACCGTTTATGAGCAGGCCAAGGCAATGTTTCAAAACCAAGCTGATGCAACGGGAAAGACAACCGAACATATGGAGCTAATTTATCTATGCGGATGGGCCCCTCATCCTGAACAACCGGTTCCTGCGCGCCGTGGTAGTGGTCAGGTGTCGCTTAAAACAGCACTCAACAAACCGGCGACCGATTCATAACGCCACCAACAACTGTTCAACCAGCGGCTGATCGGCAGGTGGCATATCCAGATGCTTCAATTCCTGAACAGGAAGCCACTGCATGGCTGCGGCTTCCAAATTTACAGCCTGACCTGTCCACTCATGGCACGTGTAGAGGAGGAGGAGGAGATGTTTGCTACCAAGGGGCTCGCTGGCAAATGCCACCGGGCTTAAAGCTTTCGTTTTAACGACCAGCCCCAGCTCTTCGTCAAGTTCACGAATAAGTGCATCTTCTGGAGTTTCACCAGCTTCTACCTTTCCGCCAGGAAATTCCCACAGACCAGCCATTGGCTTTCCTTCCGGTCGCTGCTGAACCAGAATATTGTTCTTTTGATCAACCAGAGCAGCGGCGACCACAAACAGGTATGTCGGATTATTTTCCACTTTTTTTTGCGATGTAAGGATTTTGTTAATCCCTTTCTGTGAAAAAAGCCCTGTTCGCAACTTAGCAGAACCTTAGAAGTGTTGAAGGGGGATATAATGAGTTTTTTTAAAAAGTTATATCGTTCTGAACAGGGGGCGACGGCAGTAGAATACGGTTTGATTTTGGCGCTCATCGCAATTGCTACAATTGTAGCAATTAGCAATGTGGCAAATACAACCGGTAATATGTGGAATGACGTTGCCGATGAGGTTGTCACCAATTCCTAAGCCGCCGTTGCACGTTAAACATTCTTAAAGGTTTCTAGCATAGTGTGTTGAATATCGGCCCTGAATTTGGGTTTGATTGGGTAAGTGAAGTTTGTCAAATATAGGAGACCAGACATGAAACTCGTACGTAAAATGTTTAAGAACGAAGAAGGCGCGACCGCCATTGAATATGGTTTGATTGCTGCTTTGATTGCTGTTGCAGCTATTGTTGCAATGGGTCAGCTGGGTAACACACTCGGCAACACTTTCAACGAAGTGAATGACGAAATGGCTGGTTAATCTTCGGATTAATCTAGAAATTTGGACGGCAGCCTGCAAAGGCTGCCGTCTTTTTTTGTGCCAATGACAATTGGCCGCAAATCAATAGGTAACGATCTTTACCTTTTGGCCGACACGAAGACCGTCATTGGAACGCAAGCGATTTAAGACCAAGAACCGGTCCTTCGAATAGCTGGTATAAGCCATTTTGCGTGATAGACTATCGATTGTATCCCCACTTCTTACTGTTACCACATCAATTTTGCGTGGTTTGATGGCAGCAGCTTCAGCTGATGTCAGTCGTTTGACGCTGTCATACATCGGCGTAAAGACTGAGGCACGGCCAGCTGGTGCCAAAGTTGCAAAATGAAAAGCGCTGGATTTTGAAAATTCATAGGCAAATATTGTCACATCGATCTGACCGCTTTTGCCATTTACCCGTCCAATTGCATAAGATGCAGGTAAACCATTGACAGTTGTTCGCTGAATATCTCCATAGGAAATAGCCTGGCCCTGCCCCGACAGCTGCCGAAAAGCAGAATCAATATAGCTTGCCATATTGCCGTTATAAGCTGCCGTGGTAAACTGCCCTTGTCCCGCAGAACCGCTTATTGTGACCGCTCGAGCACCATTTTGCATTTTGAAGCCATTGGGTACCGCAAATTTCAATCGCAAGTCAGGATGCAGAAAGTCATTACCTTGAATAACGCCTTGCTTCGGATCATCCCCATACATGACGCCATCTACGTTGGCCAAAAACGCATCGCGATTGCGCTTTCCACTTGAAACGCCCAATTTTTGAGCATTTCTTGCAGCACGTGAGACACGCTGCGCAGGATCAGGGTGGGTGCTGGCCCATTCCGGTACCGAGCGAGCATCTCGGCCAGCGGCACGCGCATCAATAGCCGATTGTGCAGCCAGTGACTCCAGCATTGTCGACAAAGCCTGGGGATCATAACCAGCAGATGCGAGATATCGGATGCCGAGGTCGTCGGCCTCATATTCCTGTTTCCTAGAATATCTTAGGGTAAGCAGCTGACTGCCAGTTCCGAAGACTTCTTGCCCCAGCTTACCCAACGCAGAGTCACCCAATAAAATGGCGGCTCCGATTTGGCCCAAAGCGCCCAAAATACTGTTCCGTTGCGCAGCTTTCTGGCGCTTCTGGCCATGACGAGCAGCAACATGACCCACTTCGTGACCAAGAACGCCGGCCATTTCAGCTTCGTCATTCATCAATGCCATAAGTTGACGAGTAAGATAAACATATCCGCCGGGAATCGCGAAAGCGTTGTTCACCGGACTGTTGAGCAAGGTAACGGTAAAGTCGCTACGAGCATCGCCCAGTCCAGATTGCACGGCAATATCCTGACCGACGCGAACGACATAAGCGGTTTGAGGGCCGGAATAAATGCCTCCAAATTCCTGTAATAGTTGCGGATGTGCCTCTGAACCTTTTTTCTTGTCTTCGGCTGAAATCGATCTTGCTGGTCCCCCTTGCGCGGAGGCCCCGTTGCTGGCGGACTCAACCGACCCCGCATCAGCACCAGTACCACCGCAAGCTGTCAATGACAGTATCGCAACGGTAGACAGAATTGTTTTGCTATTCATTTTCATCGGACTCTCCTCCTGCATGTTATATATCACACCGCCATCTAGCGGAAGGGCAGCCCGTGTAAAACCGCGTCACCACGACGGAACGAATGCACCAACAGTGATTTTCAATATAACCGTTGCAGGTTCAAAGGGTTCCGATTTTCAGAAATTTTTCGCGGCGCATCGCTCTCAACTCTCTGCGGTCCAGAGCAGTTAAGTCCTCGATTTCTTCGGCTATGGCCTTTCCCAAATTGGCGATACACAAACCAGTGTCCCGGTGCGCGCCGCCGATCGGCTCTTTTACTATCCGATCAATAACACCCAGTTTTTTCAGGTTTTGCGCAGTAATTTTCATCGCATCTGCCGCGATGTCAGCCTTGTCGCCGGTGCGCCATAAGATCGACGCGCAGCCTTCTGGCGAAATGACCGAATAAACCGCATGTTCCAACATCAATACGCGTTCTGCCGCAGCCAGTGCTACTGCGCCGCCGGAACCGCCTTCGCCGACAATAACAGCAACCATTGGTACACCCAATGACAGGCATTTTTCTGTCGAACGTGCGATGGCTTCGGCTTGCCCGCGTTCTTCTGCTGAAACGCCGGGAAATGCACCTGATGTGTCGACCAAAGTCACAACCGGCAAAGAAAACCGATCCGCTATATCCATCAGTCTTATAGCTTTTCGATACCCTTCCGGTTTTCCCATGCCAAAATTGTGACGCAATCGACTTTCAGTATCGTCGCCCTTTTCATGACCAATAACGATCAAACGTTGGCCACCCATTTTCGCAAAACCGCCGAGAATTGCCTGATCATCGCCAAAATTGCGGTCGCCACCAAGTGGAATGAATTCGTCAAATAAACCAGCGACAAAATCCTTAAAATGCGGACGCTCTGGATGGCGAGCCACCTGTGTCTTTTGCCAGGGCGTCAAGTTCGAATATGTATCGCGAAGCATTTTTGCTGATTTGGTCTGCAGTTTCGTGATTTCGGACTCGATGTCGAGAGAACCCTCATCCGCTGTCTCACGAAGTTCAATGATCCGCGATTCAAGTGCTGCAATGGGTTTTTCAAAATCAAGAAAAGATGTCATCTTATTCGGTTAGAACCGCTAGACAAAAACGTCAACGCGAGAGATCATGACGACCGAGAGGGTGCCGGCTGTTTACAAGCTCGACTAGGCGAGCGCTGTCCACATGTGTGTATATCTGAGTTGTACTGATATCGCTGTGGCCCAACAACGTTTGCAATGCCCGAAGATCAGCGCCCCCTTCCAATAAATGCGTGGCGAACGCATGGCGCAGAACATGGGGACTTAGCTTCGTTGGATTAATGTCTGATTTGACTGCGAGATCCTTGATAATCTGAAACAATCTTATCCGGCTGAGATGACCTGCCCGTGATGGGAACAGATATTTTTCATCTGGCTCGACATATGCAGTCCATCTCTTGACGGCGTGGCGCGCACGATCAGAAATCGGAACCAGTCGTTCCTTTCCGCCTTTGCCGTTGATGATCAAGAATGGGCGATCCGCCATCGCAGATTTACGCGGTAACGATACTAGTTCACTGGCCCTGAGACCGGAACCATATAGCAGTTCGACAAGAGCCGCCAGCCGCACATCTTTTGGTAGAACCTTAGCGGATTCCAACGCGGATTCGATCGTCTCGAAAAGTCTCGCAATTTCTTCATGAGACAAAATTTTTGGCAGCGAACGCTGTCCTGCGGGGCGCGGAAGTCCATTGGAGGGATCGTCCTGACGGAAACCTTCCTCGACCAGAAAACCAAAAAACCGGCGCAAAGACGAAGACTTGCGGGAAACGCTATTATTTTTCAAATCACTCCAAGCGCTGATAATATCCTGCAATCCGTCTCGATCTACGTCCCAAAGCGAACCCCTTTTTATACCTGATGCTTGTTCAAGATCGGATCGATAGGCTGACAATGTATTGGGAGAAGCGCCACTTTCTGCCGCCATCATCTCTAGGAAACGTTCAATATAGGCGGGGTCACTACTCGTCATATTTCAAAGATAGCGATGGCCATACACAATGGGAAGTCCAGCGTGATCGAGTGATTGTTATATCCGTGTCAAAGCTTCGGCAGCGATCATCCGGGCTTCCGGTTCCATGCCTACCTGTTTCAACGAGCGGGTGATGTAAAACAAATGGAGGGGCGACATCGCGTTCCAGCCTCGTCCTTGCATACCAACGGCCGTTAACAGAGCGACGGTGCCAGCTTGCCCGCGCCGCGCTGCGGACTGGATCGCTCTGGTCCACTTAGTGCTACCGTCGAGATCAAATTCTAGATCGTTGGCAAGACTCTCGATCGTTGCGGAATCTGCACGACCCAGTCCTGCAACCGAAGCCAGCAAGAATTTACTCCTCAACTGGTCAGCGCTTTCATCATTATCTGCAAATTCGTCAAGCGCAGCACTGTCGATTGTAACGGCTGGCTCTGGTGCCCCTACGGCCAGCAAAGCCCAACCATTGCTACCAGATGCAACCTGCGTGGACCAACGTGCGGCATTCCTGTCCAGGCCGGCCGACAGCATTGATGCAATCAAGTCTGCACTACCGTCATCCACATTTGCCGATGCTGGGATTCTAGCGGCCGCGCGTGCGGTCAATATTTTAGCCGAATAGGAGGTCAATGCTCCATTTGAACGCGTCCACAAGGTACGCATCGCCTCAAGCCGTCCGATCGCAGTCGGATTTGTATATGCTTGCCTTAGAGTTGAGGCCCGTGCCTTTAAATCATCACTCGCTTCTGGGTCATCGTAGGTCGCGGCATATAGATCAACCATCGCCCTATTCGACAAAGTTCCGATTGCCGCCGCTGTATCTGAAGCCGTCATCCTCGAATCGCGCGAGAGCATCGGTGCCCGCGCCCGCCAACCCTGAACATGCCGACCGGCTTGCTCATATAGTCGGTCCGGCGGCTCAACGCCGGTGGCAGCACCTAAGCCGAAGCGCCAGTTATTAAAAAACTCAATGTCGTCCCACTTAATGGTAACCGCACGGCGGCCCTGAAAACCAGCGCCCACCGTTTTTTCAGCGAGCAGATAGTCGATACCAGTTGCGACTTTTTTCCGTTGCGCTTCGTTTAAAAGCGCCGATGCACGGCTTTGTTCACCGGAAAAAGAAGCGCAAATGGGGCGAAACATGATCCAAGTCGGCGCATCGCTGACATTGGCTCCGCCCTGAATATAGGGGCAGATTCCCGCCGGGTCAGCGGTTGCCAAATGCGCTTGCATGGCGACTTCATATAATCGCGGCGTAAAATTCCCGCCATCAACCTTTAGCACGAGTGAACGAGCAGCATCCGCTTCACCCATTAGCAAGAGTCGCCATGCACGCTCGGCAACCCAGTCCGCTGGATTTACATTTTCCGGACTGTTCACTTTGCTCAACAGGGTCCGGCGAAGCAAAATGGACGCCCAGCGAGATATTATCGGTCCGTTCAGATTTTCGATAAGATTGGTCAGATATTGACCGCCTTCTTCCCCAAAACCATCCGGTGCAATGCCGCCTGCCTCCTCAGTCAATACACCAATTTGCGCCAGCGAGCGGCGGGCACTTGTCGGCAGATAATATTGCGGTTGCAGAGCATCATCGAGTTCGCTCAAATCACTATTTTCATCTAAGTCCAAAATAGATGAAGGCGAACCGCTAGCAACACCTGTCACAGAATCAGGGTCACTAACAACAGGACCGATAGCAGGAGCGGGTGTTGGACGGCTGTTAACCGGGCCAGGTGCCGGTGTTGGAGCTGGTGTTGGGGCCGGGCTAGGCGCTGGTGTCGGCGCGGGTTGAGGGTCTCCGAAACCAGGCGGCAACAGAGACTCTGGCGAGCTTTGGCCCAAAACGGGCAAGGACAGTGCCAGAGCGGCAACACCAGCTGTGGCGAGAGAAATATGTTTCAAGTGAGAGCGCATGACTTAGTTCGGCTCTTCTAAAACAACAGGCTTTTCAAAAGGTTTCAGGTCCTGCTCCACATCCATGGAAGCCAAGAAAAACATCGCGCCAATGACGACAATCAGAAAGACAATCAGAAAAACCAAGTTCCGCGGCATCTTTGTTCTACTAACTCTCTTTTTACCAAATTTACAACTGCAAGCGCATTGGGTTTTGCACTCGTTCGCTTCCTATGTATAGCCTTTGCCTCAATGGACAAAAACATGAAAGACCCTTTTGACCGATCCACCGAAGAATCCGGTGGGGAGTGTGGTATATTAATCGACAAACCACTGGTTTTGATCGGTTTAATGGGCGTCGGCAAGACAACTGTCGGGCGTCGGCTTGCGAAAAGGCTGAATTTGCCCTTTATTGATGCCGACGAGGAAATTGAAAAAGCAGCCGATCTCAAGATCGCCGAAATTTTTGACCGATTTGGCGAGGACTATTTTCGCGATGGAGAGCGGCGAGTCATCGCGCGCCTTATCGACGATGGTCGGCAGATAATAGCCACGGGCGGCGGCGCGTTTATGAACGAAGAAACGAGAAAGCTTATATTGTCCAAAGCAACGGCAATATGGCTCGATGCGGATATTGATATTCTAGTCAGTCGCGTGGCCCGGCGCGATACACGACCTTTACTCAAAAATGGCGATCCAGAAACGATCCTGCGCGATCTCGCCGCCAAGAGAAATCCCGTATATGCGTTGGCCCACCTCCATGTCACCGGTAATGATGCCCCGCATGAATTGACCGTCGACAACATCGTGAAAGCCCTGCGCAAATGACTCGAATACCTGTCGATCTTGCTGGCAATGGGTATGATATCCTTGTGGAATCGGGCGCGTTAAATACCATCGCAGATCACCTCGAACCTCATCTCAAAAATAATCGAGCGTTCGTGATAACGGACTCGAATGTTGCGGCCAAAT
The DNA here is from genome assembly GCF_017498565.1 of Parasphingorhabdus cellanae. Lineage (NCBI taxonomy): Bacteria > Pseudomonadati > Pseudomonadota > Alphaproteobacteria > Sphingomonadales > Sphingorhabdaceae > Parasphingorhabdus > Parasphingorhabdus cellanae. Next base: position 1,215,923 of record NZ_CP071794.1, read on the forward strand.
GGCTGGAACCATTGCAGATGAATTTGCAGAATTCCGGGATTAAAGTGATCAGTCATGTTCTGCCTGCCGGCGAACAAACCAAAAGCTGGAAAGTGCTTGAGCAATTGACCGATTGGTTATTGGATAATGGCACCGAACGATCTGACACACTGATTGCTTTAGGCGGTGGCGTCATTGGTGATCTTACTGGTTTTACTGCCTCAATCCTGAAACGCGGTTGTCGGTTTATCCAGATCCCTACCAGCCTGCTCGCGCAAGTTGACAGCAGCGTCGGCGGGAAAACCGCTATTAACAGCCGTGCTGGCAAGAACCTGATCGGTCGTTTCAACCAACCGCAATTTGTCCTCATTGATCCGCTGGTGCTTGGCACATTGTCTGACCGGGAATTACGCGCTGGCTATGCGGAAGTTGTCAAATATGGCTTGATCAACAATGCGCCTTTTTTCGACTGGTGCGAGGAAAATGGCTCCGCCTTGTTAAATCGCGACCCCGAGGCTTTGAGCTATGCCATAAGCCAAAGCGTCCAAGCCAAAGCCGGAATCGTTGCGGATGACGAGAAGGAACTCAGCGGCCGCCGCGCGTTACTCAATCTGGGTCATACATTCGGCCATGCGCTAGAAGCTGAAACCGGTTACTCGAGCAAACTGGTTCATGGCGAGGGCGTGGCAGCAGGTATGGCATTGGCCTTTCATTATTCTGAAAGGCGTGGTCATTGTGGTGCAGCCGATGCGCGCCGTGTAGCCGCTCATTTGAAAGATTCAGGACTACCATACAGCTTGAAAAGCGCTTCGATCGATGCTTCGGGTGAGCAGTTGGTTCAACATATGCTGCATGACAAGAAGATGACCGCGGGGAACCTGCCCTTTCTGTTGGCCAATGGCATCGGACAGACTTTTCTTGCGGATGACGTTGAATTGAAGGACGTCGCCATGTTTCTCGATCAGGCTGAATAGGGTTAGTCTCTAATCCCCCTTATTTGAATCGCCAAGGCCAAAACCAATATGTTTTCCAGCAAGCATATCGCCAGCAGCGCGCTGTGCCTCCAGGCGATCGCAGTCCATCTGCCTGAATTCCCTATCAACCTCATCAATTAGCGATTCATCAACGTCGATCGCCATCATCGCCTGACGAGCCAGATGGATGGCAGATTCGAAAACTTCCCGCTTCGCCCCGGCGATACCCGCTTTTTTAACCTCCAGCAGATGAACGCGATCATAGGCGCGAACAAACAGCTTTGCTTTAGGGAAGGACATTGCAATCATTTCCAAAGCCTCCGCAGTCAAGCCTGTGCCATCCATGCAGAAGACAATTGCGGCGCATTGGTCACCGCCCGCGCCGCGCAAAAGATCTACACGAGTTCCATCACCATAGAAAACCTTGCGGCCAAATTTCTGACTCACGTCAATTTGCTGCGGCTTGATGTCAATGATCGTCACGGGAACATGTGCGCCGCTGAGCATCTGGGCCACAGTCTGTCCAAAACGGCCGTGACCAACAACAATGACAGATGACTCTTCCGCAAGCGAAGGATCATCAAGATCGACTTCACCTTCTGTACGGGCCACATTGAAACGTTCGACGATCAACATCAATAAGGGTGTTGTTGCCATGGAAACCGTAATCACAGCGCCAAAAAGGCTACTGGCTTCCGGTTGGATCAGCAGCGCTTGCTCAGCCTCAGCAAACAAGACAAAACCAAATTCTCCGCCCTGGCTAAGCAGCATGCCCATGCCCAGCGCAGGCAGCGTATCCATTCCGAACAATTTACCCAGACAGAATATGATGAGAATTTTTGTGGCGACCAGCGCAATGGCGGCACCGAACACAAATGCTGTATTTTCCGCAATTACATCGACATCTAGCATCATGCCGACGGCCAGAAAGAACAACCCCAAAAGCAAAGATCGGAAGGGATCAATATCCGCCTCCAATTCGTGGCGATAGGGGGAATTGGCGAGCATCACACCAGCGATAAACGCGCCAAGCGCAGGTGACAGACCGATCAATTCCATCAAAGCGGCACTGCCGAACACGGCTACCAGTCCTGCGACTATGAAGAGTTCACGCTCGGCAATCTTCCCTATGAGCTCTAACACAGGCTGTAGCACGTATCGTCCAGCCAATATCAAACCACCGATTGCAGCAACGCCAAGTATAGCGGTCATCCAACCAGACAGCGCTCCCGGCTCATCGGGTGCTCTCGACAAAACTCCAACAATGGTCAGGAGCGGAATGATCGACAAATCCTGAAACAACAGGATCGAAAATGCTTTCTCTCCGGTTGGTGTGTTGAGCCGCCCTGAGGATTGGAGCATTGGCAGCACCTGTGCCGTAGATGACAGCGCGAGCGGCAGGCCAATTGCAATCGCGGCGGCGAAGGTGAAATTTGTTGTCGCCATGATCAGCAGGAACAGCGCCAATCCACAGAATGCAACTTGACTCATTCCCAGTCCGAATATCGCTTGGCGTAACCGCATAAGACGGGCGGGTGCCAGTTCCAGTCCAACGAGAAACAGGAGCAAAATGATCCCTATCTCGGAAAATTCGAGAATGGTCTCACCCTCGCTAATCAGGCCAAATCCTTGGGGACCAATAAGGATGCCAGCGATCAGATATCCGAGAACCGCCCCGATACCGAATTTGCGGAAGAGGAGTACCAATATCAAAGCAGCCCCGAGCATGATGAAACCGCCCAGCAGCAGATCACCCATATGTGCTTCCGCGCCTTCCATCTTCTAAGCTGCCTCGCTTGCAGATGTAGCTGCTTTGAAGGCAGCAAGAATCGCGTCATAGGGCAATAATATCGCTGCGTGGCGACCTTTGTGCTCTTTCGCGGCCATCAGGTGCTCCATATTCGCCCAATCGCCGGGACTGTCGTTCACACCTTCCAAAAAACCGGCAAGCTGCTGTCTTGTATCGGCGATTTCGTCAGCACTCTTGCTGACCGCTTCTGTCGCAAGTATCGCGGCAGAAGCTTGGCCTAAAGCACAGGCGTTCACCTCTATGCCCAATTTTGCAATCTTCCTGTCGTCAGACAATAGAATATCCGCAGCAACGCGGCTGCCGCATGCGCGTGATCGGACCTCGGCTGTTCCATCAGCCTTGTCGAGCCTGGACTGATGCGGGATCGAAACCGCCAGTCGCAGGATTTCACGGGTATAAAGTGCTGCGCTCATTCTGCTGCCTCCGCCATTTCCCGGCGCTCTTCAACAAATTCAACCAGCGCATCGCCACTGGCATTAAGCAGTGGATAAGTTCGGGAATCTGCGATCCATTCCGGCCGCGCCTCTCCTGCACCATAGATGCTGTCGTAAACTAGCACCACCAGCAGATACGCGAGCGTTGCGCCAATCAATCCTTTGACCATCCCAAAACCAAATCCAAGCACACGATCAATTGGTCCAAGTAGTGATTTGCGTGACTTCCGACCAATTGATTTAGCAATCCACCGGCCCAAAGCATAGGTTACGATAACAATAGATCCGAACGCCAAGACCGAAGCCCCGCCCTCATTGCCAATCGGGGCAATTAGAAAATCCGTTACTGGCGCGTGCAAAAACCGCACGGAAAAAATGACGAGCACCCAAGCGATCAGAGACAGCGTTTCCTGCACAAAGCCGCGCATGAAGCCGAACACAGCAGCGCCGCCCATTAGCAACAATACGAAAATATCAAGACCAGTCATAAAGACTAGCTAATCGCGGCTAAGCATATGGTCAACGAGATTGGCAAGCGTCCCAAAGTTCACAGTATTCACACCCGTCGGAGCAGGTTCTTTTGAGGCTGGAATGAGCGCCCGGCCAAAGCCAAGTTTCGAGGCTTCTTTAAGCCGGAGCGCCGTGTTGGACACGGGACGAATCTCACCAGAAAGCGCTATTTCACCAAAAATCACAGCATCGCTTGGCATCGGTTTTTCAGCATGGGCGGAAATCAAGGCCGCCGCCACCGCCAAATCAGCCGCTGGATCGGTCAGCCGATAACCACCAGCCACATTCAAATATACTTCTGCCCCAGAGAAACTCAGCCCGCATCGTGCTTCCAACACAGCCAATATCATCGCTAGACGAGAGCTGTCCCAACCAACAACCGAGCGGCGCGGGGTTGCTCCACTTGCCAGCCGAACAGTCAAAGCCTGTATTTCAACCAATACCGGGCGGGTTCCTTCAAGCGCAGGAAAAACAGTCGCACCAGTTACCTCTTCACTGCGGTCAGTAAGAAACAGCGCGGAAGGATTTTGAACCTCGCTGAGTCCCATTTCTTCCATAGCAAAAACGCCGATTTCATCGGTCCCGCCAAAGCGGTTCTTTATTGATCTTAATATCCGATATTGATGGCTACGCTCGCCCTCAAAGCTCATCACCGTGTCGACCATATGTTCCAACACGCGTGGCCCGGCGATATTACCGTCTTTGGTCACATGACCGACCAACATGATCATCGTGCCATGTTCTTTGGCAAATTTTATGAGTTCCTGCGACGATGCGCGCACCTGACTAACCGTTCCGGGAGCCCCTTCGATAAGGTCGCTATGCATGGTCTGGATCGAATCAATCACAACAAAATCCGGCGCATCTTTGCCTAGCGTCGTCAGTATATCACGAACCGATGTAGCCGAGGCCAATTTGACTGGCGCCTTACCCAGACCCAGCCGGCGAGCCCGCAAGCGCACTTGATCTGCGGCTTCTTCACCGGAAATATAGGCCACTGAGCACCCCGCATCAGCGAGCCGTGCAGAAACCTGAAGCAAAAGCGTCGATTTCCCGATTCCCGGATCGCCACCCATCAGCGTTGCCGAACCGGCGACAAGTCCACCGCCAACCGCGCGATCAAATTCTTCTATCCCTGTCTTCTTGCGCTCTGGCAGTTGGATTTCCGAATCCAGCCCGACCAGCCGAACTTCCCGGCCGCCACTCTGCAAATTGTGCTTAGCCGCGAATATAGTGTCGCCCGCCTCTTCAACCAGCGTATTCCACTCGCCACAATCTGCGCATTGCCCCTCCCAGCGATGCGAGATAGATCCACAATTTTGGCAGACATATTTTTTCTTCGGCTTCGCCATCACACTCTTCTACTAGAACAAATATAGAACGTTATAGTTTTCCGCGGCTTTTTCAACTGCTTTCCTGCTTGCGTGATTCCCTTCACCCTGCCACTCTTGAAACAATGCGCCAGAAGGAACTCAGACTCGCTCTTATCTGCTATGGCGGCGTAAGTCTTGCCATCTACATGCATGGTATAACCAAGGAAATCTGGAAGCTCGCAAAAGCCAGCCGGGATTTCCACGATGGTGAGAAAAATGGTACATGCAGTCGCGGAACCTATTATGATATATTGGCGTGGATCGAGCAGGAAACCGCGGTAAAGCTGCGGATATTGCCTGATATTATCGCCGGTGCCAGCGCAGGCGGGATAAACGGAATTTTCCTGTCCCAAGCGATCATCGCGGGTGAATCACTCGAACCGCTGACCGATATGTGGCTGGAAACAGCCGATGTCGATACGCTGCTCGATCCGGACGCGAGACCGCTATCGCGCTTTTCGAAATTCTGGGCAGAACCTATTGCCTGGATGGCGCTGGGCCGCAAAGGCGGAGCGGTGGAACAGACCGTCTCCAAAGAAGCGCGTGAAGAGGTAAAAATGAAGCTTTCCCGCTTCGTTCGCGCCCGCTGGTTTGCACCACCTTTTGGCGGAAAGGTATTTTCCGGCCTGATCATGGACGCGCTGGCGACGATGAAAAAGACGGAACGCGGCCCCAAATTACTGCCACCAGGCCAGCCGCTCGATTTATTTGTGACAGTGACCGACTTTGTTGGTCATCCGGAGAAGCTACAACTCCATAGTCCGCCGGAGGCTTTGGAGATGGAACACAGAATCACAATCAGTTTTTCGACCCGAGGGACAAATCGCAAAGATATTGCTGATCCTGCGGAACTGGTCTTTGCTGGCCGCGCAACCGCCAGCTTTCCGGGTGCCTTTCCACCCTTCACTGTCACGGAACTGGACAGCATATTAGCGGACCGTGATTATGTCTGGGCCAATCGCTCCAAATTCCTGAAACGCATTTTACCCAATCAAAGCCGGGCCGGAACCGCTGATGATACGGTGCTGATTGATGGCTCGGTACTGGCCAACGCGCCTTTTGCGCAAGCCATTGAAGCGCTTAAAAACCGGCCCGCCAAGCGCGAAGTCGATCGGCGGTTTGTCTATATCGACCCACGGCCGGATCTCGACGTCGCCAAAAGCGACCGGGCGCTACAGCGTTTGCAGGCAGCGCAAGAGGCGGAAGATGAGAGCCTGCCCGGTTTCTTCTCCACCATTTTTGGAGCGATTTCGAATATCCCGCGCGAGCAGCCTATTCGCGACAATCTTGACGATATTTCGCGGCGATCCAATCGAATCATCCAGATGCGTCAAATAACCGACAATTTGCGCGGCGAAGTCGAGCAGAATGTCGAGGCTATTTTCGGTAGGACCCTGTTCCTCGACAAGCCGACAGCTGCGCGATTGGCTGCATGGCGGCGCAAGTCCCGGGACAAAGCGGGCAAGCTTGCGGGCTTTTCCTACAGCGCTTACGGCCACCTTAAACTCGCGACTGTGCTCGAAGATATTACCCATACGGTCAGGCGGGCCAAGGCCGACGCGAATATCCACAATCATCAGGCTATGCGGGAAGCGTTATGGAAAGAACTGCGCCAAAGAGGCTTTGAAAATATCGCGAAAAAAGGCGGCGCCGGGCCATCGAAAATGGCGGCTGATTTCTTCCGGGAACATGATTTGGGCTATCGCATCCGCAGGTTGCGGTTTTTAGCACGCCGGTTTGCCGAAGATCTGGATAGCGCACATCCCGATGACTATGCGGTGATAGAGCAAATGCATGATGTGATTTACGATTGCCTGTCTCTCTACATCGAGCGGGAAACGATCGAATATCTCGGCGATGATTTTGTTGCGCTGGCCATCCAAGCAGAGGATCATCCATCTGCCATGCTGGACAGTCTGGCTAAGGCGCGAGACCTTGTTTCCGCCGATGCCCTGGTCGATGCCAAGCTAGCCGAAGCAATGGCGGGATTGCCCAAGGCGGAGCGACGTTCAATGCTGCTCGCGTTTCTCGGTTTCCCGTTTTATGACGTCGCCACCCTGCCCCTTTTGCAAGGCGAAGGCCTGGACGAGTTTGACCCAATTAAAGTCGACCGTATTTCGCCTGAAGACGCCAAGTCGATCCGTAAAGGCGGCGTGGCATCAACATTAAAAGGTATCGAATTCAATAACTTTGGTGCTTTCTTTAGCAGAAGCTATCGAGAGAATGACTATCTCTGGGGTCGGCTGCACGGAGCGGAACGGATGATTGACATCGTCCTGTCCACTCTCCCTGAAGCCAAACGCCCCGACGCAATCAAAACACTGGACTTTAAAAAGACACTCTTCCGCGCGATTATTGACGAAGAAGAAAAACGGCTCACCAAAGTTGGCCCGCTAATTACGTCGCTGCGCAAAGAGGTTAATCGCGCGACCCCTTGATCACTAGCCCTTATTAGTGGTGATCGCCTTCTTCATGAGCCGGCATTTCAAGGCTTTTATACACGGCCTCGACAAAGGCATCGCCCTTGATAAACGCGTCTTCATTGGTGTCCCATTGTGCCGCAGGCTTCATCGCCTGAATCTGTTCCAGCGTCTTGCCTTCACCGCGCGCTTTTTCAACCGCTTCAATGACGGTTTTCAGCATATCGCGATAATCCATCAAATCCGCCTTGGTAGCCATCGGACCATGACCGGGAATGATCTGGGTATTATCGTCTACCATGGTCAGCGCCTTTTCGGCCGCTGCCAAGACGCCCATCGCATTGCCGCCACTGTTCAGATCAATAAATGGCAAGGTCACTTTGTTAAAATAGAGGTCACCCATGTGGATCACATTGGCTTTTTTCCAAAAGATAATGCTGTCACCGTCGGTATGCGCATGTTTCATATGCTTCACATACACCTCATCGCCATTGAGATGTAACTTGATACCATCATGATAGGTCACAACAGGAAGCGCTTCTTTCGGCGACGCTGGATCATTACCCCGACCGCTTTTCTGCTCACCTGCCATACGCTCGCGAACATGGTCATGCGCCATGATCAACGCACCCGCCTTGCCGAAATTCTCGTTTCCGCCGCTATGGTCACCATGCCAGTGGGTATTGATCAGATATTTAACCGGCTCCGCACCCAGTGCCCCGATGGCGGTCTGAATCTTGGGTGTTAGCGGCGCGAACTGATCATCAATAAGCACGGTGCCATCTGGACCATAAGAAACACCAATATTACCGCCTGCGCCAAAAAGTACCGCCACACCGTCAGCAAGCTGCTCGGTTTTAATCTCAACCTTGGCAAAACGATCCGATTCCTGCGCATTACTCTCGGCACAGGCTGTTAGCGCTAATGGGGATGCGGCCAACAATGCCAGCGAAATTGTCTTGGTCAATACGGTTTTCATCAGGGGTTTCTCCTAGGATTTACGGCCTTGTAACCGATCTTTGGCTTTTGGCAAAGAACATCAAATGCACCAGCCGGCCGGCCTCCGGCGATGTTCCGAAAGCCGCACCGCTATTGTGGAACAGCCATGGGCTGAACAGGATCAGGCGGTTGAACCGCATCGGCACCAACATGGTCCGCTTCCATTTGGCTTTATGCAACGTGTCGCGATTCACGACATCTTCAATCAGCGCATTGATGTCTGCATAGCCCGCCTTGGTGATGGCAAGCGGATCGCTGGGAACCCGTTCCAGTCCGGTACGCTTATGACGAAAAAATTCTGTGCCGCCTTTGCAATGTTCCGGCAGCGAGAGATATAATATTCCGGAATAAAAGGCCGGATCAATATGTACCCCGCTGCGCCCCTTATCACCCTTTAGCGTGATGCGGCAGTGTCCGTGACTGGTGCCGGGGGCCTGCTCCACGGGCGCATTGATCATCGCTGACACACGGTCATCCAGTCCCTGAATATCCAGCGGCATTGTCGAGATATGACCGGGATAGTTCCCGTTTTTACGGGATGGGTCATAGTCTAGCGCCAACGCCGCTTTGCGTGCCGCAAGCGGATCAGACAGAAAATCATCAATGATCAAAAGCGATGGTAGCATCGTCAGCGCCTGAAGAATATTGGCGTTAAGTTTACAAAGTGTACAAGGTCCATTGGGGGGCCGTTATTTCGAGATAGGAAATCAATAATGGTCTATATCTCCCTGATAAACATTAGCTAAAATTAGAGTCTCTCTTATTTCCGATTATCAATTTTCGTTATCACAAGCGCCCGCTTGTAGGACAGGGCTTTATTATTGTTTCTCTGTTTCCCACTGCGTCTGGATCAGACTCGGCCGCTTGCCGGTTTTGTTGAGCCAATGCCGCAGCGGCAAAAGCTGCCCGATCAGATTATTGCCTTCGGACGTCATTTGGACAGGGCGCAATATGCAATAGATGAAAATATCGGCCAAGGAAAAATCAGATCCGGCAAAATAAGGGGCTTCCTCAACGCGCTGACATATAACCCCAAGATGCTCGGCAATCTCGGGCAATGCGGCCTCGATAATATCCGATCGTAACGGAGTTTTTAGAAACCGGTGAGCGAGGCGCGGCATCAGCAAACCGTGTTCCGCTACAGGAAACAGATAATTGTTCGCGACAGAAATCCAACGATCCATTTCTGCACGGGCTATATGGTCATTCGGCTGCAACGCGCCGCCATTATGGGCGTTATCAATATATTGGCAGATCGCGACACTTTCATAAAGATTGAGGCCATCAATCTCTACTGTCGGTACTTTGCGAAAGGGGTGGCGTCGCCGATTTTCGGGACTGCCCGCTGGCGTCGCTGTAATCGTCCAACTTATCCCCGCTTCTTCCGCGACCGTCTGCACAATACGGCTATAAGTCGAGATGATCGTGCCGTGGATGTGGAGGGTTGGTTGGGCCATTGGCTTACAAGCCTATAACATCGCCATGTCTACAGGCTGTTCCAGCAATACGCGTCCAGCCAGTTCGAATACGGCGGGAGCAGTTGCAATATGCTGTGTGGCAACATGTGCATCACGAAACCGGCGTTGCAGGCTGCTGCTGGAATAGACCGCGCCGCCACCCCCTAATGTATAGGCAGTCTTGCAAACATCCGCAGAGGTTTCGGTGGCGTGCGCGCAGGCGAGACGCAAATCTGCCCGAGCCTGCGTGGAAATATCACCATCACTCTTTGCTTCCTGCCAAGCCTTGCCAACCGCGCTCTCCAGGAAAGCAAACGCGCCGCTTAGCTGGGCCGTGGCCCGGGCAATATCGACTTGAACGGTCGCCCGCTGAGCCATGCTGCGGCCTCCGCCTGGCGTTTTCTTGGAAATAGCGATTTGCCTCACTTCTTCCAGCGCAGCCCGCGCATTGCCCAATGCAACCGAAGACACGCCAAGAGCCAATAGACCAAAGAGCGGGAATTTATAAAGCGCGCCGCCGTCGCGTGGCCGGTCAGAAACAAAGGAAACACTGCGGTCTTTGGGGATCTTTACATCTTTGACGCTGAAATCACCCGACCCTGTCCCTTTCATGCCCGCGACATGCCAGCTATCGATGAATGTCGCTTGTTCTGCGGGAAAGAACAGCATGCGATGATAGGGTGCGCCGTTTTCGAATTTCTGTAGCTCGCCATCCTTGAAGATCATTGCACCGCCGCCAAGCCAACTGCAATTGGCCGAGCCGGAACCCCATTGCCACTGCCCGGACAGCAGATAGTGATCGCCTTTATCCTCCGCCTTACCCATCGGCGCGAACACTCCGCCGGTAATAATATCGTCAGGTCCAAAGATTTCCGCTGCAGGACTTTCGTCCATATAGGCCGCTCCCAACGTCGTCGTAACCGCGATCATCGCGCACCAGCCGGCGCTGGCATCCGCCTCGGCCATGGTTACAATCAATTGCATGAAGTCGAGCGGCGGCAATTCCAAACCACCCAATGCCGATGGTTTGGACAGATTAAACGCGCCCGCTTCGGCCATCTTCGCGGCAAGGTCAGCCGGCAGACGCCGCGCCTGTTCCGTATCAGGCGCGCGGTCGGCAATTTCCGGGAGCAGCTTTAATATTGCCGCGCCGGTATGCCCGCCAATATCGCTAATGTCATACTGCAAACTCGCCATCTAAGAATCTCCGTTTATCACCGCCAGCATAAGAGTTACTATTTGTTGATCCAGCAAAAACATATACGGAAGATACCATGCGTATAATTACACTTCTGGGTTTTGTTTTATTGCTGGTTGGCTGCGGCAGCGATGCAGATACAGACAGCATGCCGGGGCCGGATCAAATTGTGCGCTTGTCCGATTCAGAGATAAAGGGCCTCGACCCGCAGAAAATTTCTGATCTGTCCTCGTTACGCGTTGCCGCCGACCAGTTTGAAGGACTGACTCGGCTTGATGCGGCCGGAAATGCCGAGCCGGGTTTGGCGGGAGACTGGAGCGTTTCCGATGATGGGCTGCAATGGACGTTCCGATTGCGTGACGGGCTAGAGTTTTCTGACGGCACAGCCTTTGACGCTACCCTTTTTCCGCAAATCTGGACCCGTCTGCTGGCATCAGAAACAGCGTCCCCAACCAAGGCGCTATTCGAGAATATCGCGTCAGTGAGCGCAAAAGACCAGGCTTTCGTTGTGGTGACGTTAAGAGCACCTGCACCATCGCTGACTATTTTACTGGCCCATCCGGCGATGGCGGCCTTGCCGCTACACCGTATAGACGAGGCCGGAGACAAATGGACCAGTGAGCGTCCCATGACTGTCAGCGGGCCTTATCAACTGGCCACATGGCAGCTTAACGATCACGCCCGAATGACCCGTAACCCGGAATGGCACGATGAACCGGCACCCACTGCCACTATCATCTGGAAACCGATGGATGACAGCCTGTCAGCCATGCGGCTATTCCTGTCGGGCGGCGCTGATATAGCCGCTGATTATCCTGCAAGTCGGCACAAATGGCTGGTCGAAAACCACCCTGACCTTGCGCATAGCGTGCCGTATCTCGGCAGCTATTATTTCGCATTCAATACCCGCAAAGCACCGTTTGACGATAGCCGCGTCCGCACCGCACTGTCGATGGCAGTAGAACGAAAGTGGATTGCAGAAAAGGTCATTGGAATTGGGAATGTTCCGGCATGGAATCTTTTACCACCCGAGCTAACCGGCGGCATCAGCGCTAAGCCCATCTGGGCCGATTGGGATCGGGAACGGCGGCTGGTCGCGGCACGGCAATTGTTGGCAGAAGCGGGATATGGACCGGCCAAAGCTTTGACCTTTGAAATTCGCTTTAACAGTTCAGCCGAGCATCGCCGCGTTTCGGTCGCTCTGGCCGCTATGTGGAAAGATCTGAATGTACAAGCGAGCCTGTTCAACAGCGAAGCCGCGCTGCATTTTGCTGCCCTCCGGCAGCATGATTTTGCTCTTGCCCGGTCTGGCTGGATTGCCGATCTGCCGATACCCGAAAACTTCCTCACCGTTCATCAAATGGCCAATGGCTCCGGAAATTATTCGGGATATGATAGCGCCGCCTATGACGCTGTGGTTGCGCAAGCAATGATAACGGTCGATCCGGACAAGCGAAACAGCCTCATGCGTTTGGCAGATCAAACGCTTGTTAACGACATGCCGATCTTGCCGCTTTATTTCTATGTTACCCGTTCTTTGGTGAGCAAACGTATCGAAGGATGGCAGGATAATATTTCCAATGTGCATCCCAGCCGCACTCTGCGTATAAGCAGGAAATGATCTTTGCCAGCCGCGCCAATTGTTTATCTATGCTCGCTCTTGTCGCGGCGTCATTTAGCCTTGCGGCCTGCGGGTTAGCCGAGGATGAAGACCGCGCCAGAGTCACGGTAATCGAAGATGAAGAATGGGTGATCAAGCCAATTGGAATAGATCTGACCTACGCTTCGGCCATTGCCCGGTCCGCGATAGCAAAAGGGCTGGTCGGCTTTGACGAACAAGGACGTGTGGTGCCATCGCTCGCCGCTCGCTGGATCGTAACCGATGATGGTATGAGCTATATTTTCCGGCTGAATGATGGGCAATGGAATGATGGCCGCCCTGTTACCGCCGAACGGGTGGCAACATTGCTGCGCGAACGCATTGGCGAGCTCAGCAAAAGCCGATTAGGCCCGGATCTGCTGAGCATTGATGAAATCGTCCCGATGACTGGCCGCGTAATCGAAATCCGACTCACGTCCGCCCACCCCAATTTCCTGCAGCTCATGGCCCAACCTGAATTGGGCCTGTTTCGTGCCGGAAATGGCGCAGGTCCGATGAGCCGATTGGACAATCAAAGCACCTACACGCTGGGTGTTATGAATCCGCCGCAACTGGATGATGATGAAACCGAAGATGACGAACAACCTGCGGACGAAGCGGTCGCAGACGACCCGCGCCGCGTCACCCTGCGCAGTGAAAGCGCGGCCAGGGCGGTCGCCCGCTACACGGCAGGCTATACCGATGTGGTGTTGAACGGGAAGTTCCATCACCTTCCGTTGGTCGATGAAGCGGGCGTCAGCACCAATGATCTTCGGCTGGATCCAGTAGCGGGCCTGTTTGGATTTCAATTCTTGCGCGCCAATGGCTTTTGGGCCGTGCCAAGAAACCGTGAAATACTGGCGATGGCGATCGACCGGCCAGCGCTTTTGACCTCCTTTCCCAACGTGACCGCGTGGCAAAGCCGTCAGAAAATCATTCCCGAAGCCCTGGATGTCGATGGCATTGATGCGCGGCCGGGCTGGGCCAGCATGACTATGCAAGATCGCCAGGCCTTTGCCCGCGAGCATGTTGCACGCTGGGAAGCCTTGGAAGGGCCGGTCCTTCCTCTGACCATTTCGTTGCCCGACGCGGCGGGCGCAGACATTTTGTTCTTGCGCGTCCAATCCGACCTGCGGCGCGTCGGACTTGATGCGGTTCAAGTTGGTCCCGATCAACCGGCCGACATACGTTTGGTGGACGAGATCGCCGCTTATGATAGCGCCAAATGGTTCCTATATCGGCTGACCTGCTCGCAAATGTCCGTTTGTCTGAACGATGCAGATACAAAAATTGCCGAGGCCGAGGGCGCGATCAACCTGCAAGTAAAGGCACGGCTATATGCCGAAGCGGAGGAAATGCTGGTTCAGCATTATAGCTTCATTCCCCTGGCCGTGCCGGTGCGGTGGTCGATTAGCAGGCCCAGCCAGCAAGGCTTGGCGGTCAATCCGCGCGGTTGGCATCCATTGAATCTGTTGGTCGGAATCCCTATATCTTGACTATGATAATGATGAACAAGCGGGAGGGCTTATGGCGATTTCGGAAGAACAGTTAAAGCGCTTGGCCGAACAATTGCCAGATGTAAGCCGCGACCCGCAAGCGGTGCGAACTCGTGTCGAAGCCATGGAAAAGGTGCTAGAACGCGCATTTATCATTCCGGGCATTAACAAGCCCATCGGTGTCGATTCTCTGGTCGGCCTGATCCCCGTTGTCGGCGATGTCGTTACGGCCGTTATGGGCGCCTATATCGTTTGGGAAGCCCGCAATCTGGGCATGTCGAAATGGCAATTGACCCGCATGGCGACCAATGTAGGCATAGATACCGCTTTGGGTGCAATCCCGCTCGCTGGCGACGTTTTTGACTTCATCTGGCGCTCCAACAGCCGTAATTTACGGATCATCCGTAAGCACCTTGATAAACATCATCCGGGAACCCGAACGCTGGAAGGTTAAGCGCCGCGCCAGATTTTCACCGGTTTATCGCCTTTCAATGCACGCATATTGCCCGGACAACGCTGGGGCCTAAAACTTTTTCCTAGGCACAGTCGCACTTCTTCCAGCCAACCGCGCCGATTAACTTTCAGACGGATCATGTCAGCACCTAGCCCCTCATTCGCCGCTACAAATGCGCTGCGTAAACCTTCGACAGTTAGCGGCTTGCGTGAAAGCCGGTCCATATTGGGAAATTCCACCGCATCGAACATAATTTTTGAAATCCGGAAATAAGTCTCCGGCCGCTGCGTCATACAGGTTCCATGCTTGGCCCATTCCTTGGCCATAAGCCGGATCGAGGGCATCATACAGAAATTACGCCGCACAAGCGCTGGTGACAGGGGCTTGGTCGCGCGGCACCATTGGGGATAGCTATTCCCCTGCGCATCCGGCCACAGCCCATGGAGGATGAAACCAAAGCTGCCATCATCTCCACCACATTGGCTTTTGTCGCGCCGACTATCCTTGCGCAAGCGGCAATATTCCGGTGACCAGCTTATCGCGAGCGTATAGCCGGATACCGGTGTAATCCGGCGTGGTTCTTTGGCTGGTTTGCTAACTGGCGCGGCGGGTTGGGTTAGCACGGGCGCGCGGCATTGATAGGCTTGGGCGTGGGCGGGGGTGATCGCCAACAATGACAATATAAGCATGGAAGCGAGGAAAGTCAGTATTTCGTGGCGGATCATTTTCATCTCAGTCAAAGACCGTATCAATATCAACATGCTTCCTATCGAACCAGTTAATCGCATCTTTTCGAAATAAGAAATGAGTTGCAAAAAGGTTCACAAAAACACCCATCACATACAAGGCGGTCATGTTTTCAGGCCACGCCATGGCTTCCCATCTAACGTTTGTCAGGTTTGAATCCTGCAAGGCTGGTACCAATACGGCTCCGATATCGAAAAGCAGAATAATGGCTCCGATTCCGGCCAAGATGATTTGCGTCCATCGCGCCCACGACTTGGCTTTTACCGCAAGAAAATACCATATGATGAAAGAGACACCGACAATCAGCCCCCAAACCAAGATATAGCTAGATGCCTCCCAACCGACATCTTCCAAGAGCATAGGCCAAGTGACATATTCATTGAAAAGCTCCATCGCCAGAGACAGAAAATAAAACCGTTCAAACCACAGAATAGACTTGGGGCGCGATTGTCTCATAACAATCGCAGCCCTACCCCCATATCAGCGCCATGATCCAGTGCTTTTTATGTCGCCACGGCTTTGCCGGCAAACCATTGTTTGGCGTCGCGCCGGAACAACATATAAATTGCTGCCGCTTTCAAGGCGAGGATGGTGAACAGGATGGTCAGGCCGAGTGTCCGATAATTATCAATCGTTGCAAGAGACCAGATGACGCCGATCAAAAACATCACAATCAGCAACCATTTGCCGATATTGGAGGCTTTGCGCGCGATCTTGAACCAAAGCCACAGGTTGATAAGAAAGGGGAATATGATGATTGTATAAGTGGCGAAAGCGTTCATACCGTCGCTACCGTCTCCCTGATCCATCACCATCGACCAGGTGTCCCAGTTCAGAATGATATTGAGAACATTCAGCGCAAGCGCGCCAAGAAAAAGCTGTTCGAACCTGATGATGGAATTTGGTCGCAATATGGCCTCCGGACTTTGTCTAGAACCCATGCTTCCCTAGGAAAGGGTTAGTCAGAATTTGTAGCAAATCCAACCATTAGCTGCGCCTTGGTCCGATTTTGTCAAACGCAATCACTCAAACGTTTTTTCCAGATCGACTGTCTTTTCACCGGCAAACCACTTCTTTGCGTCGGGCCGGAAGAGCATATAAACGGCTATCGCCTGCATGGCCATCGTCACCAGTGATATTGCGATCGCAAGGCCATTGAGCTGGCCCAGCGAAAAGGGAATCGATATCAATCCGATGGCAAAGAAAATTGTGATGATCCATTTGGCAACGCCTACCGCCTTGCGCGCGGCCAAAAACCATAGCAATAGCGAAATGGCGAGACCAACAACAGTCGAAATGACCAGAAATCCGGACCCAAGCATGGCAACATTCGGATCTGCCTGAAGCATCGCCGTCGCATTATCCCAATTCAGGATATTGCCGACCAGACCAATGCCCAGGGCGCCCAGATAAAAGCGTTCAAATTGAATGATAGATGTCGGTCGCATGATCTTCTCCCTCGCAGATTGCTTACTAGTTTAGACTACGCCTGCGTAAAGTCCAACCCGATATCCGCCGCTGGTGCGGACTGCGTCAGTCGGCCAACGGAGATAAAATCAACACCCGTATCCGCCTTGTCGAAAATCGTGTCCAGTGTCACGCCGCCGGATGCTTCCGTCACCACGCGGCCGCCGATCAGCGTCACCGCCCCGCGCAAGGTGGCGGGTTCCATATTGTCGAGCAACAAATGCGTCGCGCCCGCGGCCAGCGCCGGTTCAATCTGATCAACCCGGTCCACTTCGACGATAATCCGTTCAATTCCCGCATCAACAGCGCGCTTCACCGCTTCGCTGATATCTCCTGCCACCGCGACATGATTATCTTTGATCATCGCCGCGTCCCACAGGCCCATGCGGTGGTTCTGTGCCCCGCCCATGCGCGTGGCATATTTTTCCAGTACGCGCAGGCCGGGTATAGTCTTGCGCGTGTCGAGTAAGGTGCAGCCGGTGCCGACAATCTTGCGCACATATTCATTGGTCATGCTGGCTATGCCGGTGAGATGCTGCACCGTGTTAAGCGCGCTGCGTTCCGCCGTCAGCATTGCTCGGCCCTTGCCCTTCAAGCGCATAATATCAGTGCCAGCCTCAACCGCTTCTCCTTCCGCCGCGAGGATTTCAATCTCCACATCAGGGTCAAGCGACCGAAAAAACGCCTCGGCAATCGGCAGGCCCGCGATAACCGCGTCGTGGCGGCTATCCATCACGCCGGTGAAGATGGCGTTTTCGGGGATCACGGCTTCGGATGTGACATCGCGACCGCCAGAATCAAACGGCGCGCCGAGGTCTTCGGCCAGAGTGGAAGCGACAAAAGCGTCGAGATCGAAGCAGTCTAGGGTGAAGGTCACTGTAATCTTCGACTTTCTGCCAACGCCTTTTCAAAGGCAGGCCTTGAAGTAAGTTGTTTAAGAAATTGAACAGTATAAGGATGTGCGTCGGACAAGATGCCAAGCATTTTCGCCGACCAAAGTGTAAAGCCCATCATTATGTCCGCACCGGTCAACTGATCTCCAGCCAGGAACGCTTGTTTGGAAACCACTTGCTCCACCTTATCCAAAATATGATTGGCAGAACCACGGACGGCGTTGATAATGGCTTGATGCTTTTCCGCATCGTCGCGATAAACCGTCAACCAAACAGTCGTGTTTATTGGCTGAGCCGCAGTTCCTTCCGAAAAGTGTAACCAATGAAGGTAACTAGCACGGTTTAGAGAACCTACCGGGGGTTCCAGCCTGCCGTTACCATATTGCTCCAATATATATTGGACAATCGCCCCTGACTCCGACAACGCAACGTCACCATCTTCGATATATGGGAAATTTCCAGCCGGTGTGTGTTGCGCAAAACCTTTGTCGCCATCGCGATTAAAAGCAACCGGGACTATTTCATGTGCGATTTCTAGTTCTTCAAGAAGCCATTTTATTCTGATTGAGCGGGTAAGTGGTGCGAAGTATAACTTCAACATTGATTTTAATCTTCATGCGCCAAATCAGCCGGCCCCAAATCGCCCTGCCCTACGGTAGCACTCGCCATTTCCATCATCTTGTCGATCGACTTGCGGGCTTGCAGGCGTAGCTCCTCATCCATTTCGATGCGGGGTTCCAGATCGCGCAGCGCGACGTAAAGTTTCTCCATCGTGTTGAGCGCCATATAGGGGCAGATATTGCAATTGCAGTTGCCGTCCGCACCGGGCGCGCCGATGAAATTCTTTTCCGGCACCGCTTTTTCCATCTGGTGAATGATATGCGGCTCGGTCGCGATGATGATCGTATCGCCTTCAAATTCCTTGGCATATTTCAGGATCGCGCTGGTTGATCCCACCATATCGGCATGGTCCAAAATATAGGCCGGGCATTCGGGATGAGCGGCCACAGGGGCATCGGGATGCTGGGTTTGCAGTTTCAGCAGTTCCGTCTCGCTGAACGCCTCATGGACGATACAGACACCGGGCCACAGCAGCATGTCACGGCCGGTTTTCTTGGCGATATAGCCGCCGAGATGCTTGTCCGGGCCAAAGATGATCTTCTGATCCTTTGGAATTTGCGAGAGAATATGCTCGGCAGACGAGCTGGTCACGATAATATCGGACAGCGCCTTCACCTCGGCCGAGCAGTTAATATAGGTCAGCGCGATATGGTCGGGATGTTCGTCGCGAAACGCCTTGAACTTGTCCGGTGGACAGCTGTCTTCCAGACTGCAACCCGCGTCCATATCCGGTAATACAACAATCTTCTCCGGCGACAGGATTTTCGCTGTTTCCGCCATGAATTTCACGCCGCAAAAAGCAATCACATCGGCATCGGTTTCCGCCGCCTTGCGGGATAGTTCGAGGCTATCACCGACAAAATCGGCAATATCCTGAATTTCCGGTTTCTGATAATAATGAGCGAGGATAATCGCGTTGCGTTCTTTTTTCAGGCGATGGATTTCTTCGACCACATCTACGCCGGCAAGCGAGCCACCAATTCCACCACGTGCGTCCATTGTCTTTCCCTTTAAATAACTTACAGCCGCTATGCCACGAGGCAGCGGCGAAGATCAATCATCGATGCGGAATTTCATGATCCGTGCTGTCACGGCCTGATCTGCATCCATTCCACCCATGATATAGTAGTTCTCACCCGATTTTGCGAGGGCGCGATGATCCATGCTGGGTTCGGCGAGCTTAGCAAGCTCGGTCCACTGATCCGCCTTCAGATCATAGCCAAAAACCCGCTCCGTCGGTTTCGCAGGGACACCATCATAGCCGATGCCATTGTAATTATAGGGATTGTCACCGCCGCCAGCGAACAGGATCATGCCGCGATCACCATCGCCCATGGCCGCCATCCGGTATTGCGGGCCACCGGGATGGGCATCAACCGCGCGCCAGGTAATCCGCTCCGGGTCACCGGGATCGATATCGCCTCGCCAAGCAAAAGGGGCAGCGGCAAATTTGCGTTTACCGTCAACTAGCCCGGCAACAGCCACACCATCGGCGATGATCATGCTGTGATTGGCAAGCCCGCCAGCATGGCCGAATACCGGCTTCCCGGGAAACTCAGTTGCTACGCTCCATGTATTAAATTCCGTATCATATAACTGGACAAGGCTGACATTGCCCTCATCATGCCAGCCGGAAACCAAATATATATAGCGCCCGCGATAAGGCAGTGCGACCATGTCATCAACCGGGGTCGGCATATCGGCGAGGCGCTTATAGTCTTTGGTCTTCGGATCAAAGGCGAAGACTTCCGGCGTTGAGACTTCATCGCCATTTTCGGCCACAGTATAACCGCCAAAGAGATAGACTTTGCCTGCCAAGGTGACGGCGGAGCTGGCCAGACGTCCTTCATCCACCGGCACCGGAGCAATTTCTTCGCATTCCTTGATGCTGATGATGCAGGCAAAAGCCGCATTGCTGGTATCTTGCCAGCTCTTGCCCGATTTTAAACCGTTGAAGCTATAAAGCGTCGGTCCATCAGGGCCTTCCGCCAAGGCGACAGCGTTGTTACTGATCGGGATGGGAAGCTCAAATTCTGCCACCGATGAAACGGGTGGTTCCGCAAGCTCCTGCCCACAACCGATCAAGGCCACAATTGCGCCCAAACCAATCAAACCCTTGCCCCAATATCCCGTCATTCTGCCCCCTGCTTTTCCTTGTCCGCCAGCACATCTTTGATCGACCGGGATACATCCCAGCGATCCGTATTAGCTGCGCCCCGCTCAAACGCAAAGAACGCATCGACCTTGGCGTCTAGTCCAGCAGCACGCAGCGGCAGGACAAAGCTGCTCTCCACTGCTCGCCTTGCGGCATCGCGCGCCAAACGCATCTGCAGCGGGTTTTTCGCCTGCTTCGCGAGTTCTGCCACACCTTTTTTGCGATTGGCCTGATCGAGGGTTTTCTCGGCATCAGTCAAAGCCATCAATATCCCGCCATCATCATAGCTTTGAATACGGTCAATCTGCACCTCTGGTCGGGCGATTTCAATAGGCGGCATTTCCACGGACAATGTCCTCGTCGTTTCATCCCAGCGAACATTTTCGGCATCCAGCTTGGCGAGATCAACCTCGTAACGCACCGATCCTGGCATGATCAGCGTCTTACGCGCCGACAGCCCCATGCGGCTCACTGTGGTCGTCACCGTCGCATTATAGCTGGCCGTGAAAACTGTAAGGCGGTTCTGTTCCCGCAACCCGTCGAGGCTCGCGCTAGCAATTGATACCGGATCGGGCGTGAAGTTGCTTTCAAACTTTGATAGCAACAGCCAGGATAAGGCGCCTAAGATCACCAACACTCCTGCCATAATTGCCAAGGGAATGGCGACGCGGCGGTTCACGAAGACATTTTCCATATATCACCGTCAACCGCTACAATCTCGCGATTCTGCAGGTCGATCAGATGCGCCCGCACGGACTGACCAGCTGCGCCCTTTAACCGTGGATCAAGGCCCTTATACATTTGCGTCACCATATCGGGGATGACCGATGCGCCGCTTTCGAGTATTTTGAGTATCTGGCGTTCACGCTGCTTGCGGTGCCCCATCATGCCGCGCACCAGTTGCTGCGGTTTGTCGACCTTTTTGCCATGGGCCGGATAATAGACCTTGTCTTCGCGCTCATAAAGCTTTTGTAGGCTCGCCATATAATCGGCCATATCGCCATCTGGCGGGACAATGACACTGGTCGACCATGCCATCACATGATCACCGGTAAACAAAGCGCCCGATTCCTGCACCGATAGGCAGAGATGATTAGATGTATGCCCTGGCGTTGCTACCGCTTCCATGGTCCAGCCGTCACCAGCCAGGGTTTCGCCATCCGCCAGCACCCGGTCGGGACTATAGCTTTTATCGAAACTCTCGTCGGCGCGCGGACCATCATCATCGAGCACCAAAGGCGCACAGCCAATAATCGGCGCGCCAGTGCGTTCGGACAATGGCGCGGCCGCCGGACTGTGATCCCTATGGGTATGCGTGCACATAATCGCGCTAATTTTGGCATCGCCAACCGCCGCCATGATCGCATCGATATGGTCGTCCAGCGCCGGGCCTGGATCGATGACAGCGCGGTCACTCTTATTACCCACAACATAAGTCTGCGTGCCGGTATAGGTATAAGGGCTGGGATTGCCCGCGAGCACGCGCGCGACCAAGGGTTCCATTTGTTCGGATAGGCCGGTTGGGAAGCTGCTCGGGTCAAATTCTTTGTTCATGGTCAAGATGTGGCATATTCAGGCCATAAAACAACCACCAATATCATCGCAAAATCAGGAGCGAACCGCAAATGGGGCCGCTCCCGATCTTGTGACGATAGGTTTAAGAGGGTTCAGGTCATCGAAAGCTGGGCCTTGAGGTTTTTGATCTCTTGATCAAAATTCTCGATTTTCAGCAGATGTTTAACGTCTTTGCTGTTACATTCTACCGCCTTAGCCCGCTTTTTTTCAAGCTTTTTCAGCGTGATCTGTAAGGTCATTTTCCGATCCTTGTCGGAGCAGCCAATAACGCTTGCCCATGCTCGGTCATTCATTGTGCTTTGTCCGGCAAAAGCGATTTCTTTGTTCATGGCGGTACAATCGAGCTTTGCACTTTTGGAACTTTTCGAGCGACTTGAACTGGTCACAGCGGCGCGAAAATTGGGTTTAAAGGCAATTTGGGTGACATCCCAAATTCTTGCCGCTACGCTTTTGGCCTCGCGCGCTTCTTGCTCAGCCTCACGAGCAGCTTCTCGCGCTTCACGTTGAGCCTCGCGAGCTTCACGCTGAGCCTCGCGAGCTTCCGCACGCGCTTCTCTTTCTGCTTCCCGCGCTTCATTGCGAGCCTCACGAGCGGCAGTACGCACTTCCCGCGCAGCTTCACGAAGCGCTTGCTCGACCTCACGCTCGGCTTCAAGGCGATCTTGTTGCGCTTCGCGCTTCGCTTCACGTACTTCCTGTGCATGCTCACGCGCAGCTTCTTCCGCCTCAAGGCGCGATTCTTCGGCTTCCTTGACCATTTCCTGAATTTCGCTTTTGCTCAGTTTCCTGTTGGTGCGCAATATCACAGTCCGGCCGTTATATTGGATCTTGTGAACATGTTCATTGCCATTGGCGCGGACTTTGGCCCAATCTTTTTCACCGCTTAGCATGGTGATATTGATCGTGCCTTTAGACTTATCATGCGCAACAAAATCAAGATTCGCCGGGGCAACAGGTGGTACCGGTGGAACGGGAGGAACCGGCGCGATTGGCGTCCAAGCCGTATCTTTATTGTCAACGGAAGAACCAATTTTCCTGAGCTTTTTTGCAATTTCTTTCTTTTTCAGCTTACGCTTTGACTGAAACTCGAAATTACCATCTTCATTGGCCACGGTATATTTATAGCCGCCTGCGATTTTCTCGGCGACAACAACGCCATTGCGCCCAACATCGACACTGGTGCTTCCGGAGCGGATTTTGACGCGATTATTTTTGCCACCGGTATTAATCGAGACATTGCGATCATCAATCACATCGCTGTCAACAATATCATTAAAGGCAGCGCCATCTTCATGCGGATGCGCTTCTGCTTCCACGGCGTAGGTAACTGTTGCCGTTAGTGGCAAGGCAACTACGGTGCCGGCGCCCACCATCAACGCACCCATGTGCTTGCGGAAGGGTGATTTTTCAGACTGGCCGAGCATTTTCAGCCGGTCCTTGATTTTGTTCTTCTGATTCAACGGACTGGCAAGACCAAGCTTATGTCCTGATACTGATTTTGCGATAGTACGACCATAAACAGCGCGCATGTCACGGCCGTTATTTTTCAAAATACGGGCATCACAGGCGGTCTCCTGATCCTGACGAAATGCAATCCACGCCAACCAAGCTACCGGGCTGAACCAGTGCAGCGACAAGATCAGAAGACCGACAAAATTCGCGGCCAGATCACCGGATTCATGATGGGCAATTTCGTGTTCCAGCGCCAATTCACGTTCGCGCGGCGCGTAATCGCGAAAGAAATTTGTCGGAACAGCAATATATTTCTTGAACAATCCAAAAGCCAGTGGTCCACCGACTGCAGCGGTTTCAAGTATCTTGATCCTTCCATGGTGACCGACCAAACGGCCATCCGAAACGATATCTTCGCGAAACTGAAAATAGGCTGCCAATTTGCTGATAAACAGCATCCCGGCTCCGCCTAGCCAAACAACCAGAGCAATCATCATCCAATCGACAGACGCCAGAGCGCCGACTGCCGCCGTTTCTGTAGGAGCAACCATTGCGATTTCCGAGAGTATCGGCGCTGCGGCCGCCGCTTCACCGGCTTCAACAGGTGCCGGCGCTTGCAATGTCAGTGTGGGCATAAACAGCCGTGCCAATGGCAGTGCCCATAAAAGATAAGCGATATGCGCGCCAAAAAAATGGGCCACCGGCTTACGGATTATCAGCACCAGTGCCATGAGCAACGTCATCGACACCATCGTGTCTATCATCCAGTTGGTCATCCCTTCAACTCCCTCAAAAGCTCTTCGATTTCCCTTATATCGTCATCGCTTAGCTCATCAGCCTCGGCCAAATGAGCGACCAACGGTGTGACTTTCCCTCCGAACAGACGGTCAACAAATTTACGTGAAACACCAGCCAGATAAGTATCCCGCTCAACCAGTGGTGAATATAAAAAACGCCGTCCATCACGCTCGGTGCCGATAACAGCTTTGGCAGCGAGACGGGACAGCAAGGTTTTAACAGTTTGCAGCGACCAGCCTTTGGCATCGGCAACACGGTCAGCCACTTCGGTAGCGGTCAGCGGTGCCGTTTGCCAAAGCACCTCCATAATCTCATGTTCGGCATCACTGATACGTTCGACCATATCCAATTTCTCCCAAATGAAATTGCGAAATTTGAATGAACAAGACTCGCTACTGACTACAGCTGTAGTTTCATCGACTACAAATGTAAATGTGTAATTTTACATTTGCGGCAGACCGTGATTGCATTTCAATCTACGGAAAATGTAACTGGTGCCCACTTGTTGTCGAAAAAATTTACAGAAACCGAGAAGTTAACGCAGCTTTAACCATCTAAGTGTTTAAAAGTTATAACATGAAGAAAACTGGCACACGCAGTGCAGGGTTGTTGGTGTTCCTATGTTTCACACCCATGAAACGCAAAATGAGGGGGACAGCGTACTGGTCTCCGCCGTCCCCTCTCATTAATTATTCTAGACAGCCCACGACCAATACCCACATTTAAACGGCTCGGATCTCCTAATCCGGGCCGTTTTTCATTATCGGCATAGGTTCTTGGAACATTTTTGCTGTAGGGCCGTTTTCTAGCAGCAGACAACCGACGGGGTAAATGAATTGGGACAAGAACAAAAGAGCAGCAACGATCTTGCAGAAGATCGTACGGATCTCGCCGAAGACCGCACAGATTGGGCAGAGGATCGCACCGTACTGGCCAATGAACGGACATTTGCAGGATGGATGCGCACTGGTTTGGCCGCCGCTGGTATCGGGTTGGGGTTCAATGCCTTATTTGGGAAGCTGCAGCCTTTCTGGCTTCCGCGGGCGATTGCCAGCTTGTTCATTCTGATAGGAATTTTCATTTTCTACATGGCCCAGCGTAATGGCTGCCGCGTACAAGACAGACTGAGCAGCCATGATGCTACCCCAATGAAGGGAATGAATTTAAAACTGATCGCCGCTGCAATGGCGTTCGGTAGCTTCTGCCTGGGCGTCGGAATGTGGCTTATCGAAATGCCAGACAGCTAAGCCAGCCGCTGCCACTAAAACCACTGTTTAATTCGCGGCTGGTGCGACCTTTTTCTCAGCCATCAATTCGCCCAGTTCGCCTGCTTCATACATTTCCATCATGATGTCGCTGCCGCCGACAAATTCACCTTTGACATATAGCTGCGGAATGGTCGGCCAATCCGAAAACTCTTTAATGCCCTGGCGTATTTCCATGTCCTGCAGGACATCGACGGATTCAAAGCCGACACCGAGATGTTCCAGGATTGCAACTGCTTTGCTGGAAAATCCGCATTGCGGAAACAACGGCGTGCCCTTCATGAACAGGACCACATCGTTGGACGTGACCATTGTGTCAATTTTTGCATTCACTGCGTCGTTCATCTTCATTCTCCTTTGCAGACCCCTTTCGGAAATCCTGCCTATTCTGGGACTCCAGTGGTAAGCTGCAACGCGTGCAGCTCTCCGCCCATTTTACCTTTTAATGCCGCATAGACGGCCTGATGCTGCTTAACCCTGTTCATGCCGGCAAAGGCCGGCGCCAGAACTTTGGCTGCATAATGATCACCGTCGCCCGCCAGATCCTGAATCTCGACCTCGGCATCGGGAAAGGCTTCCAAAATCATCGCCTTGATATCGTCACTCGCCATCGGCATCGCGGACTATCCTATTCGGCCTGTTCGATAAACTGACGCCGCGCTTCCACCATCTTGTCGGTCAGCGCGGTGCGAATACCGGCATCGTCTATATCGACACCCGCAGAGGTCAAATCGCCAAGCAGTTTGCGAATGACATCTTCATCGCCCGCTTCTTCAAAATCTGCCTGAACCACAGCTTTGGCATAGGCATCGGTTTCTTCAGCGGTCAGCCCCATTTTCTCAGCAGCCCATTCACCAACCAGACGGTTACGCCTTGCGGTTAGCTTGAATTGCATTTCCTCATCGCGGGCGAATTTATTTTCAAACGCTTTTTCACGATCTTCAAAACCGGCCATAATTTTCCCTCACGAATAATGGTCCATCCCAGAACCTTATGAAATAGAAATAGGCATTGGCCGCATCAGCGACAAGAGGCCAATGCCGATCAGTCGGCAACTTTCACTACAAGTTTACCAATCGCACCACGATCTGCCATTTTCTGGATCGCTTTCCCAGCATCAGCAAAGTCGAAAACCTCTGAGACGCGAGGTTGGATCATGCCCTGTCCCCAAAGCTTGAACAGCCGGTTGATATGGGACCGGTTGCCCGCCGGGTCGCGCATGGCATAAGCGCCCCAGAACACACCGCAGACATCACAGGATTTGAGCAAGGTCAGATTGAGCGGCAATTTTGCGATGCCAGCAGGAAAACCAACGACCAGAAACCGGCCCTCCCAAGCGATGGAACGTACGGCAGGTTCGCTGTAATCGCCGCCAACCGCATCATAGATAACATCTGCGCCATTGGGGCCAACCGCCGCTTTGAATTGCGCCGAAAGGGCCTTGGATTGATCCTTGTCAAAGGGCGCACGTTCATAAATCACCGTTTCATCTGCGCCCGCCTCTTTGGCAAAGGCTGCCTTCTCTTCGGAAGATACGGCGGCGACCACACGCGCACCAAAGGCTTTGCCCAATTCAACGGCAGCAATACCGACACCGCCGGATGCGCCCAGCACCAGAAGTGTGTCGCCTTCCTTGATGTGGCCGCGATCAACCAGTGCGTGGATCGATGTGCCGTAAGTCAGGATAAGCGCCGAGGCATCTTCAAAACTTACGGTATCCGGAATTTTGAACACGCTGTTATAATCGACCGCGACTTTCTCCACTAGACCGCCATGACCGGTGGTTGAAGCGACCCGGTCGCCCACTTTCAGACCGCTCACGCCTTCGCCGACTTCGGAAATGACACCGGAGACCTCGCCGCCGGGCGCAAAAGGACGAGGCGGTTTAAACTGGTACATATCCTGAATGATCAGAACGTCGGGATAATTGATCGAGCACGCTTTTACATCAATGACTACCTGTCCCTTGCCAGCGACCGGATCGTCGACATCCAGCATTTCCAGGCTATCCGGACCGCCGACTTTTGTGGACATCAATGCTTTCATACTCTTTTCCTCTTTCCCTGATCTATATTGAGCGCGCTATGCCATCACCGGTTTATGCCAGGACTGAGCAGAATCGACACTTTTTTCATGCGCTTCTATGGCATCGGATTTTGCCATTGTCAGGTCAATTTCATCAAGCCCGTCCATCAAACATTGTTGCCGGAAAGGATCCATCTCGAAGGTAAAGCGATCCTGAAAGGGTGTTGTTACGCTCATGCTTTCCATATCGATGGTGATCGGATCGGTTTTGGCGACTTCCATCAGGCGGTCAATGGCGGCCTGCGGCAGGGGAATGGCCAGCAGACCGTTTTTAAATGCGTTGCTGGAAAAAATATCCGAAAAACTGGGTGCAATAATGGCCCTTATGCCCATGTCGTCGAGCGCCCAAGCGGCATGTTCGCGGCTTGAGCCGCAGCCAAAATTATCGCCAGCGATCAGGATGGACGCACCGGCATATTCCGGGTCGTCAAAAACATTACCCTTTTGCGCACGAACCGATTCAAATGCGCCCTCACCTAACCCATCACGCGATATTGTTTTGAGCCATTCCGCCGATATGATGACATCGGTATCGACATTTTTTCGCCCAAACGGAATGGCTCGACCTTCAACTTTGCGAACGGGCTTCATTCTTTGCCCTCTTCATCGGCATCATCGACTGGCTCGTTTTCATAGCGTGTGCCCGGCTTGGGTTTAGCGGCCTTAAACTCATCCAGTTTCCGCATCTTGTGACGGCCAGCGTACATCAATGCCGCCGCCACGGCTGCTGAACCTACCGCAGCGCCAACTTTGGCACCGGTGGACCATTTGCTCTTTTTCTCTTCGTCACCCTTCTCTTTGGGCTGTTTCCTGTCATCTGTCATAACCAAACCCTATCTTATTAGTTCACGAACATCGGTAAGCTTTCCGGTAACTGCCGCCGCTGCGGCCATCGCGGGAGACATAAGGTGCGTTCTAGCACCTGGCCCCTGCCGACCAACAAAATTGCGATTGGACGTCGAGGCGCAGCGCTCACCGGGCGGCACTTTGTCAGGGTTCATGCCAAGGCAGGCGGAACAGCCCGGCTCGCGCCATTCAAACCCGGAATCTGTGAATATCTTGTCCAGCCCTTCTGCTTCCGCCTGCGCTTTGACCAGACCGGAGCCGGGGACGACAATCGCCCATTTCACGCCATCGGCCTTTTTGCGCCCATCCAGCACTTGGGCAGCAGCGCGCAAATCTTCGATGCGACTGTTGGTGCAGCTGCCGATAAAGATGTTTTCAACAGCGACATCGCCTAACGCCTGACCGGACGTTAATCCCATATAATCCAGCGACTTGCGCGCTGCGTCCTGCTTAGACGGATCAGCGAAACTTTCAGGTGCCGGTATATGACCGGTCACCGGCACAACATCTTCGGGACTGGTGCCCCAGGTCACTGTCGGCGCTACATCAGCAGCATTGATAGTCACGCTTTTATCAAACTGCGCGTCATCATCTGATCGCAATGTTTTCCAATAGGCAACCGCCGCATCCCAATCAGCGCCCTGCGGAGCCATGGGACGGCCTTTCAGATAGGCAAAAGTCTTGTCATCCGGTGCAATCAGTCCGGCGCGTGCACCGGCTTCGATTGACATGTTGGACACCGTCAACCGGCCTTCTATCGACATTTGCTCGAAAACTTCGCCGCGATACTCAATGACATGACCCGTGCCGCCAGCGGCGCCAATCACGCCAATGATATGCAGGATCAGATCTTTCGGGCTTATACCGGGCCCCAGCATCCCTTCGACCCGAATTTCCATCGATTTAGATCTTGATAGCTGCAACGTCTGGGTCGCCAAGACATGTTCGACTTCGCTGGTGCCAATGCCAAAAGCCAGCGCACCCAGCGCGCCATGGGCGGCCGTATGGCTGTCGCCGCAGACCAGCGTTGTGCCGGGCAAGGTAAAGCCTTGCTCTGGCCCGATTACATGAACAATGCCCTGTTCCGTATCGCTCGCACCGATATATTTGATGCCAAAGGCAGGCGCATTGGCTTCCAACGCCTCCAGCTGCGCGGCGCTTTGTGGATCAGCAATCGGTATCTTGTTTCCCGCAGCATCGATACGAGGAGTAGTCGGCAAATTATGGTCTGGAACCGCTAATGTTAGATCTGGGCGGCGAACCTTGCGGCCTGCCTTACGCAGTCCTTCGAAAGCCTGCGGGCTGGTCACTTCGTGCACCAGATGCCGGTCGATATAGATCAGCGCCGTGCCGTCATCGCGTTGGTCCACGACATGCGCATCCCAGATTTTTTCATATAGGGTTCTTGCTTCGGTCATCCCGGTTTTACCATCCTCTTAAGCAATATGGTGTTTCGTTTACCGAGATCAATTGCTCGTGCAAGTGAGAAGTGACTTCAAAAGCCCATCAAAAATGCCTATCATCGATGGATGAGCATTTTCGCAATTTTAGCCACGATCCTTGTCTCTGTGATTGCGATGGAGTTTATCGCATGGGGCGCGCATAAATATATCATGCATGGTTTCGGTTGGAGCTGGCATCGTGATCATCACGAACCGCACGATAACGCACTGGAAAAGAATGACCTTTATGGCATTGTCGGCGCGGTAATGAGCATTTCGATGTTCATCATCGGAAGCCCGATGATCATGGGCGCATCCTTTTGGGAACCCGGCACATGGATAGGTGTAGGTATAATGCTCTACGGGATCATCTACACTTTAATCCATGATGGCCTGGTGCATCAGCGTTATTTTAAATATGTGCCGAAGCGCGGTTATGCCAAACGTCTGGTTCAAGCGCATAAGCTGCATCACGCAACCGTCGGTAAAGAAGGCGGCGTGAGCTTTGGTTTTGTTTTCGCCCGTGATCCCGCCAAGTTGAAGGCGGAATTGAAGGTACAGCGCGAAACCGGAAAAGCTGTGGTCAGAGACTCTGTCGGGGCATCCTGAATCCAGGCCATTTGAACATCGTCAAACCAATACCGGCAAAGATCATAGCGCTGCCGACGAAAAAGCGCGTGCTCAGCGTCTCCCCGAGCAGTAAAACTCCGCCAAGTGCTGCGATAGCGGGCACCGAAAGCTGAGAGGCAGCAGCGGTACTGACCGACAGGCGCGGCAGGACGGCATACCAGGTGATGTAGCCCAACCCGGATGTGACAGTTCCAGAGATGACTGCCAGCGCGATTCCGGTTGGCTGAATTTGATCAGCGTTGCCAAAAAAAGGGATTAGCAGCAAGCAAAGCAAGGATGCGCCAAAAAAATTACGGGTTGTTGTCAGAGCGGGGCGTGAAGCTCCTTTTCCTGCCCAGCTGTAAAAACCCCACGAAATACCGGCTAGCGCCATGATCAGGCCACCGATCAACGGCGGCGCTGTGTCACCAGGAGCCAGAAAAACAACCAATCCAGCAATAGCCAGTAATAAGCCCGCCCATTGAATGGGCGTCGGATAGATACCGCGAACTATCCCGATCATTTGCAAGCTCAATTGCCCAGCAGGAAACAGGATCAATGCCCCAATAGCGGCATCAAGCGAGACATAAGCATAGGAAAAGCTGACCGCATAGACGAACAGTGCAATGGCCGGAACGAAAGTATCACCGCGCGGCAACACAGCGCGGCCATGTTGAAAGCCTAAAAGCAGCCCCAACATAATGCCTCCGGAAACCAATCGTATGCTTGTAAAACTTGCCCAATCAATGGTGCTATCGGCCAAAGCCGCACGGTTCAGCAAACTATTGCCGGCAAAAGCACATAGTGTCAGAACCAACAGAACAGCTGTTAAAAGAGGTCCGCCAGTTTGGTTTAACGACTGATCACCAGCGGACACTAACCAGCAAGTGTCGGTACAACTGGTCCGCCTAGCTCAATCGCTTTCTTATACGCCGGCCGCGCCATCATCCGCTTGCCATAGTCCATTGACGCCGGGCGGTTAGCGAGCATTCCCGCAGCCATTGCTAGCTCAAGCACATACATCACATTGATATCGGCGCCGGTAAAATCATCACCAACCAGAAATTCACGATTATCGATATGGTGCTCCAAATAGTCGAGCAGTTTAACCACTTCCCCCTCGACGAACGGGGCATAACCTTCCCCCAGTCCTCCGAAGCGCGGCGCGAGCATCTGGACGATCACCGGGTTGGCCAATGTGCCTTCGGCAAAATGCAGCCATTCGAGATATTCAGCGCGATCTTTGGAACCCGGTGCCGGTGTCAATTTGCCTTCGCCATATTGCTCCAGAATATATTCAATAATCGCGCCTGATTCCATCATCAGATGCCCGTCGATAATCGCCGTCGGGGCCTTGGCCAGCGGATGAATCGCCGCAAGATCAGCCTGCGCGCGCATGGTTTCGGGATGCCGCTGATGCCGCACCATTTCATATTCGATACCCAATTCTTCCAGCAGCCAGATGATGCGCGTCGAACGGCTATATTCGAGATGGTGCAATTTTATCATGGGAATGGCTCCTGTAGGGTTTGAACAGTTTCGCTATGCCAAAGCCTAGATGCAGTCAAAAGGACAAACAACAAAAACAATGATTGCGTTTACCAAAAAACCTACGGCGCAATCCGTTCCGAATGCCTAGTGTCCGACGACGCCCAGGCTTTCAAATGGTCGGTCATTGTCGCTATATTTCTCAACCAGTGTTGCGCTGGCTTCATTCAGGCCGATTAATTCAACCGTCTTGCCCTCATTTTGCAACCGCTCGACAATTTTGTCGAGCATGCCGGTTGCCGAGATATCCCAGAAATGCGCATCGTGCACATCGATAACCACGGTATCAATACCGTCCTCGTTAAACTCCATCGCTTCATAAAGCATGTCGACGGAGCCGAAGAATATCTGACCACCAAAGACATAGCGGTGCGTTGTGACTTCGACAAAATCCTGAATGGTGACGAGCTGACGCACTTTCCAGGCGAAGAATATGCCGGAAAGCAGAACGCCGGTCAGCACACCGATCGACAAGTCATGGGTCGCGACAACCATGACCACTGTTGCAATCATCACGACGTTAGATGGCCAAGGGTGATGCGTGATTTCGGTAAAGCTTTTCCAGCGAAAGGTGCTGATCGACACAAAGATCATCACTGCGACCAGCGCGGGCATCGGGATTTGCGCGACAAGCGGCCCGAGACCGACAATCAGAACCAACAGCATAACGCCGGCAACAAAAGTCGAAAGCCGTCGCTGGCCACCCGACTTGATATTGATCACCGACTGACCGATCATGGCGCAGCCGCCCATGCCGCCGATCCAGCCGGTCACGAAATTGGCGATACCCTGACCATAGGTTTCGCGTTTCTTGTCGCTGCGGGTTTCGGTCATGTCATCGACAATCGACGCGGTGAGCAGGGATTCCAGCAGGCCAACGGCTGCCATCGCCAATGAATAGGGCGCAATGATCTGCAATGTTTCCCAAGTGATCGGGATTTGCGGAATGTGGATCCACGGCAGGCTGTCGGGCAGCTCGCCCATGTCCCCGACAGTGGAAACGTCGACTTTGAAATAGATGCTGACCGCTGCCAGGACAATGATAGCTGCCAAGGGTGAAGGCACCCAACCGGTCAGCTTTGGCAAGCCATAGATAATCGCAAGACCCGCCGCGACCATCGCATATGTCTGCCATGTAAAGGCTTCACCGGTCAATTGCGGGAGCTGCGCCATGAAAATGAGAATGGCCAGCGCGTTGACGAAGCCGGTAATCACCGATCGTGAGACAAAGCGCATCAGCAAGTCCAACCTTAGCAAAGCCGCTATAGCCTGAAAAATACCCATCAATATCGTCGCAGCGAATAGATATTCGACACCGTGATCGCGGACCAGCGGTACGACCAACACGGCCACAGCCGCAGTCGCAGCGCTGATCATCCCGGGCCGGCCACCGATCATGGAGATAATCACTGCAATGGAAAAACTGGCATAGAGACCAACACGCGGATCAACACCGGCGATGATGGCAAAGCCGATGGCCTCGGGGATCAGGGCCAGCGCCACCACCAGACCGGCCAAAAACTCGGTTTTCGGATTGGATAGCCAGTCGCGCTTAAAATCGCTGTGTATTGCCATGATTCGGTCCCCACCGATTGAAATGTCAGATTAAAATGCTGCAACGCAACATCATCAGGCGCGGCCATGGCCTATTGACCTGCCACCGTCAAGCGAAGCACCATTGTTTACATCCATTTCAGATCAAACAGGCACCCGGAAATCTTCGGTCACTGTAGCCACCGCAGCAATTTCCTCTTCATGGCTAATCTCGCGATGCGGCTCGGCAAGTGCTTCCTTCTCCCAAAACTGCATGGCGGGGTGGGCAATGATATGGTCCACCCATGCCCGGCCTTTCGCACCGATATCGAGATCAAATGAACGCACGCGATAGGCAACCGGTGCATAAAATGCATCGACGGCAGTAAATCTGCCGCCCGCCAACCAAGGCCCGCCAAAGCTGTCCAGACCTTCGGCAAACAGCTCTCTGATCCGGTCGACATTGCGCTGAAGCGGTGTCTCAATTTCATGCAGTTTGGCGCGAACTCCAACGTTCATAGGGCAGATGTTGCGTAGCGGCGCGAACCCACCATGCATTTCCGCTGCGGTACAACGCGCCCAAGTCCGGGCTTTTTCATCCTCTGGCCAGACACCTTCATGCCGCTCGGCGAGATATTCGACAATCGCCAGCGAATCCCAGATCGTGCGATCATCATCCTTCAGACCGTTATGTTGTAAGCAGGGCACCTGTGCATTGGGCGCAAAGGCCCGAAACCGCTCGTAATTATCTTCTTCAAAATAGATAATGTCATCTTCGAAAGGGATATCCAGCGCCTTCATCAATATCCACGGGCGCAGCGACCAGCTCGAATAATTGCGGTTGGCGGTAATCAGCGTGTAACTCATGAGGCCTCCTTTGGAGAGATGTAGCTTGGATCATGGTGAAAGGGCATTGGGCGATCATCGGCCAGAGCTTCCAATATGCTGGCGAATTCGGTTTTTCCCCGAAATCCCAAAAGTCTCTCCGCTTTTCCCGGATCATAAATACGGTCAATATGATCCGGCAACACCCAGCCTTTCTTGTGATACAAATCAGCAGCCTCGGGAAAATAGCGCGCGATAACGGACGGCGCATTTTCCATCAGTTGCTTGCAATCTTCCCGGGCAAATAGCGTCGGCGCTGATAATATGAACGTCTCGAATCCCAGATCAGCGATGGCATCCAATGCCGCTACATGTGCCTGGGCGGCGTCCTCAACGGTCAATCGCCGGTTTAAAAATTCATTGGCTTTCAGATTGGGACCGCTTGGCACTTCAAGCGTGTCATCATCCTCCGGGAAAAATCGGCCGGTGCGCAAGACCGCGACATTGATACCGTGCAACTTGTGATAGAGGCGGCATAAATGCTCCGCCGATATTTTGGTCACGCCATAAATATTGCGCGGTTTTAGAGGGCCGAATTCCTCATCCAGCCAAACAGCCTGCTCAGCTCCGCCCGCGCGGCCCGCACGAACCGCCTCGGAAATCATCAGCGAGGTTGTTGAAGTAAAGACAAACCGGTCATGACCAGCCTGCGCTGCGGCTTCGAGGAGGTTCAACGTTCCCGTCACATTCACATCGACAAAGGCACTGTTCGGATAACGGACAATATCCGGCTTATGCAGCGCGCCCGCGTGGATCACCGCTTCAATACCATGGTCACTGAAAGTCTTGTCGATCAAGGGACGGTCCGCCACCGAACCGTTGACATTGGTATACTCACCCGGCGCAACATCTAGACCAACCACTTTGTGACCGATGGCCTCAAGCCTGGGTGCGAGAAACCTGCCTAACCAACCCGAAGAGCCGGTGAGCAGCAGCTTCATCAGGCGCCACCAATCAATTCACGGCCGATCAGCATCCGGCGAATTTCATTGGTTCCTGCCCCAATGTCGAGCAATTTGGAATCGCGCCAGTAACGCTCCACCGGCCAATCGGTCGTGTAGCCGGCCCCGCCCAGTGCCTGCACCGATTCTTCAGCCACCCGAACACTGCTCTCTGACGCATACATGACAGCGCCGGCGGCATCGAAACGCGTTGTCTGACCGGCGTCACACGCCTTGTTCACCGCATAAACATAGGCCCGCGCGCTATTGAGCCGCACATACATATCGGCAATCTTGCCTTGCATCAGCTGGAACGTCCCAATTGGTTTGCCAAACTGTTTACGCTCACGAACGTAGGGGATGACGGTATCGAGGCACGCCTGCATTAGTCCCAAGGGGATCGCCGCCAGAACCGCGCGTTCATAGTCGAGGCCAGACATCAGCACGCCAACGCCGCCATTAATTGGCCCCATGACATTTTCCTCTGGAACTTCGCAATCGTCAAACACCAGTTCAGCTGTTGGGCTGCCTTTCATCCCGACCTTTTCGATTTTCTGACCGATGGAAAAACCTTTCATACCCTTTTCAATCAGGAACGCGGTGATACCGCCGGAGCCTGCATCAGGCCGTGTTTTGCCATAGACCACCAAAGTATCGGCGTCGGTTGAGTTGGTGATCCAGAATTTGGTGCCGTTCAATATATAGCCGCCCTGCACCGCTTCGGCTTTGAGTTTCATGCTCACGACGTCCGATCCTGCACCGGCTTCCGACATGGCCAGTGAGCCGACATGTTCGCCGGAAATCAGTTTTGGCAGATATTTTGCTTTTTGCTCCGGCGTGGCCCAGCGGCGGATCTGGTTGACGCACAGATTACTATGCGCGCCGTAAGAAAGCCCCAGTGCCGCACTGCCGCGGCTGACTTCTTCAACCGCTATCGCATGTTCCAGATAGCCTAGACCTAACCCGCCATCGTCTTCCTCAACCGTTACGCCGTGCAGACCAAGCTCGCCCATCTGCTCCCAAAGCTCGCGCGGGAACCAGTCCTCGCGATCCATTTTCTGGGCCAGCGGCATGATCTTTTCATCAGCAAAACGCCGCGTGGTATCGCGAATCTGATCCGCCATTTCACCAAGTTGGAAATCAAAATCAGGGGTAGCAATCATGCGGATATATCCTTTGTCCTTTGTTGTACCGCGTTTAACAGATGATGCGTAGTTTTCCAGCGCCTTGTGCCCCTGCGAAGGCAGGGGTCTATCTCCCGGTCGGGCAGTTTTTTTACTATCACGAGATGGACTCCTGCCTTCGCAGGAGCACAGTTGCGCTTGGTTTCAGCCGATGCCATAGGCGCGATCATGTTATACGATCTTGCTCGCCCATTTATTTTCGCACTCGAAGCGGAGAAAGCCCACGGCCTTACCATTGCCGGATTAAAGGCGCTACCTATGGGACCGGCACCCAAATCCGACCCTGTGTTGAACACCACCGTCGCTGGCCTGGAATTTGCTAATCCCATCGGCATGGCACCCGGTTTCGACAAAAATGGCGAAGTGCCCGATGCCCTGATCCGCATGGGCTTTGGCTATGCCGAAGTGGGCACGCTGACACCACGCGCGCAGCCGGGCAATCCCAAACCGCGCATATTCCGGTTGCCGGAGGATAAGGCAGTCATAAACCGGTTAGGATTTAACAATGAAGGGCAGGAAAAGGCAGCACCACGCTTGAAACGGATGCGCGTCCGGATGGGCAAAGGTGTGCTCGGTATCAATATTGGCGCTAACAAAGACAGCGACGATCGCATTGCCGATTATGTCATTGGCGTCGAGAATATGGCACCATTGGCCGACTATCTGACGGTCAATATTTCCTCGCCCAACACGCCCGGTCTGCGCGCGTTGCAGGACAAGGGTGCACTGGAAGAATTGCTCGCCGCTGTCATGCAGGCGCGTGCTAGTCACAAAGTGCCAGTGTTCCTCAAAGTCGCTCCCGATCTGGCACCGGCCGATATTGATGACATTGTCGATGTCACAATGAAACAGAAGATTGATGCGCTTATCGTCTCAAATACTACGATCACGCGCCCCAATCTGCAATCAGCCAATAAAGATGAAACCGGTGGTCTGTCTGGCGCACCCCTAAAGGATCTGGCGCTGCAACGGCTTAAGGATTTTCGTAAAGCCAGTGGCGGCAAGATTCCACTGATCGGCGTAGGTGGCATCGCCCATGCCAACGATGCCTATGAACGCATTCGTGCCGGCGCTTCACTGATTCAGCTTTATACAGCAATGATATATGAAGGTCCGACCATGGCCCGCGCGATCAGCTGTGGGCTAGCCAAACGGTTAAAACGCGACGGATTTGCATCGGTTTCAGATGCCGTCGGGGCCAGATAATATCTGGCGACAAATGATTTGCCAAACGGACAACCCATCCATAAAACTTGGCGCCATGAAAAAACTCCTGACTTTGCTCGCTTTTTTCCTCATCACTCCACTCGCCGTTCCGGCCAGTGCGCAAAATGCTGGCACCGCTGCATCGGCGCATCCCGAAGCCACGAAAGCTGGATTTGAAATGCTGCAGGCCGGCGGCTCCGCGACAGATGCAGCCATGGCTATGATGCTCGCGCTGACCGTTGTTGAACCGCAATCGAGCGGCATTGGCGGTGGCGGGTTTCTGCTACACCATGACGGCAAAAGTGGCTGGATGGAAACGATTGACGGACGCGAAATGGCACCTTCAGCGGCCGCTTCGGATCGCTTTCTCGGCGAAGATGGTAAACCTCTTGGCTGGCGCGACGCCGCGCCAGGTGGAAAGTCAGTAGGCGTCCCCGGCAATATGCGGCTGATGGAAATGGCGCATAGAAAATGGGGTAAACTGCCCTGGGAAAAACTGTTCGAGCCTGCGATCAAGCTCGCCGAGGAAGGCTATGCCGTCAGTCCGCCGCAATATGACTGGATGAAACGGCTCGAAAAACTCTGGATCAAATTTCCGGATATGCAGAAGCTTTATTGGCGCGATGGCGTCCCCGCGCCGCGCGGTACAATCATCAAAAACCCTGAACTCGGCCAATTGCTTCGCGAATTGCAAACCGGAGGCGCCGAATCTTTTTACACAGGCAAAACTGCCGCCGCCATTATGGGAGCAGTCGGCGATGCACCGCAGAACCCATCGGTTTTGACCGAGCAGGATTTTGCCAATTATAGCGCGATATTACGCCATCCGGTTTGCTCTACCTACCGCGAATATCGGATTTGCGGTATGGGGCCGCCCTCTTCGGGGGCAACCACCGTTCTTCAGATTCTGGGTTCTATCGAACGCTTTGATATGGGCGCGCTCTATGAAAAAGAACCGGCCCGCGCTTGGCATGTGATCGGCGAAGCTATGCGATTGGCCTATGCAGATCGTGAGAAATATCTGGCCGATCAGGATTTTGTGTCCGTGCCGGTAGCTGGCCTGATCGACAAAGGCTATCTTAGTAAACGCTCTCAAATGATTGCGCTGCAGCGCGCGCGACCGGAATTCCCGGGGATTGAGACTTATCCCGCTGGCAACCCTCCGGGCGCTATGCCGCGCACCGCCGCCATTTCCTCCGAAGTGGCGGGCACGACCCATTTCACCGCCGTCGATGGTGAAGGCAATATAGCCAATATGACTTCCACGGTTGAAGGGCCATTTGGCAGCCAGCTGCTCGCTCGCGGTATGGTGCTTAACAACGAACTGACCGATTTCACCTTCGCGCCGGAAAAAGATGGTGCTCCCGTTGCCAATCGGGTTCAACCCGGCAAGCGTCCTCTTTCTTCGATGTCCCCAACGATTGTATATGATGCGACTGGCAAACCGATTCTTGCTCTCGGCTCAGCAGGCGGCAAACGAATCATCATGCATGTGACTAAGACGTTGATCGGAGTGCTAGACTATGGGTTGCCGCTGCAAGAAGCCATGGCGATGCCCAATATCTATTTTGGCGGATCGGGACTGCTGATTGAAAATGATAGCGATCTAATTGCTTTGCAAGATGACTTGGCTCGGCTTGGTCATACGGTCGTATCGACTAACTTGCCGTCAAAACTTGCTGGTGCCCAAAAGACCGACAAGGGCTGGGTCGGTGCCGTTGACCCCCGCAGCACCGGCGAGGCGGTTAGCGAACTGCCTTAAACCTTACATTTCAGATACGATGGCTGGAAACCATTGCCCGAAACTTTTATCCGCGCTAGCTTGCGACCACAATAGGGGTCGGCCGTTCACAGGTTTGGCCGCGTGAGAGGGTAAGTAGAGTGTCGGCAAAAAAAACGAGTAACCGTTATTTGGAATTTGACGGCTTTTCTAACTTGGTTTCCATGTTCTTCCAACGGGCTAGCGAAGGCGGTGACAAACCTTTTTTGAGCACAAAGATTGACGGTGAATGGCGTGCCACCAGCTGGAACGAAGCAGCTCGGCAAGTAGCGGCTTTGGCCAAATCTTTCAAGAAAATCGGTCTCAAGCCCGGCGATCGTATCATGCTGGTCTCGGACAATTGTCCACAATGGTGTATCGCCGATCTAGCGATTATGGCAGCAAAATGTATTACTGTTCCGACATACACTACCAATACGCCCAACGATCATCAGCATATCCTTGATAATAGCGGTGCAAAAGCAGTTATCGTATCAAACCAGAAACTGGCCCAGAACCTAATTCCAGCTGTTATGCAATCATCAGATGCAGAGATTGTCATTGGCATGTCAGACCTCCGGATTGGCCAATCGGGTGATTTTGATATCTATCAATGGGATGGTCTGGTTCAGGGAACCGACCAAGATGTGTCAGACATCAGGGCCGAGGCGGCAGACATCGAACGCGATGAAGTCGCCTGTATCATCTATACCAGCGGGACGGGCGGCAAGCCGCGCGGGGTGATGCAGCCACACGGTGCGATCCTGCACAACGTCAAAGGCCCTGCTGAAGTAATAGAAAATGATTTTGGATGGGATGACGAGGTTTTTCTGTCCTTCTTGCCGCTTAGTCATGCCTACGAACATAGCGCCGGACAGTTTTTCCCGATCGGTTTAGGCGCTGAAATCTATTATTCAGAAGGCCTCGAAAAGCTTGCTTCCAATATTGAAGAAGTCCGGCCCACGATCATGGTCGTGGTCCCGCGCTTGTTTGAAGTGCTGCGAACGCGACTAATCAAGACAGTCGAGAAACAAGGCAAAATGCCGAACTATCTGCTCGGCAAGGCTTTAGCGATGGGCGAACGTGAAGCAGGCGGCAAAAAGCGCAAACGTGACAAGCTGATGGATGTCTTTTTGAATAAGACGCTCCGGCCAAAGGTACAGAAACGTTTTGGTGGCCGAATCAAAGCCATGGTGTCCGGCGGCGCTCCGCTCAACCCCGATATCGGAGTATTTTTCCAGTCTCTCGGACTGACATTGCTACAGGGCTACGGTCAGACAGAATCCGGCCCAATTATCTCTTGCAACAGACCAAGCACCGGCCTGAAAATGGATACAGTTGGTCCGCCAATGATCGACACCGAGGTCAAGATTGCGGATGATGGAGAAATATTGGTTCGCGGCGAGTTGGTGATGAAAGGTTACTGGCGCAATCAGGCGGAAACCGACCGTGTTATAATTGATGGCTGGCTCCACACAGGTGACATCGGCCTGATCGACGAGGCTGGTCGCGTGGCTATTACCGACCGCAAGAAAGACCTGATCGTGAATGACAAAGGCGAAAATGTAGCGCCCCAGAAACTTGAAGGTATGTTGACCCTGCAACCTGAAATCCTTCAGGCGATGATTGTTGGAGACAAACGCCCTTATATGGTGGGGCTGATAGTTCCAGACCCTGAATGGGCACTGGAATGGTCTCGCGAGGAGGGCATGGCCTATGACTTCCTTAAACTGCAGGCCAATCCAGCCTTCAAATCAGCGGTTAGCAAAGCCATGGACCGGGTAAACAAAAATCTCTCAGTAACGGAAAAGGTCCGCCGGTTTGAATTTGCCGACGAACCTTTTGCGATTGAAAATGAAGAACTTACGCCGAGCATGAAAATCCGGCGTCATGTTATTCGCGAGCGTTACATGGAAAGACTGAGCGCGCTTTACAAAAAATAAACGTGCCAGCAGTGCGATCCAATCAGCCTTCGGTTTCAGTGTAAGGCACAAACGAACTGAAAGAACAGCTGTCGATAAAAGCACCAGTGGGCAAATCTTTGACCTGAGCAATCTCTCCACGACATAACTGTGCTGATGGCCTAACCGTCACTAATGCATGGCGATCGACGTCCCGACATCCGCCATAGGGTTCGTTTACGTAAATGGTCTTTGCCCTGCTGCTGCGGCTGTAGACAAGATACTTGTCACCAACGGCAGTCATATTGCCTTGATCAATTCGATTAATACAGCTGACTGGTTTTCCCGCGGTACGGCCTGAAACAAGCTTTTCAAACTTGGCCTGATCTTTCTCGCTGAGCTTTACCTCAGCAGTGCCGCTATTCGCTGCGGGTGCAGCAAGCATTAGTGCGAGTGGTATTGCAAAAATAATTTTGCGCATGACGATTCTCCTTCGATGTCCCCCATCGATGCGACAGTATATCATAGGTAAGAGAAAATCCGAAATCGGCGCTTAGAAATTATCCTTAGCGATTCGACGCTCCGCCAATTGTTCAACGGATGCGGACCGCATGAACGGGTTTGTTGCCACCTCCAAGGCGATAGTGGTGGGCACTGTTGCCTCGCCTTTCGCCCGCGCGGCCAGCACCGCATCCATACGTTCTTTCAGCGCCTGGTTATCCGGTTCCGCGACTAATGCATATTCGCCGTTAGCCTGCGTATATTCATGCGCACAATAGACTTTTGTATCGCCCGGCAATTTCGAAAGTTTCTGCATATTATCAAACATTTGTGCTGGCGTGCCTTCAAACAGGCGGCCACAACCCATGGC
Organism: Parasphingorhabdus cellanae; assembly: GCF_017498565.1. Lineage (NCBI taxonomy): Bacteria > Pseudomonadati > Pseudomonadota > Alphaproteobacteria > Sphingomonadales > Sphingorhabdaceae > Parasphingorhabdus > Parasphingorhabdus cellanae. The sequence continues at coordinate 1,258,449 of NZ_CP071794.1, forward strand.
AAACAAAGTATCGCCGACAAAAACTACCTTCTGGTCAGGAATATGAAAAGCAATATGGCCAGCTGTATGGGCAGGCACATCCATAACTTTAGCCAAAACCTCGCCCAACCGAACCTGATCGCCCTCTTTGACCATCGTGTCCAACGTTGGGATACGCGCCTGCTCGGCTTCAGGGCCGGTAATGTGGCAACCTGTCGCTTCTTTTATCGCCGCGTTGCCGCCTGTGTGGTCGGGATGCCAGTGCGTGTTCCATATTTGGGTGATTTTCCATCCGCGTTTCTCCGCTTCGTTGAGCACTGGCTCGGCAACAGCCGGGTCGACAACCATTGTTTCTTTGGAATCGGGTTCATGGACGAGCCAAACATAATTGTCAGACAAAACGGGGATACGGATAATTTCAAGCATGACCATAATTTACGATGCTCTCTTTGCTCTGTCGAGGGTTAACGGCAAAATAACCATTTTACCTTACGAGACATAGGCTTACGCACCGAAAGTCTTTTGAGAAGGGTCGCATTTGCGCTTATCAGTCATCATTCTGGCGTTAGCCACTTTTTGCTTAGCGTCGCTATGGTCCAGTCCAGTGCAAGCGGCGGTGCCGTTGTCTGACGAATTGTGCACTTATGGTACGCCTCTCAATGGCGAAATATCCGAAGTCATCGCTGCCAGCGACAAATTCGATTGCTCGGATGACAAATATCATTTCACCGGTTCAAAGCTGTGGATTAAATTCCCGTTCAGAGGAGATGCAATCCCCCCTGGCGCGATAGAAGTGCAAGGCGATAATAACGGCCTTTCGTCTATGGCCGTACATTCGCTTTTGAGCGATGGAACCGTTGAATCCGCTTACTATTCAGAGCAGGAAGTAATCGATAGCTGGCGTCCAAAGGGGCTTTACGGCTTACAGATACCGGGGTCTGAGGATGCATTAAAACGCAGCCGGATCGAAACTGTCTATATTTCCCTAGACAATCCGCGTGTCGCTAGCTCGATCACCCTAATGCAACTAAAGTCGAAAAAACTATGGGACGATCTCAAACTTCCACTATCGACTATGTTCGCTTTGCTCTGCGGCATGGCAATTATGCCCTTTTTCTACAACGCCTTTTTCTACGGAGCGCTGCGTCACAGCTTCATGCTGTGGCACAGTGTCATGATCATAGGAACGGTGGTTTATACTTTCAGCTCTTCTGGCTTGATTTTTCTGGTCTTTCCCGAAACCAGCCTGACGACTAAGTTTCTTTTAAACTACTGGACGTTAGCGATCGCAATAGCGGCCAGCGGCTTCTTTCTTGATCGATTTGTCGAGCAAGGCAAAATTGCAAAATGGCTCCGCTCGATCCTGCTGATGGCGGCTGTGCTTCCGGTGTTTACAACCGCCTTCATTTTTCAAAGCATTGATGGCTATGACGCCAATATACGAAATTACTATCATGCTTCTTTTGTCCCCTATTTGATCATCGTTCTCTATACGATGGTTCATGCTTTGCGGCGCGGCAGCAGAGCTATCTGGTTCCAGATTGCCGCTTGGACGCCCATCATTGTATTGAGTTTCGATCGGATCGCCCGAGGCATGGATTTATATATTGGCATTCACGAGCTGGACTATGGGCTCTATTTTGCTCTTGTGCTTGAAACCATCGTCCTGGCCTTTGGTGTTGCCAACCGGATTATGCAATTGCGCCGCAAACATGAAAATACATTGCGCAAGCAGGTCGAATTGACTTTGTTGGCGGAAACCGATGGTCTGACCGCAATCGGTAACCGCCGCGCATTTGAAAAGGCCTATCAGGCCAATCTTCATCAGCGCCGCTACAACCATCTTGCTATTCTGGATATTGATTTCTTCAAACGCGTTAACGATCTCTATGGCCATGAAGTAGGCGACGATGTGCTGCGCATCGTAGGTAAAGAACTGGCCGCCACACGCCATTTTGTGGCTCGTATAGGCGGTGAGGAATTCGCGCTGCTACTGAAAATTGATGGCCGCGAAAATCGCAAGGAAAATCCTGCAAGCGAGCTGACCAAAATTTGCGAAACACTGATCAAAGCCGTCCATAATCAGGTGCCTGTTATCAAGCAGCCTGTCACATTTTCGGTCGGCGTCGCCGCTATTTCCAAACGAACTGGTCTGCGCACCGTAATGTCTGTCGCCGATAAACGGCTTTACAATGCCAAAAATAACGGTCGCAATCAGGTCGTCAGTTTTGATATTTCCAATCTCAAAACGAAACCGGGAGCAGATTCCGCTATCGCTTAGCCCTTCAGGAACCTACCATTCTCCGATATTGTCCATGCTTGCCCAAGGTTCCTGCACTGGTAAATTATCACCAGCCTGCAAGAGTTCGACCGAAATATTATCCGGTGAACGCACAAAAGCCATATGTCCATCACGCGGCGGACGGTTGATCGTCACACCGGCATCCATCAATGTCTGGCAAAGCGCGTAGATATTATCAACCCGGTAGGCGAGATGGCCAAAATTACGTCCGCCATCATAGTTTTCACTGCTGCCATCTTCTGCCGGCCAATTATGAGTCAGCTCAACCTCTGCAACGTCTTTTTGCCCCGGAGCAGCGAGGAAGATTAGTGAGAAGCGGCCCTTTTCACTATTATAGCGCCGCACTTCTTCGAGGCCGAGAAGATTGAAAAATTTTATCGTTGCATCAGGATCAGTGACGCGCAGCATCGTATGTAGATATTGAATCGGCATTTTAGACAAACTCCATTCATCGCTATTCAGAAACGGTTCATCGCAGATACCACAAAGCCGAACCGGGTTGTAAAAAACAGGTTAGAACGCTTGGCACGAGAGGGAAAGAGCTATGACTGATAATGTTGAAGGCAAAAAGTTTCTGGACAAGAAGAACAACGTTTTGCTGGTCAGCGCTGGTCTACTGACCATCGGCTTGATCGCAGGTGGCTACCTGCTGGGTGATGGATTGCTCCGCTCCAAAATGGCGGATCGGAGCGTTACCGTTCGTGGGCTGGCAGAAAGAGAAGTCACCGCTGATCTCGCGACATGGACCATCGCCTATAGCGCGCAAAGCACAAACCTTGCCGAGGCGCAGGCTGATATGGACCGGGATACGGCAGCCATCGGCAAATTTTTCACCGAGCTGGGTTTTGAAGCAGATGCGCTGAAACCCACTGGCGCGAATGTGAACCAATATAGTAGCAATGGCATCCCTCGATATACCATCCGCCAACGTCTCTCGCTGCGCACGGACGATATTGAGAAAGCGCAAGCGGCGGTCGCGCGGCAATTTGATCTCGTTCGCCGCGGTGTCGTTTTAGAAGACGGTTCCGGAATGAGCTATACCTTCACCAAACTTGACGAGATCAAGCCGGAAATGGTGGCAGAGGCCACAAAGGACGCCCGCAAATCGGCTGAACAATTTGCAGAGGATAGCGGCACTGATGTCGGCGGGATCAAATCCGCGACCCAAGGCTATTTCTCAATCAATTCGCGTGATGGCGACGGCGGCGGCTATGGGGTCACGGATACGCCTTACAAAAAAGTCCGCGTTGTAACGACCGTCAACTTCTATCTCGATTGAACACGGGAGCTGGTGACATGATGATCCGACAATTGGCGACTGCTGTCCTGCCCGTTTTGCTGGCGGCGGCTCCCGCTTCGGCAACGCTTGATCCACCGCTTGCCGATACACCGCTGACGGAGAAAATGACGCGGGAAACGGATAACTATACCTTCGAATATCGCTATCCCAAATCACTGTCTCGCGATTCCAGATTGTATGATTATCTCAATCAGGACAGAAAAAAAGAATACACGAAATTTTCAACCGATGCTGATCGCGATCATGCCGATGCAGCAGCAATTGGGGAAAACGGGCCAAGACTTCTCCCCTATGACTATCAAGTCCACTGGAGCCAAGAAGCGGACATTCCAGCCTTTATCAGCCTGACCCAGCATTGGTATGGATTTTATGGCGGGGCGCATGGCATATATGGCACCAAAAGCTGGATATGGAACAAATCCCAAAAAAAGATGGTCGAACCCCTGATGCTGTTCCGCAGCGCCGAAGCATTTAATCAGGCTTTACAAACCGAGTTTTGCAAACAACTCAACGAACAGCGCGCTGAAAAACGAGGCCAGCCAGTGGTAACTGATAGCGATGATAGTTTTGATAAATGCATTACACCTTCAGGCCATGCGATCATATTGGGATCAACAACGGGCAACAGTTTCGATAGCATCAAAATCAATGTCGGTCCCTATGCGGCCGGCCCTTATGTGGAGGGCGACTATGAGATCGATTTGTCGGTCACAAAGGCGATTATGGGCGCCGTCAAACCGGCTTATCGCGAAAACTTTGCTATCAAGCGCTAGCCAAGCGGCCTTCAATCAGATCCTGATTCTCCAGCAAAGCCGCCGTAAGAAACTGCATCAACACCTTGATGCGCGGTGTGTTCTTGAGGTCGGGATGAGTGAGTACCCAGAAATCGGCGACTGGAAAGGGCGGCGGTGATAGCGGCAAGCGTATGAGATCGGGTTCCGCATCGCCCATATAGCAAGCCCCGCGGGTCATACCATGACCCTCTAACACGGCTTTGTGGCGCAGCGTAATATCATCACTCATGATCCCGACCGGAACATCCGGGAACGGACTGTCCGCAATCCAGCGCGGTTTTCCAGCTGGTGTTGCTGCGGTAATCCATCGCCGATCCACCGGTGCGGTTTTCTCCAGATAATCGCGATGACAATAGAGGCTTAGTGCATATGGAAAAAGGCAGCGGCCGACCAAATGATCCGGCGGTTTTGCGACACTCCTGATCACGACATCAGCTTCGGATCGGTCAAGGTCGGCAAAACGATAGGTGCTGTCCAAGGATAACTTTATATCAGGATATTGGCGGCAAAAATCTACGAGATAATCGAGCAACAAATATTGTCCCAACACATCGGGAATAGACAAGGTAATCGGCCCAGATAGATCCGTTTCACCTGCCGTACGCCGGCGATCGGCGGAAAAGCTAATCTCTTCCATCTGCTGCGCTGCTTCGACCAACTCCATGCCCAACTCGGTTTTTTTATATCCTCCAGCAGCGCGTTCAAAGACAGGTTTGCCATAACGGGCATTGATCACCGCCAGCCGCCGCGAGACGGTACTATGAGTTACGCCCAATAGGTTCGCTGCCGCACGCACTGTGCCTGACCGATCGAGCGCCAATATGAATCGATAATCATCCCAATTTTCCATCGGTGCATTATTGCACCAATGGAAACCAAAATACATCCACTATTTTGACGATTACCCGTTTATTCAGGTGCGATATCGCAACAAAAATGGCGCTACGCATTTCAACACGAAAAAGGTATCTAACCCATGAAGATTAATCGCACCTCTATAACACTGGCATCCGCATTCGCAGTCGCGCTGACTATGCCAGCGTGCAGCACGATGGCTCAGCAATCATCACCATCACCAGCCGCGACCGAAGAGCCGCGATTGACCGTTGCCAAAGGCCAGTATCTCTCGATCATCATGCCCGACGCAAAACCGGATGCAGATGCCGCACGCCAATCCTATTATCGCCAGGCGCTTCCTTTGGGCGAAAAATTTGGCCTGAAACGAGAAGTTCAACTGAAAGTTGATAATGCTGTGATCAGCGATTACGAACCCTCAGGACTGATATTTTTCTCCTACCCGGATCATGCATCCGAAAAACAATTAGTGAAGCAATCAGAGTGGCCCGCGATCAAAGCGATGCGTCCAGCGGCTTGGAACGAGTTGAGAATCTATAGTGCTGCTGTCGAGAAAGATATGGATATAAGCTTCGATCCCGCCAAATATTACACGTTGGTTGTTGCATGGACCAACCCGGAAAAGCCCGAGGATTATCAACGCTATCTGTCCGGCATCGAAAATGCAGTGAGCAACGCCGGCGGGCGGTTTATCTACAAGATGAACAATCCCACGATGGAGGCCCATGCGACCGCATTGGAATCCCCCAATCAATTGACCTTCGTCGAATGGGATGCCCCCAATGGCTTTGCAAAAGTGCAGAAAACGGCTGACTATAAATCCAGTGCACCTTATTTTCAGTCCGGCATAACAAACGTTGAATTTTATGAGATGTCGGTCAACGGCAAACCGTGATATCTATTATTTTCGCGGGCGGGGCAGCGTTTAATCCGCCTCGCCCAATCATGTTTTCAAGTTTTAAGGTCGTCAGGCTCGCTTCCGTCTCCTGTCCGGCCTAGCCAGGACAGTCGCCTTGCCGCTGAGCGCCTATATTCATTGCCAATTTAGCGGTTTCGCCGCTGGCTGGGTCTTTGATATCAAATGCCATCGAACTGTCATAGCCTTCCGGATTGGCCTGCCCGCTCATCTTGATATTGATATCACCCTTGCCCGTGCCTTTGCAGGTCATTTCCAAGTCTATCGAGGTCGCTGATCCTTCATCTTTAGTGGTTTCGCATTGACCACCCAAAGCACCCGACATTTGCTTCGCGGCTTCTTTCCATTGCGCGCCATTATCATCACCCTGCATGCAGAACAGACCACCTGTGCCTCCACCAGCCGCTTGCTCCATCTGGGTGATGGTCCGTTTCTTTACGTCTTCGGACATACCAGGAAAATCAAGCTCGGTTATTTCCACGGTCTGCTTATATTGACCGGCAGTTGGGCTGCCGTCTCCGCCACTGCCGCACGCCGCCAACATTAGAGGAGCCGACAGGAGTGGCAGCAGGAATTTATTGGTCATGAAGAGTGCTTTCTGTTGTTGTGATACAAAACCTCTATCCTTCACCAAAAGGATTGGAAAGCCCTGTCATGTAAATCCTTATTCGGCCACGCTGGTGACAAGCTGTGCGAGATATTTCTCGGCTGCTTTGGCCGGCCGGCTTTTTGCATCCATCGCCACGGCCTTTTCCCAATTGGCCTTGGCCTGCACCAGATCACCACCAGCATAAGCGATATTACCCGCTTCAAGGGCGACCGCCGGGTCATCGGCTGCCAGTTTGGCTGCCACGGCGATATCGGCCTTGGCCTGCGTCAGATCACTCATTCGCCGCGCCAGTGTGGCAGATAGTAGCCAGCCCAAAGGGTCTTGGGGCGCGAGCTTGTGGACCTGCACAAATTCCGTTTTCGCCGCCGCATAGTCATTCAGCGCAACATGTGCTCTTGCACGGTCAAGATGCACTTCGCCTTTTTCCAGCCCGACCAAACTCCCCTGCACCAGGGCCGCGTTCAAATATTCCAAAGCTTTGCCAAACTCGTTCCCTGCCAACGCAGCATTTCCAGCTTGCGCCCAGAAATTTGCCACGCGCGGATATTTGGCAATCTCTGCTTCTTGTGCGGCTTCGGCAAAACTCTTTGTCGCTGCCGCCCAGTTAAATTGCTCAGCATGGGCAAAGCCCAGACAATGGCGGGCTAAAAAACCGCCGCCCTCGATGCGCCATTTATTCGCTTCGACAATCCCGCTTGCCGGATCGTCCACCGCAAGGTCGACGCATTCGTTAAAGCGCACTTCTGACATGGTCATAGGAGCGGAGGGATTGATGGTTTGCGGCACGGGCGAACCATAAGGCGTCGCCGATTGCGCAAGAATGAGGAAAAGAGGTGTGAACATGTCCAGCGTTAAACCTTATAGCTGCAGCAAATTACTATCTTCAATTCAGCCGCGAAACTACGTCGATCAAAAGCTCGATATCCTGATCGCGCGACAGGCGGTGATCCCCATCCTTTACCAAATGCAGCTGCACATCGGCTGAACGCATTTTCTTGGCGATCTCCAAGGCATAGGCCCATGGTACATCGGCATCTTTCTGTCCGTGGAGCAGCCGCACCGCCCCATCAAAAGCGATATCCTTGTGAAGCAAGCGATTGGACTCGCCCGACTGCCAGAAGATATTGGTCGTGACATAGGGATCTTCGCTATATTCGCTATGCTCCTCCAGCTTGCCTTCGCGCAGGATCGTCATTTTCTGATCCTGCGTGAAACCCCAATCGGTAAAATCAGGCGCCGCGGCAATACCGACCAGCGCCGTTACTCGCATTGGCCGAGCGAGCGCGACAAGCAACATCAACCAACCGCCCATGGATGATCCCACCAAAGTGATCGAACCCGATGTCACTTTTTCGATCAGAAACAGCACATCATCACGCCAGTCGATCAAACTCTGTTCTTCAAACGCGCCGCCACTGGCGCCGCAACCGGCATAGTCTAGCCGCAGCATCGCGCGGCCCTGATCCTTGGCCCACGCGTCGAGAGCGAGCGCCTTGCCGCCTTCCATATCCGACATATAGCCAGGGAGAAAAACCAGAGTGCTACCTTTGACGCCATCTTTGGCTGAGCGGTAGCAATAGGCGAGATTGGCACCGCCGGGGCGCTGCATGTAGAGAATATCTTCTTCCATTTATTGGCTGCCTTACGTTACTTTGCTCCTGAGCGCAGGCCTTAATGCAGCAGTCCCGGTGCACGCAACCTTGATGTGGACAACACGGCAGCTCTGTTGCAAAAAATTCGAAAACGGGGAGATGGGCTCCTGCCTGCGCAGGAGCACAAACTGCAATCAAACCCAAATATGGGGAGAACCGAAATAAACAATGCCTAGACACAGAAACGCGATGATCAGCATGCCGACGCCGCTGAGCATAGGCGGAGTATATTTGGGCAATGCCCCTCTCAATTCCGCTGGCGGATCCCCGGTAAAGCCGAGCTGCCAATGCGGCCGTGCCTTGATACCATCATCCAGACCAAAAACATGAGCGCCGCCGGTTAGACCGCGATAAACCAAGTCACCAAAATGATAGGCTTCACTGCGCCACTGGTTCTCAAAAAACAGGAAAGTATTGCCAATGGTTTCAATCCGCACATTGCGTTTGCGCGCACCTTTGGCATCACGGTGCCACACGACAGAATTGTTATCGCTCATAACGGGATAATCGATAGATTATAACCATTTACATATCGTTACCATCATCCCGTTGCAAAAACCGCTCCACCGAAGCGGCAAAGGCTTCGGGCTGATCCAGCATGATAAAATGACGACTGTCTTCGACTTTCTCGAACGTAACGGTCTTGGCCCCTTCAAAAGCCGCTTGATACATCTCGGTAATCCGTGGCTCCGCCATGACACTGGCATCGACCGGATAGAGCATCGTGACCGGTACCGTTATCCTGGGCAACAAGGGCCGAACGTCAGTCGTCATCAGGTCATAGGTCAACTGTGCCATTGTGCCGGTGTCAGCAGAGCGGGCCCAGGCTGCAACCTGCGCCCGGCCGGCTTCGGTGCGCGACATGGTCTGCAACGTCCGTTCGTCTGCTGCACTGCTCCCCCGCGCAATCAGCCCATCTCGCATGGCTGCGGCCTGCGGCTGAAGTGTTTCGACGGTAGTATCGAGGCCGAATAGCAAGCCGAAAAACGGCAGGCTGTCGATAATCATCGCTCTTTCGACTCCCTGGGGATAGCGCGCGGCCAAAGTCATTGTGGCGAGCCCACCAAGCGAATGGCCGATTACCAGCGCTTTTTGACCGCTATCGCGATCGATAATTTCGTCATCAATATAGTCCGTCAATTCACGGATAAATGGCTCAAGCAATGGTCCATCACGGCCAGACATGGGCGCATCCCCAAAACCGCGTATCTGGATAACATGAAGACGATACCGGTCTTTCAGCCTGGCGCGGGTCGCATCCCAGACCGAGCGCGATGTCGACAGGCCGGGGACCAGGACGACATCGCGTCCCTGCCCTTCCACAAGCACAGTGAAATACCGGCCGCCAAGCAATTGCGCTCCCTCCGGCAAATCGATCCGCTCCCCGCGCGCAGCGTTCAATACCACCGGCTCAGCAGATTCCGTAGTTGTGCAGGCTGACAATAACGAAGCTGCCAGCAACCCGAGAAAACATAAGATTTTCATGTTCATGCCCGCTGTTCCCTCTGCTTTTTCACTTTTCCAGAAAAATCTCTTCAATCGCCATATCAAAAAGGCCGGCGATCCGAAAGGCAAGCGGCAGTGACGGATCATATTTCCCCGTCTCGATCGCATTGACACTTTGCCGAGAGACGGACAGTCGTTCAGCCAAATCCGCCTGTGACCAGTCGCGCTCCGCACGGAGAACTTTCAATCGGTTCTTCATGCACGCCACCGGACAATGCCGCCGGCTATTCCAAAGGTCACCAACCAGATGACGCCGAACCATTGCGGCCCCTCTGTCATCAACTCATAGACGTTCAGGAACTGCCATATCGTCGCCGCACATAAAGTGATCGCCGTAGCCAGCATGATCTGTTTGGCGACGAGAAAGCGCTGATATTCATCTTCCATTTCGACCAGCAATCGGAACACGGTCCAGAAGACGCCGCACATTGGTAACGCCGTGAGGATGGCGAGAGCGTAGACGAAAAAGCCTTCAGGCGGGTTAGCGGAATTTTTAAGTGACAAGCCCCAAATCAGAATGACCATATAGGCTGTCATAAAAATACCCAAACGCCAGAAATAGCGTTTCATCGAAGGGGGGATCTCGGATTTCGCCTCCAACCCTACTTGTTCATCTCTTTTGTTCATTTGCTTAACCCCCGGATACGGTAGAAAAAATAGCCGAGGCCCCAGCCAATCATTATCATTCCGATGAGATTATTAGGGGTAAGCGTCCCCAACGTATCAACAAATAACAACCAGATCATGTTGGCAAAAACCGCTGTGATTACTCCGATTACGGCGCCATTGGCCATCAGCTGGAAATGATACTCCTCCGTCCATCGCCGATCGAGTCCTGCCAACAAAGTAGCGCAGTAAGACAGTATCAATAGCAAGGGAATCATAGCCCCCAGCCTTGTCCAGAGGCCAACACTTGCCAGTTTGGTCTGCTCTGGATCGACAAAAGAAGCTACGGTCAGGCCCAGCCCTATCAGTGTCATGAAGCCAAACATCCAGTCTGGCTTGATCAATCGGTGAAGACTTTGCCATAATCCGCGCTTTAGCATCTGCTCTTTGTGATTGGTCATTTGTTCAACCCTCTTATCCGATAGAAAAAATATCCCAGGCTCCAGCTCGCCAGCATAACGGCAATGACATCATCACCCATTAGCCGTCCATAGAGTAAATCCCAGGCAAGGTTGACGAACAATGTGGTTATAATACCCACAATGGCACCATTGATCATAAGCTGGAAAAAATAGTCTTCGACTTTCCGCCGGTCCATTGCCGCTGCATAGGTAGCAACGAAGGCAATCACCAAGGTCAAACCGGAAAGAGCCAAAATTTTCATGAGCGGGTCAACCGCGATAACCGGTTCCGGGTCAAGATTTTCGGCAATCAGCATGGTGATGCTGACCAACAGAAGAAACCCAAAGACCCAGTCCGGTTTGATCGCGCGATAGGTGCGCTGCCAGAGGTTGCGGGTGGATGGCTCACTCACCAGAACATCGCCAGAAACAATATGGCGAAACTCGCCCACATCGCGATATCTGCGTTTCGCGCCGTCCGACAGCCGGTGTTAAATCTCGTTCTCATCACATTTCTCCTTCAAGTGAAATTGACATAATGTCAGGTTACCTTGACTTTATGACCATGACTCGTTGAAATGTCAATTACCCTTTACATAGTGTCAATGATCCTTGCATTGCTACCTTGACTTCGTTGCCAAAATCCTTTCCTACGTCCTGCGCCTTCGTTATGCCGGAGGTGGTTGACTTGGTCCGACGAGTGACTAAGTCAATCTCGATCCAGGAATCGCTGTTTTCCGAGATTCTATGGTGAGAATTGTGTGAACTTTAAAGATTGAAACCCGATGACCAAGATGATCAAAATCACCCTTCCCGACGGCAGCGCGCGTGAAGTGGCATCGGGTACCACACCCGCACAGATTGCTGCCGATATTGGTCCGGGTCTGGCAAAGGCAGCTTTGGCCGCGCGTATTGACGGCGAAGTGCGCGATATCATGCGGCCATTGGAGGTTGATACCGAGCTGGCCCTGATCACGTCTCGCGACGAAGACGAAGCGCTGGAGCTGGCACGCCACGACTTTGCCCATGTGCTGGCAGAGGCGGTGCAGAGGCTTTATCCGGGCACGCAGATTACTTTTGGCCCATCGACCGATGATGGTTTCTATTATGACTTTGCGCCTGCCGGCGATCCGTTTACCGATGATGATCTGCCTAAGATCGAAGAGGAAATGCGCCGGATTATCAAGGCAGACAAACCGCTGCGCCGCGAAGTGTGGGAGCGCGATGACCTGATCGCGCTGTGGGAAAAAGATGGCGAAAAATTCAAGGCCGAATGGGCTGCCGAACTGCCCGAAGGCGATGAAATCAGTGTCTATTGGTCCGGCGATGACTGGATGGATATGTGTCGTGGTCCGCATCTGCCCTCCACCGGCAAGCTCGACCCGCAGGCGTTTCAATTGACCCGCGTATCGGGCGCCTATTGGCGCGGCGATCAGCGCAACCCGCAATTGTCCCGGATATACGGCACCGGCTGGCTGAACAAGAAACAGCTCAAGGCGCATCTGGTGCGGCTCGAAGAAGCGGCCAAGCGCGATCATCGTAAGCTCGGCCAGGAAATGGACTTGTTCCATATCCAGTCAGAAGCCATGGGCAGCATATTCTGGCACGCTAAAGGCTTTGTGATCTGGCGCGAGCTGGAGGCTTATATGCGCCGCGCCATTGATGATGCTGGCTATGATGAAATCAAGACGCCGCAGATCATGGATGCCAAGCAATGGGAACAATCCGGTCACTGGGGTAAATATCGCGAAAATATGTTCGTTGTTCCGGATGAAGTGCCGAGCACCGAAGACGATGCGCCCGTCATATCGTCTGATGCTGACATGATGGCCATCAAGCCGATGAATTGCCCCGCACATGTCCTGGTTTTCCGGCAAGGAATCAAAAGCTATCGCGATTTGCCACTGCGCTTGTTTGAACATGGCTGCTGTCATCGCAACGAACCCCATGGCGCACTCCACGGCCTGATGCGGGTACGGCAATTTACCCAAGACGATGCCCATATTTTCTGCCGTGAAGACCAGATTGTCGAGGAGGTACGCGCCTTTTGTGCGCTTGCCGACCGAATTTACAAAGACATGGGTTTTGAAGGCTATTCGATCAAACTCGCACTGCGGCCGGAACAACGATTTGGTTCTGACGCCGACTGGGACAAGGCCGAGGGTGAATTGCGTCAGGCGGTTATTGACGCCGGCATGGCGACAGAAGAATATGGCTGGGAAGAGCTGCCCGGCGAAGGCGCGTTTTACGCCCCTAAGCTGGAATGGCATCTGACCGACGCAATTGGCCGGACGTGGCAAGTTGGCACGATCCAGTCCGACCGTGTTTTGCCCGAGCGCCTGGACGCCAGCTACATTGCCGAAGACGGTGCCCGCCACCGGCCGGTGATGCTGCACCGCGCGATATTCGGTTCGTATGAGCGTTTTATCGGCATATTGATCGAGCATTATGCTGGCAAGATGCCGCTATGGCTCGCGCCGACACAGGCCGTTGTTGCCACGATCGTGACCGATGCGAATGAATATGCCGAACAGGTTGCCGAGAAACTAAAGGCCGCCGGCATTCGGGTCGAAGCCGATCTACGTAACGAGAAGATCAACTATAAAGTGCGTGAGCATAGTGTTGGCAAGGTTCCGAATATTCTTGTCGTTGGCATGCGCGAAGCGGAAGAGGGCAAAGTGGCCTTGCGGAAGCTGGGCCAAAAAGAGCAGATGTTTTTAAGCTTAGACGATGCGGTCGCGATGCTGACCGAAGAAGCGCTGGCACCGGATTTGAAAGGACAGAAAGCGTGAAACAACGCAATATCGCCTTTGCAACAGCGACAGCTTTTGTGCTGATCGCATGCAAACCGGTTGACGACAATGGCGCGGCGGTGGAAACAGTCGCCATGGCTACTGATGATCACAGCAACCACGAACAGGGGCTCAGGAACAAGAGTCCGGTGATAGCAATGACGCCGTTAAAGCCTATATTCGCGCCAATGCAAAGATGCATGCTGACATGGGTAAGACGATCGACCCGGACCCCGATATTGCATTCATGCAAGGCATGATCCCGCATCACCAAGGCGCGGTAGAAATGGCTGAAATTGTGCTGAAGCATGGCAAAGATCCCGAAACACGCGATTTGGCGCAGCAAATCATCAACAGCCAGAACAAGGAAATCGCCCAGATGCGGGAATGGTTGGAAAAACGGGATGCTTTGCCAGCGCGCAAGTCTTTATTACCGAAATCGCTGGAGAATACTGGCAAGGTTGCTGATATCCCGCAAGTGACACCAGCAGACCCCGAAGATCATTCCAACCATTGATCATGCGGTTTCGCACCACTAAGTATATATACAATTTGCGGCTTTTGCGATTCCCCGCTATTGCCCGCTTCATTCAATAATCTAGGAGTATTTAACATAGCTGCACCACCACGCCGTCCCACACCGCCCGTCAAAGGCGGTCCGCGTTTCAACAATTTGATCATTTCCGACACCGTTCGGGTCATCGACGACAAAGGTGAAAACCTGGGCGTCATGAATACCGGCGAAGCGATTGACCGGGCCAAGGATGTTGGCCTCGATCTGGTAGAGGTTTCTCCTAACGCCTCACCGCCCGTTGCGAAATTCCTGGATGTGGGCAAGTTCAAATATGAGGCCCAGAAAAAGGCCAATGCAGCGCGCAAGACCCAAAAGGTTCAGGATGTCAAAGAAATCAAGATGCGTCCCAATATCGACGATCATGATTATCAGGTGAAGATGCGCAATGTGAACAAGTTCATCGACAATGGTGACAAGGTCAAAGTCACTTTGCGCTTCCGCGGCCGTGAAATGTCACACCAGCAGCTCGGTATGCAATTGCTGCAACGGGTTCAGGAAGACACCAAAGAAACCGCCAAGGTCGAAGCCTATCCCAAACTGGAAGGCCGTCAGATGCTGATGGTGCTGTGCCCTAAATAGTCCGGTGAGGCGATTAGTTGGGATGCTTGTGCGCAACCCAGATGAAAGCCACACCAACGATTATCGACGCCAGCGCGATAGCAAATTCGAAATTTTGCGATACCATGGGTTTGTCCGTATTGCCGTGCGATTCTGTTTATGAATAACACGGCAAAACTAATGCCAGGTTAAATGGCCGCGACTTTCGGTGCCGGAATTGCCGTGCTGCCTCTAACTCACTGGTCGGGCGCGATATTGTTTCGCGAAATGACGCTTGAGATTGGCAACCTTTGGCTTGTCCCACCGAACGATATAGCCTTGGCGGGGGTTTTTCTGCATGAAATCCTGATGATAGGTTTCTGCCGGATAGAAGGCTTTATAGGGTTCGATCCTGGTCACGATTGGTCGTTTCCAATATTTTCCGCTATCCAATTGTTTCAGATACGCGCGGGCCGCCTTGGCTTGGGCGTTACTGGTGGGAATGAGCGCGCTGCGATAATGTTTGCCGCGATCAGGGCCTTGCGCATTTAGCATTGTCGGGTCAGCGACGACCGAGAAAAATACCTGCATCAATTGACCATAGCTGACGACAGTCGGATCATAGACCACGCGAACCACCTCGGCATGATTGGTCAAGCCAGCGCTTACCAGCTTGTAATTGGCGCTGCGCTTGGTCCCGCCATGATAGCCGGATACGGCGCTGATGACGCCCTTAGTATGTTCAAAAACACCCTCAACGCCCCAGAAGCAGCCGCCGGCGAATATCGCAACGGCGCGCTTGCCCTTTTCCGCCGCATCAACACGGGGCGCGGGGATGATCGTTACTTTTTCAGCCGCATGGGCTTCGCTCACGAATGGGTTAGAGCGGCTTTGTTCTTCCAGAGAGGATGCGTCGATACTGGTCCACAAGACCGCAAAAGTGGCCAGACTGGCCCCGGCAATAGCCAATTTGGGAAAAACACTATTCATATCAAACGCCCCGTTTCTGATCTGGTTTAGCTTAAAACGTCAACGCTGTGGGCTGCGTCAAAGGCACTGACCGATGAAGATACCGTCTGATCATAACTTTGTTGCTCTTCATTTGGTTGCATGAAGAATAACATAAGCGCGCCCAGGATAAAGCCACCGCTTAAGCTGTAAGTCAGATCTGATTTCAAAAAGTTCGGCATTTTCTGTTCCTTGTGGTTACCCTCTGTTCGGAGCGACCCCTGAATTGGTTACACTAATAATATAGGATTGCTTTCCCGGCTGTGAACACCGTCACAGGACGACATTCAGTTTTAGCGGGTGAAGGAATTGTTTATTGGACCGATTCTTTATTTAACCTCAGGCGCCGGGCGGGCACATCCGTGCCCTTGGCTTTCCTCGCATAAGCTCGGGCGGCCGGTCAGCCTTGCCTCCGCTTCGCGTCGGTTTGGTAGCAAGTTTGAGTTGTTAGACAACTTCCCAGCCATCACTGCCGTGCTCCGGGCCCCGACCCGGAGCCCAGGATGGCCGTCACGCCCGTCTAACCTAGGCTCCGCATCAAGTGCGGAGCACAGATCGAGAGCGAGCACCCTATTCCTGCCCTCAGGAGCATCGTCCGAGCGCAGCGAGGCAAGGCCGACCGGCCGCTCGCGTAGCCAAGGGCACGGATGTGCCCGCCCGGCGCCTGAGGTCAAACAAAAACCCCGTTAAATCAAACCAACGCCACACACGCCTTTTGTATCCGCGTGCACGCTTCCCTCAAAATATCTTCCGATGTTGCATAGCTGACCCGGAAAGCAGGAGACAGACCAAAGGCTGCACCGTGAACCGCCGCCACCTTTGCCTCATCCAGAAAATAGCCGATCAGATCCTGATCATTCTCGATCGTCTTGCCCTTTGGCGTGGTCTTTCCCATCAACTCGCTCGCATCAGGATAGACATAAAACGCGCCTTCTGGCGTCGGACAATTGAGGCCCGGTGTATCATTCAGCATCGACACGACCAGATCCCGGCGCTTCAAAAACGCGGCATTACGGTCGGCCAGAAAATCCTGTGGGCCGTTGAGCGCAGCCACTGCCGCCGCCTGAGAAATGGAGCTGGGATTGGAGGTTGATTGCGACTGCAGCTTGCGCATCGCGCTGATCAGCCACTCGGGGCCACCGGAATAGCCAATCCGCCACCCGGTCATTGCATAAGCCTTGGAACAGCCATTGACCGTTAACGTGCGATCATAAAGATCGGGGCAAACCTGCGCGATGGTGGTGAACGGGAAATCGGCATACCAGATATGTTCATACATATCGTCGGTCATCACCATCACCTGTGGATGCGGTAGCAACGCTTCGCCCAGCGCCTTCAACTCCTCACCGCTATAGGCCGCCCCGGTTGGGTTAGATGGTGAGTTCAGGATCAGCCATTTCGTTTTCGGCGTGATCGCGGCGCTGAGCTGGTCCGGTGTGATCTTGTAATTCTGGTCCGCGCCTGCCGCGATGATGACGGGCGTACCGCCAGCAAAATTGACCATGTCGGGATAGCTGACCCAATATGGCGCGGGAATAATCACCTCATCGCCAGCATCCAGCGTCGCGACCAACGCGTTGAACAATGTGTGCTTGCCACCGCTATTCACGGAAATCTGGGAAGGCGCATAGGTCAAATCATTATCACGCAGAAATTTGGCGGCGACCGCTTCTTTCACTGCCGCTGTGCCATCAACTGTTGTGTAATTCGTATCGCCATCGCGAATGGCTTTGATCGCTGCTTCCTTGACGAAATCCGGCGTGTCAAAATCCGGTTCGCCAGCAGACAGGCCTATAATGTCAATGCCCTGTGCCTTGAGTTCGGTAACCCGGCCAGACATGGCCATGGTTGCGGAGGGCTGTATTCTGCCGAGGGCTTGGGAAATTTTGGTCATCGGGTGGGTCCTATATGGAAGGCGTGCGAGCGATGCCTAATATCAATGCAAGCCTGCTGCAACAGGGAGATTGCCCGTACCATCATTTTATTGTGATTTTAATTCGTCTTCGGTTGAGAAATTATACAAATAATACGCAAAACGGGGGTGAAATTCTGTTGAACGGAGCCTCTGGAGCGACAGGCCGAGCCGCCCAAACAGGACGATGATACCGTCCAAAAGGCCGAGTTTGGTTCTATCACCGCCCTGACTTACCAGAGGCAGACCTATGTAGGAAAGCAGAATTGGTTCAGCCGCGCTTTTTCACAAATTCCGCGCGCAGGACGAGGCCTTTAATCCCCTCATGCTTGCAATTAATTTCCTGCGCATCACCAGTAAGCCGGATGGATTTGATCAGCGTACCACGCTTCAGCGTCTGCCCTGCGCCTTTGACCTTCAGGTCCTTGATTAGGGTTACCGCATCACCATCGGCCAAGAGATTGCCGACCGCGTCAACAACATCCGGTCCCTTGGCTTTGGCTGCTGCCTCTTCAGGGCTCAGCCACTCGCCACTATCTTCGTCATAGATATATTCGCCGTCGCCGTCAGCCATTACAGCGCGTCGAGCGCCTGGCTCATATCCGCGATAATATCGTCAATATGCTCGATACCAACGGAGACGCGCACGACGTCCGGACCAGCACCAGCGGCAACCAGCTCGTCTCCAGACAATTGGCTATGCGTGGTTGAGGCGGGATGGATGATCAACGAACGGGTATCGCCGATATTGGCGAGATGGCTGAACATCTTCACGGCAGAAACCAACTGAGTGCCCGCATCATATCCGCCTTTCAGGCCAAAGGTGAAAACCGCGCCGCCTTTGCCCCCGAGATATTTCTGGGCCAGCGCGTGATAATCACTATCGGGCAGTCCAGCATAGGAGACCCAGCTTACCTCATCACGGCTCTGCAGCCATTTCGCCAGGGCAAGCGCGTTGTCGCAATGCCGCTCCATCCGCAGGGTGAGCGTTTCCATGCCGGTTAAAACCTGAAACGCATTAAACGGTGCCAAGGCAGGGCCCAGGTCGCGCAAAGACAGGGCGCGGGCCGCCAATATGAAGGCAATCGGGCCGAAGGCATCGGTAAAAACTTTGCCGTGATAGGAAGGATTGGGCTGGTTGAGAAACGCGAATTTCTCGCTTTTGGTCCAGTCAAATTTGCCGCTGTCCACGATCAGGCCCGCTATGCTGTTGCCGTGACCGCCAAGGAATTTTGTGCCGCTTTCCACGACTATATCGGCTCCATGCTCAATCGGGCGACAAAGCGCAGGGGAAGCCATGGTATTATCGACAATCAGGGGGATGCCCGCCGCATGGGCGATATCGGCAATGCCAGCTATATCTTGCACCACGCCGCCCGGATTGGCGAGACTTTCGATAAAGACACAGCGCGTATCATCGGTAATCGCGCCTTTGACCTCATCCAATATGTCCGCATCCACAAAAGTCACGTTCCAGCCGAATTTCTTGACGCTATGCGCCAGCTGGTTGAGCGAACCGCCGTAAAGTTTCTTCGCCGCAACGATGTGCGCACCGGGGTCCATCAGCACGTGGAAAATCAGCAGTTGCGCCGCATGACCCGAGGCCACTGCCAACGCGGCCGCTCCGCCTTCCATGGCGGCAATCTTGCCTTCCAGCGCGCCGTTGGTCGGGTTCATGATGCGGGTATAAATATTGCCCACCGCGTCGAGATTGAACAGGTCCGCGGCATGATCGACATCGTCGAAAACATAAGACGCGGTCTGATAGATGGGTGTGATCCGGGCGTTTGTGGTGGGATCGGGTTCCGTGCCAGCATGCACAGCCATGGTTTCCAGATGATCAGTCATGAGTATCTCCGTCAAAAGCGAATGGATTGTTTAGGCGAGTTCAGCCTTCACCAGACCGCGTAAGCTATTTCCAATATAGAGACCGCTATCCAAATCTCCAGCCTGCAAATCCGCTTCGATCGCATCGCCGCTTTCCAGTAATTGACCGCGCAAGATCCCGGGCAACACACCGCGTCCAAGCGGCGGCGTCAACAGCTTGCCGTCGCGTTCGACAAATATACTCCAGATCGCGCCTTCAGTCAGATAGCCTTGCGAGTCATGGAATATGGGATGATCGCGGCCGTTTAGACCGGGCACGGCATAGACACTGCGGTCGCTCGTCTTGTGATGCAGGCGGTAATCTTGCGGATGGGCGGACATTGGCACCAACCTGACCGATACAGGCTCACTTAGCGGTTCGGGCATGGGCTGCAATTCAATTGCAATCGCGCCCGATCGTGACAGCATCAACCGGACTTTGGCGGGTTGATCCTGATGAAAGGTGATCGCCTGTATCATGTTGCGCGCGGCGTGGCGGTCAAATTCAAACTCCAAGGCAGCGGCGCTGGCTTTCATCCGTTCCAGATGCGCTTCAAGGCGCAGGATGCCGCGTTCGGGGTCAAACGCCATCGTCTCAATCAGGTCCACAGCGTCACTTACGTCTGTATCCACGCCTACATCCACGGCCGCAAATCTCCCCTTGGCGAGACATTCCCGCCACTCGTCGCCCCCAACAGAGTCTGCAACTATGCCAGAGCCGAGGCCGATGGAAAGGGTATCTTGGTCCATTTCGAGGTAAAATGTTCGGATAGCGACATTGAAGGCAGCATCGCCATTGGCATCCATCCGGCCGATCGACCCGCAATAGATCCCGCGCTGGTCCTTTTCCAGTTCATCGATAATTTCCATCGCCCGGATTTTCGGCGCACCAGTGATCGAGCCACACGGATATATCTGGCGCAGCGCATCAACCGCATCGAGACCGTCTTTGAGTTGCGCGGTCACGGTCGAAGTCATCGTGTGAATCGTGGGATAGGTTTCGACATGGAAAAGCTCTGGCACCTTTACGCTGCCGGGCTCTGCCACACGCGACAGGTCATTACGCAGCAGATCGACGATCATCAGGTTTTCGGCGCGCTGTTTGGGGTCATTGAGCATCTCCGCCTGAACCAACAGATCAGCGGCTGCATCCTTCACCCGCGCTGCTGTCCCTTTCATCGGTTTGGCCGTGATCCGGCCGTCTTTCATTGCAAAAAACAGTTCCGGGGAAAAAGACAAGATCCAGTCCTTGCCATCAAAAACAACGCCGCCATAGCCAGCCTTGGCGCGGTCACGGATCGCGGCATAGAGCGCGAGAGGATGGCCGGCCCGCCGCGCATGAGCCCGAAATGTCAGATTGGCCTGATAAATATCACCAGCAATAATATAATCCTGCACCTTGGCAAAGGCGCGGTCATATTCCCGCCGGGTCACGCCGGGTCGCAATGTCCCTAACCAAGCACCTTTCGGATCCGGAAGCTGATCGATGACTTCATCTGGTTGCAACAGGGTATAGTCTTCAAACAAACCGAACCATGCCAGTGGGCAAGGCCGATGTCCGGGCAGGCGATCCAACAACCGGTCTTCCAATGCCATTCCTGCTTCATAGGACATGTAGCCCGCAGCATGCAGCCCGCGTTGCTGTGCTTTGGCCAAACTGTCCAAAGCCGTATCCAGATCGTCCGGTTTTCGCACCTCCACTATCTGGACCGGATTGCGATAGAGACGAGCCGGTGCCGCATCGCCTCCCTCACGGGCATCGTCAAGCAATATGAAAGGACTGTTGTCTGGGACCATCCCCCTCCCCTAATTGCTTTTTATACCGTTCGTCCATAAGCATGAACGAATCTAAACAGGGAGAAGCGCCTGATGCGCATCACATTTATCGGCGCGCTGGTCGCTGCGTCATTGCAACTCTTCGCTCCGGCTGCCCTTGCAGCAGATAAAAATACTGACGCGATTGCTCCCAAACCCGCCGCATTGGTCGCCGACCAAGTACCGGGCATTCCCAAGGCCATTGTCGACAAGACCCGGCCCTATATGGAATTCCGAACCGCCGCTTTTGTCGATTGGGACCCGAAAACCAAGGCGATGCTGGTGCGCACCCGCTTTGCTGATACCAGCCAGCTGCACCGGATAGCGACACCAGGCGCCAGGCGCGAACAACTGACCTTTGGCAATGAACCTGCGCGCTCGGCTGGCTATGCGCCCGATGGCTCTGCCCTGTTGTTCCAAAAGGACATTGGCGGCAATGAAGTGAACCAGATTTTTGCGCTGGAAAACGGTATTCCGAAAATGCTGACCGATGGCGAAAGCCGCAACAGCCTGGGCCCATGGTCGAGCAAGGGGAACTTGCTCGCTTTCGGTTCAAACAAGCGTACCGGGCTATATAATGACATCTATCTAATGAACCCCGCCAAACCAGAAGGAGCGACCATGCTGGTCGCGTCAACTGGCGGTGGTTGGTTTCCAATCGACTTTTCGCCAGATGACAAACATCTGCTGGTGTTCAACTATGTCTCGATTACCGACAACCAGCTTTATTTGATCGACATTGCCAATGGCACATCGCGCAAATTGACAAATAGCAGCAATCCGGTTGCCTATAACGGTTTGCAATTTGCGCCGGATGGACGGCTATGGGCGGCTTCCGATGATGGCAGCGACGTTCAGCGTCTTGGCACGGTCAATATTGAAACATCCATGTTTGAGCCGATTGTTGATGAGAAAATCTGGGACATCTCCGACTTTGACATCAGCAAAGATGGCCGCTGGATCGCCTATGAAGTCAATCAGGCAGGGCGATCGGTCCTGAAGATATACGACACGCAAAATGGCGAGATCCGCGTGGTGTCCGATCTGGGCCCCGGCGTTATCGGCAGCATAAAATTCGCGCCCTGGGGGGAATTGGGTTTCACCTTCAACGCCAACCAAGGGGGCAGCGATAGCTATAGCCTCACCCCGGAAACACTGGCGATCACACGCTGGACGAAAAGCGAAACGGGCGGGCTTGACGCCGCCCAGAATGTCGCACCGGAACTGATCGAAATTACCAGTTTCGATGGCGAAAAAATGTCGGGCTTTCTCTATCGCCCCGATACCGCAAAGCATAAGGGCAAACGCCCGCTGATTATTAATATCCACGGTGGACCGGAAGGTCAGGCGACACCGCGCTTTCTGGGCCGCAATAATTATCTGATCAATGAACTTGGTATTGCCATTTTCTATCCCAATGTGCGCGGCTCTACCGGTTTCGGGAAGCGTTTTGTCGCGCTGGACAATGGTCCGTTCCGGCGGGAAGACAGCGTCAAGGATATCGGTGCCTTTCTCTCTCACTTGCGCAAAGACAAACGCATCGACAAGCGCCGCATCGCTGTCACCGGTGGCAGCTATGGCGGCTATATGACGCTGGCATCCATGCTGCGCTATGGCGATCAGCTCAAAGCCGGACTGGAAGTGGTCGGCATTTCCAATTTCGTCACGTTTCTGGAAAATACCCAGCCTTATCGCCGGGACCTGCGCCGGGTGGAATATGGCGATGAGCGAATCCCGGAACATCGCGCAAAGCTCGAAGAAATCAGCCCGCTGCGCCGCGCCAGTGAAATTGATATCCCCTTGATGGTCGTCACCGGTGCCAATGACCCGCGGGTACCGGCCAGTGAAGCCGATCAAATTGTGGAGGCGGTACGCGCCAATAAACGGCCAGCCTGGCACTTGCTGGCGAAAAATGAAGGACACGGGTTTCGCAAAAAGGCAAATGCAGACTATCAGTTCTGGGCGTCGCTGCTATTCTGGCAGAAATACCTGCTAAACGGAGAGTAAGTGCATGGAGATACTTGTCTTTGCAGGGACCGTCATCCTGTTGGTGCTGGTTTTCGACTCACGCAGCACCATCGCCTCTCTTCGCCGGCGTATTGAAGCTCTTGAGAATCACGCCCGAAAAGTTGCGGGCGAAGCCCATCAGACCGAGGCAGCGGAACCCCTCAAACAGACTGATATCCAGCAGGAACCGGCTACCCCCGTAAGGCGCGCTGCCAAAATAGCGACAAAGCCAGACCGTGTCGCCGAGCCGGCGCCCGAACCATCCCGGCGCGTGTATAAACCAACGTCGCCTGCTGCACCCTCGCCAACGCCCACAAGCACCGAACCACCATCGCCGCCATCGCCACCGCGTCCCAGTGCCGCCAAACGATTTGAAGACCTTATCGGCGGAAAGCTGCCGATCTGGATTGGCGGTATCGCGCTGATATTTGCCGGTTTCTTTCTCGTCCGCTTTTCCATCGAAGCGGGATTATTCGGCCCCGCTGCACGCTGTGCCACGGCGGCTTTGTTCGGATTGCTGCTCATCGGTTTAAGCGAATTCGGCTATAAAATCCCGAAATTCGGTAAGATATTCACCGACGACGTCCGCATCGGCCACAGCATCGCCGGTGCCGGGATCGCTGTGCTCTACGCCACGCTGTACATGGCCAGCGAACTATATGGCTTGTTAAGCCTCTACGGCGCTCTTGGCGGCGTCATTGCGGTCACCATATTGGCGTTCGTGCTTTCACAGCGCCACGGTCCGCCAACCGCCATCATGGGCTTGCTGGGTGGTTTCGCGGCACCCTATGTCGCCGGGCTGGGACCGGAATCGGTCGCTCCCTTGCTCATCTATCTCGGCGTTTTCACGGCGGGTCTGTTCGGTCTCGCTATCCATCGCGGTTGGGCCTGGCTTGCTCTCCTCGCTACGGGCGGCAGCGTGCTCTGGACAACCGCCCTCCTGTTCATGGATTTGAGCGGCGATGTGCCCTTTGTTGGCGCCTTTATCGTGCTGCTCGCAATTGGCGGTGTGCTGACCCTGTCGCGCACTGGCACCAGCTTCGGGATTCCCAAACCCGTGATGCAGGCCATCCCGCTGGCTGTCGGCCTGTTGCAGCTTGTCACGCTTGCGCCGCTCATTCAATTCTCGCTGGTCAGCTGGCTATTCTTTGGTGTGCTCGCCATCTTCGCCATTGCGCTTGCCTGGCGCGACAAGGATCTGACGCCGGCCATGGCGGGCGCATTTGCCCTGTCTCTGGCGATGATTGCGACGGCATTCTCAAATACAGGAGCCGACCAGACTCAGCTATTTGCGGCCATAAGCTTGGCCGTATTATTTGGCGCAGCGGGTCATTTCTTTGCCTTGCGGGAAAAGGATGGTTGGATATGGGCAGTCATCGGCCTGGCCGCGCCAACCAGTATATTGCTTTTAATCTATGCTTTGGGCGATCTGAGCTGGAGCCAGAATAGCTGGGCCATTTCTTGCCTGTTGACCGCGATTACCACGGCTTTCATGGCGTGGCGGACACGCGCCGAAACCGGTTTTCTGCCTCCGCCATTGGCCAGTGGTTTGACCGCCATATTGATAGCCATAGCGCTGTGGATATGGACACCCGAAAGCCTCGGAGCGCTTGTAGCGATTGCCGTGGCCGCCGGGCTTGCATTCTGGGCTCGTTTCATAGCGCGCAAGGCCGTGATCATACAGTCAGCCGTCGCTATAGGTTTCGGAGGCCTGATCATGCTGGTCGATTCCTTCGGCTTGATCGAAAGCCTTTTTAGCTCGCTTGCCGGCCAAACCGACCTTTATTCCTATTTGCCGGAATTGGGCCCCTCCATCGTCGAACTGTTGCTTCCGGCCATCGCCATTGCCGGCATAGCCTTTTTCTTTCGCGATCCGTTCGGCAAAATATTGTCGAAGATCATTGCTGGTTTCGGCCTGATCGGTGCGGGTGGTTTTGCCTATATGCTTCTCAAACAGCCGCTCGCCATCGGCCCGATTGAGGATTTCGTTGCTTATGGCTTTGCCGAGCGTGCAGTCTTCACCCATGCGCTGGCACTGGGCGGTTGGCTGTTGTTGAGGCGGACGTGGGATGAGAAATTCGCCATACCGCTCAAATCCTTGGGCTTTGCATTGGCTGGATTGGCGCTGTTCCGGTTCGTCTATTTCGACCTGTTGCTGCTCAGTCCGACCAGCGTCAAACAGGCGATGGGACCTGCACCGGTCGCCAATCTGGGCACACTGCACTTTACCGCCGCGATGCTATGGCTGTGGCTCTATGCCCGAACCGAGACAGTGACGGCCGCCTTACCCACGCTGGTCAAACCGCTGGAAATTGGCAGCTTGTTTGCCGCCATCGCCGCTGTCATGGTCACCGTGCGTCAGGCCGTCCATGGCACAGATATAGCCACGCCGCCGTTCACCTCTACCGAGACCTATCTTTATAGTGCTGGGCTGCTTGTCCTTGCCATTGCTTGGCTGGCCAGGGGTATCCAGACCACCAATGCCTTGCTGCGGATCGCTGGTCTACTCTTGATGATCGTTGTTACATTCAAAGTGTTTGTAATCGACGCCGCGCAACTGGAAGGCCTGTTGCGAATCCTGTCCTTCCTTGGCCTTGCCATCGCGCTGATCGGTATCGGCTGGATTTACGGCAAGGTGATGCGGGCGGATGCGGCAAAGGCAGCTGACTAGGAAAGCGTAAAACTATTCTGGCAGCACGCGACAATCCAGTCGCGGACAGCCCTGATCTCGCGATTGCGCCGGTTATCGCGGTGAAAAACAATCCACGGTTTACGAACCGGTATCGGAGGCGCGGAAACACGGAACAACCCATGACGCTGGGCCAGAAAGTCAGGCACCATGGCAATGGCCGCGCCAGATTTCGCTACTTCCATCAGGGCATAAATGCTGCTGGATTGTACCGACAATGCTTGTTGCAATTCATGCTGTCTGATCCACACCGATTCCGGGATATCGCCAAATTGATCATCCAGACCCGCGAGCTTTTCGTGGCGCAAGTCCAGGCTGCCGGGATCGCGGCCGTTGAGATAACCTGTCGAAGCATAGAGACCAGCGGTGATTTCGGGCAGTTTTCGGGTAATTAGACCCTCGCTTTTCGGACGCGCCAGGCGGACGGCGATATCCGCCTCTCGCCTGTTAAGATCAGCCAATTCTGTCGACATAATCAGATCAACGACCAGACCCGGATGTTTATCCCAAAGCAATGACAGATGCGGAGCCAGCACCGCCGACACCATCGTCTCGGTCGTCGATATTCGGATAGGCAAGGCCCGGCGATCGGATTTTAACGAAAATGCCAACCGCTCCATCTGAAACAGATGGTCACCGCCCGCCTTTGCCAATGCCAGCACTTCCTTGCCCTGATCAGTCAAGGCCACACCGCCCGGGCCGCGCAGGATCAGTTGCAATCCCGTTGCCACTTCCAGCGCATCAATTTTCCGCCCCAATGTCGCATTCGACATGCCAAGCGTATTGGCAGCGGCCATGAGTGAACGTTTCTCGGCCACTTCGATAAAGCAGCGCACAGTGTCCCAGTCGATTGTCATAATCTTTCCATATACCAGCAAGCGCTATTCATAAATGAATAATGGTTATTCAAATTTGTTAATTCCTCTATCAATCTAATTGGTTGACGATCCAGCGCAAAGGAAATTGGATCATGGCCAGCATAGAACAGCTTACCTTCATCAAACCCGAACAGTTTGAATGGCACGAGATCGCCGCGCCCGTCATCCAAAACGCAGGCGAAGCGATTGTAAGGCCGCTTGCCGTCACCCGCTGCGATCTCGATCTTTATATGGCCAGCGGCATGTATCCCATGCAAGGGCCCTTCGCCTTTGGTCATGAAATTGCCGGAGAGGTCGTGGATGTCGGGGATGGCGTCAAAGGCTTTGCTCCGGGAGACCGCGTAATTGTGCCGTTCCAGATTAGTTGCGGAACTTGCGACAATTGTCGGCGTGGCTTTACCAATGCTTGCGCCGCAGTGGAGCCTTTTGCAGCTTATGGCTTCGCCCCGACAGGTGACCGGAAATGGGGCGGCGGACTGAGTGATCTGATCAACGTGCCCTTTGCCGATGCCATGTTGGTGAAAATACCAGATGGTGTTTCCATCACCGGCGCCGCCGCCATTTCTGACAATGCCGTCGATGGCTATCGCACGGTGGCAGAACCGCTGGCGAAGCGACCGGGTGCAGATATATTGATCGTCGGCGGCCTGGCACAAAGTGTCGGCCTGTTTTCGGTGCAGGCCGCTCGCGCGCTCGGCGCTGGCCGCATCGTCTATCGCGACTATGATGCAGGCCGGTTAGCCAAAGCCAAGGCGCTTGGCGCAGAGGTGATCGAGACCCAATATGGTCCGGACCTCAGAGCCATCGAAGAATTTCCGATTGTGGTGGAAGCAGCCGGCTTGCCAGACGCGCTGACCTTTGCAATACGATCCACCCAGCCGTGCGGCACCTGCAGCGGCGTGTTCGCAGGCATGGGCGCGAAAGCAAGTGTTCCGCTGCGGTCCATGTATATGAAAGGCATCACCTATACGATTGGCCGCGTTCATGCCCGCACAGAAATAGATCATATCCTTGACTGCGCCCATTGCGGAACCATCAATCCCGATGAAGTGATTTCCCGGTCCGTTCCCTTTTCCGAAGCGGTGGACGCCATGACCGAACCCGATATCAAGATCGTTTTTGAAAGGGATTGACGCCACCGCTGCCATCCATGATCATCACTATGGATGACAAAACCTGTTTTCAACACGATCCTTATATATGCTATGGCTTTGGCGCTGGCTGCCTTTGCGCTGCAATGGCTGGAATATAAATTTTTCCTTAAAAGCATTCCGACAAGAACAGCACCGTAACAACGGATCAACCGTAGGAAAAACCAGCCGTCGTTTAACATCCACCACTAAAGCTGCTAGCCTTCTTCACCGTGACCAGGAAGGCAAAGAAATGAACAGAATTGCAATGCTATTAGTCGGCCTGATTGCCGCGCTCCATTTCTATATTGCATGGTTTGAGATATTTGCCTGGACAACACGGGGACCCGAAGTTTTTTCGACCTTACCCATGAACTTGTTCGAGCCGACCCAATCCATGGCGGCAAACCAAGGGTTGTATAATGCGTTCTTGGCCGCCGGACTATCATGGTCGCTTTTTATCAGAAATGCCGAATGGCGGTTCAAGGTTGCCACTTGCTTCTTATCATTCGTCGCCGTTGCCGGGATCTTTGGCGCGGTTACGGTATCGCAGAAAATCATTGTCGTGCAGACAGTGCCAGCGACCATCGCGCTGATATTCGTCTATCTCGGCTACCGACAAACCGCGCGCGCGGCATAATCAGGAGATAGGCCCCAAAATAAGCGACGGATAACCGACTAACCCCTATCGCGCAGCCAACACATCATCTGCCACAAACGCGTTGGTCTTGCGCTCATAGCCAAATTGACTGGTTGGACCATGGCCCGGAATGAAAGTGACATCGTCACCGAGCGGCCAGAGCTTTTGGGTGATCGCGTCTATCAAATCCTGATGATTACCGCGCGGAAAGTCGGTGCGTCCGATAGATCCCTGAAATATAACATCGCCAACAACAGCCAGCCTGGATGGCTGGTGATAGAAAATCACGTGGCCCGGCGTGTGGCCGGGGCAATGGATAACGTCGAGCACCAAATCGCCCACCGTGACCTGATCGCCGTCATTGAGCCATCGATCCGGTTCAAAGCTTTTGGCCTCCATCCCATATCGCGCGCCGTCTCCATCCAATTGTTCAATCCAGAACAGATCATCCTTATGCGGACCTTCGATAGGCAGTCCCAATTCTTCAGCAAGCATACCGGCCTGACCACAATGGTCGAGATGACCATGGGTTATAATGATTTTTTCGAGATCAACGCCATGTTCCGCCACCGCTGCCTTAAGCCGTGAGAGATCGCCTCCCGGATCGCTAAGCGCGGCTTTGTTGGTTTTGGTGCACCATAATAAAGTGCAATTTTGCTGGAGCGGCGTGACCGGAATGATCACAGCCTTCAAGGGTGCTTCTGTCATATCGGTTATTTGGCGGTACGGCGATCAAGTTGCAAGGCTTGAAGTTTTTTGTACATCGTCGCGTTTCGACCGGAACGCCGGTAATTTGCCAAAATTGGTTTTGTAACTCTATCGGATCAGAGGTATAAAAGAGCCAGATGCAGGGCGAACATCGAGAAGTGAGCGGAAAAACAATATGTGTTTTCGAAAATTTCAGTCCCTGTCAGATCTTCATTCGGCAATTCTGTATCTCCTTCATATCATGCCGCGCGAATTGACGTTCCAAGAAGCTTTACTTGCTCAGGGCATTGCGAACTTCACAAACAGCGCAACAATGCAACGGAGGCTGAATCTGACGGAGGAATTCTTGGCTCATCTTCGTTTGGAGGCAAGTTTGCCAAATGACAGTAGGACTGAGTTTCTATTTGCAACATGTGTAGGCCTACTTGATTGCTTTGAAAATCCGGAGCGCGCGCGTGATTTTCATCTGGAGTGGGACGAATTTTCAGACAATTACAGACAAGCGATGCCCCCTGTTCGGGCCGCTTTGATGAATGGTTTTGGGCAGGCGCAAGAACACCCACTGATATCCAAACTGGTAAACCCCACTGCTTCTGATCGCACAACTCTTATGACGGATGATGTTTTAAACGCCTTGATGGAATTAGCACGCTCACTAAGCCCGCGTGAACGGTGTGAAATTGCGGAATCTGATTACGGGGCTGATGCCAAAAAGCAGTTGGTCAGCCTCAATCGACTTTTGGAATCGTCAGATTGCCGAATTCGCAGCGGCGAAAGCTGGTTCCCGGCCGAGGTCATCGAACTGGCCTCACATGATCCGCAAAATAGCGGCTTCGTCGGATGCACCGCGCTTGTTCTTATCAATGCGATACATAATAAAGGTTTTGATGGTCAAAGCGCATCACGATGGCGAGCGCATCATCTGGCATATCGCAACCTGAAATTGCCCGAACGCGAGATAATAATTTCAGGCTTTCGGCATATCTACGAAATCGCTACAGAATGGGATCCCTATTGGGATTATTCGGCAAGCGATCCGATACCGATCAACGCCATCATACCAACATCTCCCGACATTGAAGCGATTCAATTGCCAAATATTGATTCAATTTTGAAACGGGGACGCTTCTAACGCTCGACTACATCCTTTTTCATCGGCGCAAGCTTTGCCAAAAAACGGTTCTGCTTCCGGAAGGGCACATTTTCCTCTTCCATCGCTATCTGCAAATTTTCAACCAGAGCATTCATATCGGCCATCTGGATGCCCATGTTTTTATGAGCGGCACGCATGTCTCTGCCGGAATAGTCGCACCCGGCGTTGAGAATAAAACAGAATTGTTCAAAGAGAGTGCGGCGCAGGCGGACCATATCCTGACCTTTGAAGATATCACGAATCCGTGGATCTTCGATACTAATATCGACAAGTCGGTCGGCAATGCGTTGAATGCCCTTTTGGCCTCCGAAAGCTTGAGCCATAGACGTACCGGAAAATTGGCGAGTGCCTGCATTTTCGTTACTTTCTTCATAGGGCTCGACCGGAAACTCCCCGGTCACGGGATCGCGCGTTTCCCTATCATCAAAGACAGGAGACGGCGCTTCTTGAACAGCCATCAACAAAGCGATTGAAAAAATCATGCTATCATGTCCTCAAAATGAAGCGCGAAGCGAGAGCAAAGCACCGCGCTGGTTATCGGCGGTGGCAATGGATCCCAAATCGACATAGGCACCGGCAATGGTCAAATTGCGATTGATGGCGTAAGCGGCAAAAACGTCGAACCAGTCATCTTCACGGGCAATGCCGAGATTGTTTGGTTTGCTCCGATATTCTCCGCCGACTACAAATTTGCGGGACAGTTGATAGGCAACCGATCCTTCAAATTCCAAGGAACGTGAGTTATTCTGGTCTCCACCGAAGCCCAGTAATCCGCCCTGATTAGCCTTGGTATAGCGGACAGTGGCATTGGCCAAAATGCTTTGGGCCAGAAACAACTTGGTGGCGCTGGCGTAAAAGTCCGTTCCATTGGTCTCTGCCGCGCCGACCGCTGTTACGACTTGGCCGTCAAGGTTTCGCTTGTGCTGAACACCGACCGCTATCTGTGGCATTAGCGGATCGCCATAGACGACATGCCCAGCCACGCGCAATTTGGCGCCATAGATATCCTGATTGAGACTATATCCATAACCCAGGCCGAGAGCAGCTCCGATAGCCTTGGTGTTAAGATTTTGCCGCGCGTAGCTTAATTCTACACTGTCAAATAATCCGACGGCGACACCTTCTGTATCCAGCCGGTAATCCGGCAGCTCCGCTAGCGTGACATGCGCTGATGCGCCGATACCGTCTTTCGTCGCATTGCCAGCAATCAAGCTCCAGCTCGCCAGACCGCCGCCAGAAGACCCTTCCACAGTGGCGATTCCATTGGTGAGCAGCAATTTTCCGCCTGGTCTCAAATCCTCGGCAAAGGATGGTGTGGCTAAACAAACTGTGATCACGCCCGTAAATATTATGGATGCAAATCGAATGAATTTCATAAGACGGAGTGAGATAGTCACTTGTGGTTAAAATCAACTTAAGCCCGTTCAAAGAACAAGTGAGACCTGCGCGTCCGGGCAGGAATTATCCGAATAGTAATCATTGCTGCCTATAGGATTAAGGATGAAACACCGACTAACGATCATTCTGGCTGCTCTGGTGGCAATTATTCCTTTCGGCTCCAACTCTGTTGTATCGAGCCAATCACCTGCCGGTGCGCGCCTCAATGTAGCGGTTAAGGATGGTAATGGCGTGCCAGTGCGCGATGCTGTGATTATGGTCTATCCTGCCAAAGGTAGCGGCGGGCTTCGCTACAAATCGGGCAAAGCGGTGATGAACCAGCGCAACATTCAATTTGACCCTGGAACAATCATTGTGGGTAAGGGCACGACCGTTAGCTTCCCCAATCGGGACCGCGTTCGCCATAACGTCTATAGCTTTTCGAAAGCAGCCCGATTTGAGATGAAGCTATATGGCAAAGACCAATCCCGCTCACAAAACTTCCCGATTGCCGGTACCGTGGCGCTGGGCTGCAATATTCACGATGAAATGAAGGGCTTTGTAAAAGTGGTTGATACGCCTTACGCGGCAAAGACCGATCACAATGGCTTGGTGCAGATCGCAAGCCTGCCGAGCGGTTCCGCCAAGCTTAAAGTCTGGCATCCGAAAAACCGGGTTCGCGGCGGCGAAACGGTAATCGATATTGCTATTACCGGCAGCGTTGCCAATCAAACCGTGAAACTGGCGCTGCGCAGATGATAACAAGACTGATGCGGTCCGGATCGCTGTCGATCCGGATTGCTTTCCTTTATACTGCGCTGTTTATCATGACATTCGGCGCCCTGATCGTGGTCGCCACCGGCGGCATCGAAAGATACGCGGCCGGAATGATCACTGATGAAATGCGATCAAATGCCAAAGCATTTGAAAAGGTTCTTGAACTCGAATCCGATAGAATGGCGACGGCTGCCGATATTTTGGCGGCCGATTTCGGGTTCCGGGAAGCCGTCGCGCTTGGCGATGAACCGACAATTGAGAGCGCTTTGATCAGTCTGAAAAAACGGTTGGACGTGCCCAATGCGTTCATTATGACACTTGCTGGCGATACGATCGGGCTGCAAGATGCCTTGACCAATAGTGACACTGATAGTTTGTGGTTGGCGTTAGACGAAGGTGCAGAAAACGGCCTCATCAAAATCAATGACCAATATCACGGCGTTGTCGCCTCGCCTGTCGAAGCCCCTAATTTATTCGGCTGGCTGGTTGTTGGCAAACCCCTTGATCAAGCTGAGATGGCTCAATTGTCTGAGCTGGCGCCCATCGAACTTACCGCCAAGGTTGTTGAACGCACACGCCTGTCACACGACCTCCAGTCAACAACCGATAGTCAGATAGAATTATCCGAGCAAGGGCAACGGATCCTGTACCGCACATCCGCTCTTCCAGCCCTGAGCAACAATCATAAACCGGTATTGCTGCTGCGCCATTCGCTAAGCGATGCCCTAAGTGCCTATCGACCGATTACCTGGATATTGATCAGTCTAAGCCTTGTCGGCTTGCTCATCATCGTAGGCGCTGGCTGGTTTCTTGCCAAAGGCATAACCCGCCCGATTGCCAAGCTCGACAAAGCCGCTCAGCTTATTCGGGCAGGTCAGCGGAAAAAAGTCGAGATACATTCGACCGACGAAATTGGCCGATTGGCCGAAAGTTTCAATCAAATGGTCGATGCCATTGTCGAGCGGGAAGACGAAATTTCCCATATCGGGTTGCATGACGCTCTGACTGGTCTGCCCAATAGAAAATATTTCAAAGACCATCTGGAAGCCGCGATGAAAAAATGTGGTGATGATAATTTGGTGGCTGCTTTCTATCTCGACCTGGATAACTTCAAGTCCGTTAACGACACGCTTGGCCATCCCGTTGGAGATGCTTTGTTAAAGGCAGTAGCCGCCCGGATGGAAGACGTTCTCGACGGACATTTGCTGGCCCGTCTCGGCGGCGATGAATTTGCGATCCTTATGGATGGCGCGGCAAGCTCCGAAAATATCACCCTGTTGGCTGAACGGCTTGATCGATCATTCAGCAAAAGTTTCACGGTTGCCGGACACGAGATGCCAAGCACGTCGAGCATTGGTATAGCCGTTGCTCCGCATGATGGCCTGACATCCGAAGATCTCATGAAAAATGCGGATCTGGCTCTGTACAAGGCCAAGCATGAAGGAAAAAGCTGTTACCGTTTCTTTGAACAGGGGATGGACGACCAGGCGCAAAAAAGGCGGCAGATGGAGCTGGATTTGAAGCGCGCGATAGAGGAAGGTCAATTTGAACTTCACTATCAACCATTGTTTGACGCGCAGCGGCAAAAGATAAGCGGATTTGAAGCGTTAATCCGATGGAATCATCCTGACAAAGGAACGATTTCGCCCATTAACTTCATTTCGTTGGCAGAAGAAACCGGTTTGATCGTACCAATCGGCGAATGGGTGATTAAAGAAGCGTGTCGTCAAGCATCACAGTGGCCCGATGATATTCGCATCGCCATCAATGTCTCGCCGGTTCAGTTCCGGTCAAACGGGCTGCGCACGGTCTTGTTGCAGGCGCTGAGTCGATACGGTCTGCCGCCAGAGCGGCTCGAACTGGAAATCACAGAATCCTTGTTGATTGAGAATGTCGAAGATACCCTGAAAGTCCTGCATAGCCTGCGCGTGATCGGTGTACGAATTGCGCTGGATGACTTTGGAACCGGATTTTCCTCGCTCGCTTACTTGCGAAGCTTCCCCTTTGACAAGATCAAAATTGATCGCAGTTTTGTCGTCGATATTGTCCAGGACAAGAGTTGTGCTGACATAGTGCAAGCCATTACCGGATTGGCTGCTGCACTGGGAATGGAAACACTAGCCGAGGGCGTCGAAGAGCAAGAGCAGGTCAACATATTGCTGCAACGCGGATGCAATAACATCCAAGGCTATCTGATAAGTCGTCCGATCACCGCGGAATCAGCCAGTGCGTTTTTGGAGGGAGCGTTGCCGTCCTACCGGGAACAGAAGACCGCTTAGAAGGGAATGAGATTTGGCTATGGGGGGGCAGACAGGATATCGGAATTGCTAAAGTTTGAGAAAAAGTGGTGCGCGATGCAGTTTGTCGAGAACGGGTCTAAAACGCGCGATTTTCCCTGTTCCAAGGAATTTTACTCAGAAAGCCGGGGAATTTACTGCTTTTTCGTCAAAGAACTTCGCCCTGAAAGTCCTGTAAACCTGTCAATCCTGTGCTTAGCATCGATACTCTACGTCTAAAAAACAACGAGGAACGGTGCAGGCATTAACAGGGAAATCGTCTCCAAAGAGCAGGGAATTTGCCCTGCTTCCAACCCTCTATATTCGGAATGTCGTGCGGCTTGGTTCGGGAAGCCTTACCAGTATTAACGTCGATGCCGGGACATAGGCCTCTCATCAGCCCACACATGGGCTGGCATTTACTCGCGAAAGAATTTCTGTTTGAGATGTTATATCATACCTGATACGAAACCCACGAATCTCAAATTCTGATGGTACTTATGCAAAAAAAATACGGCCTTCGTCTCGCTATTTTGCTTTCTGCTGCGAACGTGACAATATCTGCACTCGCCCAAACGCCAGAAGAAAGTGCGCAAACAAATACTAGCACCATTGTTGATGATGAAGATGAAGCCAAGGAGATTGTCGTAACCGGTACCAGTATTCGCGGCATCGCACCGGTTGCCGTCCCGCTTTTGACATTTGACCGGGAAGATATTCTGGGAAGCGGCGCACCCAGCCTCGCCGAATTTCTGCGCACGGTTCCGCAAAATACGGGCGGCGGTTCTGCATCGGATGAAGGCCGCGCATTGGGCGCTTTTTTCGGCGGATCGGCGGTTTCGTTTCGCGGCTTCGGGCCGGATCGCGCACTCACCTTGCTCAACGGGCACCGCGTAGCGCCGCAAGGGGATGGTACGTTTGTGGACATAAATTTCATTCCGGTCGCGGCGATTGAGCGGGTTGAGATTGTACCGGTTGGCGCATCATCAATTTACGGTGCAGATGCCGTGGGCGGCGTTATCAACTTCACGCTGCGCGACGACTATGAAGGTCTGGAAAGCCGTGCACTTATCGGCACCACCACGCATGGCGACGGCAACACGATTAACCTGTCCCAAAGCGGGGGTGTCCGCTGGGAAACAGGCTCCGCCCTGATCGCTTATGACTATTTTGAACAGGATAGGATACAGGCCGGTCAGCGCGATTTTACGGATCCGGACTTATCGCGAACCAGCCTGGTACCAGCCATAAACCGCCATTCAATCATCGGAGCTATCCGGCAGAA
Source organism: Parasphingorhabdus cellanae (assembly GCF_017498565.1). Taxonomy (NCBI): domain Bacteria; kingdom Pseudomonadati; phylum Pseudomonadota; class Alphaproteobacteria; order Sphingomonadales; family Sphingorhabdaceae; genus Parasphingorhabdus; species Parasphingorhabdus cellanae. Next base: position 1,294,854 of record NZ_CP071794.1, read on the forward strand.
CCTGTCGGAAAATGTAGAGCTTTTGATCGATAGCTATCTGGTGAGCAGTGATACCCGCCGGACATCTCAATTCCCATTTGTTGCCGATGTCCTGGGTTCAAATGTCCCATTGGAAGAAAATATCGAAACACTTGCCTATGGGACCACCGCGACACTGCGCGCCGATATTGGCCCGTGGCAGGCACAGCTTATCGGGACTTTTTCCCGCAATGACCTGGACGGATTTGATATTGATACCCGCACGGGTGAACCGACAAATATATTCGCTAATATCGAATTTTCCCGCGACAACCGTATTGCACTCATCGAACCGCGTTTTGACGGACCGTTATTCGCACTGCCCGGCGGGTCGGCGCGGTTAGCGGTTGGTGGTCAATTGCGCTACGAACGTTTTGTGCGTGTGTTGGGGCCGGATTCGCCCGCTTCGGATAATCGCCGTTCGGTTGCATCGGGCTATGGCGAAATTTACTTGCCCTTCATTGGACCAGACAATGGCATAGCCGGCATTCACAAGCTGGAGCTGAATATTTCGGGCCGCTATGAACGTTTTGGCAATGTAGATGAAAGCCTGTCCACTGGCGAAGATATTGCGCGCGGCGGCAAAGCAGACAGCATCGATCCGCAGGTCAGCTTGCTCTACGCTCCTGTCCCGTCTCTCGATTTGCGGGCAACCTATGGCACATCCTTTACAGTGGCGCCGCTGACGACGCTGCGCCGGGATAATCGTATATTCGCTTCCCGTTTTTTAACAGTCGATGCCCTTCCAGATGACGCTTCAAACACGCTGTTCTTATCGGGCGTTGATCCTGATCTAGGCCCGGAGACGTCGACCTACTGGACCGTCGGTGCGGATTGGCGGCCGACTTTCGCCCCTGGGCTGACATTATCCGCAACCTATTATAATATTGATTTGCGTAACGTTTTGGGCTCGCCCAGCGGAAGCCGCGACCCGTCTAATCCGCTAATTGCCGATTTTGTCATACTCAATCCGAATGAGGAACAGATACGTGCGGCTATTGCCAGCTTTGGCTTGACACCGGCCGATATCTTTACATTCGGCGCAGCTGCGGATGATTTTAACAATCGCGGCTTTGCTTCGATTGGGGCGATCTATAACGCATCGACAACCAACCTGACAGAGCGGGTTTATGAAGGGATTGATTTCGGCCTGGATTACCGCCGCGATCTGGGCACTGGGCAAATTGGCGCAGAAGCGAATGTCGTGCTTATAACCAGATATAAAGAACGCAGTTCGGACGCGCAGCCCTTGGTTGATCGCCTTGATACCCCGTTTCAACCCCTCAACTTAAACGCGCGAATGGGTCTGTTCTGGTCGAATGACAAGCTGCGTGCCAATATCTTCGCCAACTATGCCGATGACTATGTCGATAACCGTTTTGACGTCGATCGAAAGGTTGACGATTTCCTGACTTTTGATCTGAACCTGGCTGTCGCGGTGGAAGGAAAAGTCGGCGGCGAAGGGACGCAATTTAGCCTCTCGGTGCAAAATTTATTCGATCAAGATCCGCCGCGTCTGGTCGGTTTGTCGAATGAAAATGACAGTTTTACCGGCGATATCGGTTATGACTTTGTCAATGCGTCGGCACGTGGGCGGTTTATCAGCATCTCTGTACGGCGAACATGGTGAGCAGGATGCCCGCGATATTAGAAGCGCGTCAGCTTTCAAAATCATTTGGTTCCAACCGGGCCCTACATTCGCTCGATCTGACAGTTGGTGGTGGCGAGATACTCTGTCTGCTTGGCGCTAATGGTGCTGGCAAAACGACAACAATCAACCTTTTTCTGGGCTTTCTCAGTCCCACCGATGGCGCCGCCTTAGTATCTGGACATGATGCGGTCCGCGAACGCCATTTGACCGCACCGAAGCTCGCCTACATACCCGAGCAGGTAGCCCTTTATCCGCAGTTGAGCGGACTAGAGAATCTTGATCACTTCACGCGGCTTTCGGGACGCAGGCTCGACCAGACCGAATTATTGGCGATGCTTGAAAGAACAGGACTAAGCCAGGCGGACGCGCACCGCCGTGCTCACGCTTATTCCAAGGGCATGCGGCAAAAAGTCGGTATCGCGATCGCGGTTGCCCGAAATGCCGAGGCGCTTTTGCTGGACGAACCGATGTCGGGTCTTGATCCTGCAGCAGCCAATGATTTCTGCACCCTGCTTTCATCACTAAAAGACCAGGGTAAGGCTATCCTTATGGCGACACATGATATCTTTCGGGCGCGCCTTGTCGGCACGCGCATCGGAATCATGAAAGCCGGCCGTCTTGTGGAATTGCTGGATGCCAAACAAGTCGACGCGGCTGAGCTGGAAACTTTATATCTCGCGCATATGGCGAAAGAAGAACCGGCCGTCTCATGATTACCTATCTCACCCGGCTGGAACTTCTTACATTTTTGCGGGGGAGGGCTGCGATTGCGACATTATTGATCGTACTCATACTCGTGACCCTGGCGACCATCTTAGGCGCGCAGCGCGTCCAGGAATTTGAAGCCGAACGCGCAGCAGCAAGCGTTGCCGACCGCCAAATCTGGTTAGATCAAGGTGCCGACAACCCTCACGCGGCAGCGCATTTTTCCCGTTATGCTTTCAAGCCAATTCCTGCATTAAGCCTATTCGATCCCGGCACGCTGGATACCGCTGGCATCGCGATCTGGATGGAAGGACATTACCAAAACCCCTCGCAATTCCGAAGAGCCGAGGACGCACCATCTGGTTTACAGGCGGCGCAACTTTCACCGGCCTGGGTCCTGATATTATTTGGTTCCCTTTTGCTTATTATTGCGCTCCATGGCAGCGTAGCGGGGGAGCGAGAAACCGGCACGCTACGACAAGTGCTAGCGAGCGGATTGGATCCCCGGCGTTTTGCGGCTGGCAAGCTTTTCGGCGCGCTATTCTATACTGTCGGCCTCCTTGGCTTGACGATGCTGATCGTCCTTTTTGCGATCGCCACGCTCGATCTACCGACTGAATCTGATCTTACACAGCGCATCTTGCTGCTTTTACTGGCTTATGGCCTTTTCTTTATCGCCATTGCGGGAATGGCAGTCGGCATATCCGCACTTTGCCGGACATCACGCGGTGCGCTAGGTATATTGGTCGGTTTGTGGGCAGCAGTGATCATTGCCGGGCCTTACCTGGCAGCACAATTCGCACTGACGGTGCATGAGGATGTCGACGGACCAACCACTTACCAGCGCATTGTCGATGCATCAAACAGCTACTTTCAGGATGACGCAGCCCGCGAAGAAACGCTGCAAAAAGCATTAACTCGCTACGGCGTAGATGAAAAGGCGAACCTGCCCATACGCTATGATGGCTATGAGCTTCAGCATAGCGAAGAGATAGCACACCCCAAATTTGAAGCCATTTACGGCGAGGTGGAAAAAATCCACGAGGATCAGGAGAATGTCTTGACCGCATCATCCACACTGATGCCGGGACTGTTAATTACACGCCTTTCGGCGGCGCTTAGCGGCACGGATCTGCCGCATCATCGGCGATTTGCTGTTGCTGCCGAAAAACATCGCCGCACCATCGTGAAAATGTTGAACGATGACCTCACATATAGCGAGCATCAAGGCGATGACCCCTATCTGGCTGATCAGACATTGTGGAAGCAGATTCCAGATTTCAAAATGGAACTCCCGCGGCTTGCAGAAACACGTTCGCAGGTCGGTCTGTTCTTCATCATCCTGGCTGCACAGGCATTTTTCGCGGTCCTTTTCGCCCGCTGGGCCATCCTGCATGCAACGCGGCAGGTGAGCCGATGAACGGTGCACTGATCCGTCTTGAGCTATTATTGCTCATCCGGTCTCCGGTCACGCTTCTGCTATTGGTCCTTGTCGCCGGTTTAAGCGTAGGCGCGCTTGCCTCGGGCGCTGAGAACAGTGCATCCCGCGCAGAAGCTGACACACGCTTTCTTGAAAATACCCGAGAAAAAGAAACCCGCTTTCGTGACATGCTTATGGACGTGGAAGCCGGTACCGAGCAATCTCACTATGCCGGACGGCCCATGGCTATCTCGCATGCTGCAGTGCTAAAGAATAGCGTGCTGGGAGATTTCGCGGTTGGAGTTAGCGACCTGCTCCCTTCTCGCGTCAACGTCCGTCTGTGGGAGAATTCTGCTAGTCTTTTCGAGAACTACCAATTTTCCAATCCCACGCTTCTGCGGCTCAGCGGCTTTGATATGACGGCGATGGTTATTCTCCTGATGCCATTGCTCATGATTGCCTTAAGCTTCGACGCGCTCGGCAGCGACCGTGCTACTGGACGCATAAAGCTGGTGTTGCTCTCCGAGCCAAATGAACGTCGCTATTTAATCCATCGACTTGCTGTACGATGTGGTGCGCTGTGGTTCGTGATCATCCTGATTACTCTAGCTGCCGCCATAGGATATCCTGGTTCGATCCACAGTAGCCGGATCGCGCACTATGTTGCCTGGATGGGTGGAGCGCTGCTCTACGGTGGCTTTTGGTTCATGATCATCGCTATGGTGGTGCAGCGTGTTCGAGCCGCAGGCGAAGCGGCGGGTGCCTTGATCGGCCTTTGGGCGTTCCTAATTCTGATTGTACCAGCGCTGACAACGGCGGCAGTGCAGGCGATATATCCTGCTCCGTCCCGCCTTGCCTATCTCACCGAGGTGCGAGCCGCCTCATCGCAGGCAGATGAGCGTCAAGGACAGGTAATGGAGGAGTTTGCCATCGCCAATCCCCAAGCACATGCTGACAGTTTGTCTGCAGACGCCCCGTTTCGAGATGGATTTATCCGACTCTCAGTTGTAGAAACGGCTACTGAGGCGCACCGAACGCACTTAGACAAGGTACAGACTGAACGTGCCAAAGCGATGGCGTGGCTGGGCCTACTATCACCTGCAATCGCGGCCGAGAAGCTACTTACAACAGTCGCCGGTGCTGACGCTGCTCGCTATCGTATCTTTCAGTCAGATGCGCGGGTATTGCTGTCCAAGCTAGCCGAAAGGCTGGGCCCTGCAATCATGCAGGGAGAACGGATCAGCATGCGAGAGTATAAAGCATTGCCAAAAATGACAACACGTCCAGAACCGCTGGAGAGTGCACGAAGCACAATTTTGACCAATATTGTCATTCTCTCTCTATTTGTAGCGCTAAGCGCATTTTTGTGGCGTTCAAAACGCCTGACCGAAAGTGAATAATCAGGCTATACGGTCTTGCGAGCTACGGCTCGTGCCCCACCTATCTCCTTTCGATTTATATCCTTAAGCGCCCCCGATGCTGCACATATAGAAATGGATCCCGTTGCTCCCGGCGGAAGAACAACAGGAAAATATGCATGCACGACCGGGAATTTAATCTGCGCCCGATCCTCTTTGTTCAGGATACCCTGCTGCTAAACTCAAGAGCGCCTGCAAACTACCAAACCAGTTCAAACCAAGCGTCAATCCAGAAGCTTCTTACCATCAACAGTTACGAAATACTTCTTGTTGACAAAAAGTTGATGATCCATATTCTATAAATGTAACAGAACGTAAAATATAATAGAGGAACAATCTCATGAACGACCCGATCGTCTTAAAAACCCGCAAAATGATTGGAGAAGTTTTATGTTTGAGAGTAATATTACCCGTGCCGTTACTGATGCCCGTATAGATACGCTTATCCCTTATGCGCGCAATGCGCGCACCCATTCCAAAAAACAGATCCGGCAGATTGCAGACAGCATAGAGCGTTTTGGATTTACAAATCCTGTTCTTGTTAGCGATGAGAATGAGATTGTCGCAGGTCATGGCAGGGTAGAGGCAGCCAAGCTGTTAGGTCTCAAAACTGTCCCGACCTTAGTGCTATCGGATATGAGCGAAGCGGATCGCCGGGCCTATATTCTGGCCGACAACAAGCTCGCCTTAAATGCCGGCTGGGACAAGGATTTACTGGCAGGTGAACTGCAGGGGCTAATCGATCTGGAGTTTGATGTAGAGCTCACCGGCTTTGATCTGGCGGAAATCGATTTGGTGCTCGACGAAGCCGATGATTCTGATCCCGCTAAAGCCGACAGTGCGGAAGATGTGGTGCCTCCCCTGCTCTCAAGCGCCGTGACATGCAGCGGTGATATCTGGCAGTTGGGACGGCACCGTCTCGTTTGTGGTGATGCGCAGGATGGGAATGTCTTTGCTCGGCTGCTCGGTAGGGAGCGCGCTGATCTATTATTCACCGACCCGCCGTACAATGTCAAAATTGATGGACATGTCTGCGGCCTCGGCAATGTCCAGCATCGCAACTTTGCATTTGCCAGCGGTGAAATGAGTAAAGCAGGATTTACAGCGTTTCTGTCTACGACACTCAGTCATGCATCCGGTCATATGCGCGATGGCTCCATTGCTTATGTCTGCATGGATTGGCGTCATATGAGCGAGCTCTTAGAAGCGGGCAATACTGTCTTTACCGAGCTTAAGAACCTTGTGGTTTGGAACAAGACCAATGGCGGGATGGGTACCTTTTACCGGTCCAAGCATGAACTGATCTTTGTGTATAAGAAGGGTACCGCTCCTCATACCAACAGCTTTGGCCTGGGAGAAAGCGGACGCTATCGCACTAATGTCTGGGACTATGCCGGTATCAGCAGCATGAGCACCAGCCGGGATGAAGAGCTGGCCATGCATCCTACTGTTAAACCGGTCGCATTGGTCGCCGATGCTATCCGCGATTGTTCGCGGCGAGGAGAGATCATCCTCGATTGTTTCGGTGGATCGGGCTCCACCTTAATTGCGGCTCACACAACCGGGAGATGCGCCCGGCTGATTGAATATGATCCGCTCTATTGCGACACTATTGTGAGGCGCTGGCAGGGTTATACCGGTAAGCCTGCCGTTCGTACAGCAGATGGGCTGGCTTTTGAAGAGATGGAATGGATGCAGCAAGTCCCAGCCGAGGGAAATGCATCATGAGCAAGGACGATTATGACATCGGTTTTGGTCGGCCGCCGCGCTATACACAGTTTCGCAAGGGTCAATCTGGCAACCCAGCCGGCAGGCCAAAGAAAGCGCAACCTACAGCAGAACCGATAGCAGGCGAAAAGGTAGACAAAATCCTGCGGGCGCAACTGGACCGCGAGATTGCGCTCAAAGGTCCGGGCGGTGCCAAGACCATGAAGGTTTTGGAAGCCATCTTGCTGGCGCAGCAGAAAAGCGCGCTGGCAGGCAATTCTGCAGCACAGCGAGAGGTTTTGAAGGAGGCAAGGCTACTCGAGGAGCGGGCGTATTTGCGCGAGCAGCATCAGCGCGAAAGGCAAGAAAAAGATTTCAAGGCTGCGCTGCGATGGAAAGCCCAACAGGAGCGCATCTGGGCAAAAGCCAAAGAAGGCTGTGAACCAGATGATCCATGGCCGCATCCCGATGATTTTATAATCGATCATCACAGGCGCACGTGGACCATCAGGGGACCGTTAGATCCATCAGATGTGCCTATGTACAGGCGCATAAGATATCTGCGCGATTATCGTCTGTACGCCCTGGTCGCAGAGATAAGCGGCGGTAATGATCCACTACTCCTGGTAGCGCATCTGACTTGGGTTATCTTGAACAATATGCTGCCGCGGCGTTGGCAGATCGAGCGAGATGATATCGACCGGGAGTATATGAAACTCTTGGCGGTGCCGATCCACCAGTTGCATGCACGGGCACAAGCAGCCAAGCGGCAAGCAGAGCTGCTGCCAGAGCCCAAGCTCGACAAGAAAGCACGGCGGGAGACGTATCAGATCGTCAATAAGACCATGCAGCCTCTGTTGAAGCGCAAGGGGTTTCGGTCGCTTGCTGAGCTGGAGCGTGAATGCGAAAATTTGGGTTATCAATAGGTGAATAAGCCAGCCACCATGTTGGAAGCGACTATTTGCATTCTGCTAGGTTACAAAGCCATTCGCAAATAGGAGCATCCATAGCAGGATGCAATGCGGTGGATAAAGTCGAGGTTATTTTGTCGTATCTGATAGTTATTCGACCAGCATTTGCTTTGTGAGTTCAGTGTCAAAGTTAAACACTTTGCAGAAGATCAAGCTGCAAAATACGCCATAACCGTTATGTCTCTGTCGCGCATTTTCATCGAGGTCCCTGCCGAAGAAGCACCGAACATATTCATATCCTGCGTCATCAAAGCGATTTTAAGAGCATCTGAACCGCCAGATGTTCCATAAGAAACCGAAATCGCTTCTTTGGATATGAGATCGGATTTGGCGCTCATTTTAGTGCGGCGGGTTGATGTCGATTGCCTATGCCCGTCCTTACTTAGCTGTTCATAATAGTCGAATATATTTTTGTTACGGGTGAAAGCCGAAGCCGATCCCTGTCTTTCTAGATCAGTAAGTCCTCTGTTCAAACCAGCGCGCAGGGCTTCAAGTTCTGGCACTTCCGAGTACCGCATGCCGGGTTCTTTAAATCGCCCTTCGACAGGGGCTTGCAGCCTCAAATTTCTCTCGTATCTTGCATAGCTATCCCCAATTATAGCCTGCGGTGCAGCCGAAGATTGAGTGCTCGTGGTTGAACCGCCACCGAAGATGAAGTCGGATACATTGATATCGGACAGGAGGGTATTTTCGAGCACAATCTTTGGAATGGTCGGCGTGCTAATATCCACGCTGGTGCCGTTTTGCGTGATTGTCAGGTCACCAAAACCATTCACGCCGCCAGAGCCATTTAGAATCGCAATCTTATCGTTGCCATCGCTATAGTCTTTGATCGTTGCCCAAATCTCACTGGGGTTCAGAGCCCAGGCCGGCCCGACATAATCTGCAATGTCAAAGACAAAGTAATCGGCGGATTGCGTATTTCCCGGTCCTGTCACATTGCCATATTGATCGCCTTCTGCATCGCCGTAGACGCGCGCATCAAGATTACGAACCACAAGCACGTCAATACCATCGCGCCCTTGTAATGATGAATTCGTGCTCTCTGAAATCAGAAGGTCATTACCGCCAAGACCAACCATGTTGGTGTTATTCGAAGAGGAGGCTGCAAACATCGCATCATTGGCTGCTCCGCCTTCCATATAAAAGCTGTCATATTCAACAATGTTGGTGATAGCGGGATAAGGAATGCCGTTATTGCCGGGCGGTGTCACACCACTAGCCCCAGCACCGAAGATAAAGTCCGATGCATCAATGTCTGACAGCAATGTATTTTCGAGTATAATTTTGGGAATTGTGGCCGTACTGATGTCCACATTTGCACCGTTTTGAGTTATCGTGAGATCACCAAAACCATTCACGCCGCCCGAGCCGTTAAGGATCGCAATCTTATCGTTGCCATCACTATAATCCTTTATTTCCGCCCACACAAATTGGGGATCAAGTTCCGCCGGATTGCCCACATAATTAGCAACATTAAAAACGAAGTAATCGGCGGACTGCGTATTGCCCGGCCCCGTCACATTACCATATTGATCGCCTTCGGCATCGCCGTAGACGCGTGCAGCAAGATTGCGAACGATTAGTATATCAGAACCGTCGCGACCTTGAAGCGATGAATTCCAGCTCTCTGTAATCAGTAGATCATTACCACCAAGGCCAACCATATTGGTGTTATTCGAAGAAGAAGCTGCAAACATCGCATCATTGGCTGCTCCGCCTTCCATGTAATAGCTGTCATATTCGACAATGTTGGTGATGGCTGGATATGGAATGCCGGTACCAACGGCAGGAGCCTGTACGGTCCATATAAAATCATCGCTCACGCTCAACGCGCCATCGCTAGCCGTCACTGTCAACTCCAGATCTCCGGTAAAACCTGCTGGAGGAGCACCGGTAAAGCTAGAACCATCAAATTGGAGCCATGCGGGTAAACTACTCCCGTCCGTTAATGCAGCGCTCAATGTGAGGACGTCGCCATCGACATCCGTAAATGTTCCAACTGGCACCACGAAACTGATCGTTTCATTTTCAAGGGACGATTGATCGGAGATCATGAGCGATAGAACAGGTGCGTCATTAACTGGGTCAATCGTCAACGGGAAATTGTCGCTGACCTGCAGAACGCCGTCGCTGGCTGTAACGGTTAGCTCTAGAATACCGTTAAAGTCCTGCGGCGGCGTGCCGACGAACCGTACGCCATCGAACGCTAACCAAGCGGGCAAAACAGAACCGTCCGAAAGCGCAGCAGAAAGCGAGAGCGTATCTCCGTCGACATCCATAAATGTATCAAGCGGAACAACAAGATCGATAACATCATCCTCAGCCAAAACCACACTGCTCAGTGGATTGTCGATTTCAGGAGCGTCATTTTCCGGCGTAACGATCAATGCAAAACCACTTGAAACTGATTCAGCGCCAATGGTGCCAGTAATAACTATATCAAGCTGGCCATTGAAATTTTCTGGCGGCGTACCGACTATGTTGCCGCCGACTACGCTCAGCCATTCTGGGATCGCGTCTCCGTTAACCAGAGTCGCCGAATATTCAAAATCACGACGATAGGTATCAACGAAAGCACCTTGCACCGAAAATGCTACCGCAGTATCTTCGGATGTTGTTACATCATCAATAACACCAACGGAAATAGGATCAGCCGCAACTGCTGCGGCAATAAGCTGCGTTCTAGTCCATACCACACGATCTGAAAAATGAATTTCTTCAATCCAATTATCGGGATTGTCACCTAACTGTTTCATAAGATTAATAATTCCAAAACCGTCGCTGATTGGGTTCGGATCCCCGGGATTAGGGACATTTGGGACCAAAATTCTCAAATCGTCAGGACCACTGCCGTCAACCACAGTGATTACAGTCGAGCTGGCATTTATTCTTAGAATATCATTGCCATCGGCAGCTTCATCATCAGCAAGGCGTTCTGCGATGACTATCTTGTCAAACGCCCCTTGAGCGCCCGAGAGGATGTATTCGTCGTCACCGGCGCCACCAACTAATAGATCGATATCAGCAACACTATCGGTGTTGAGAGTAAGTCTATCATTGCCTCCATTGCCAACGAGTAAATCATTGCCTGATGATCCCAATAAAATTTCATCACTAGCTGAACCAAACTGAACGACACCGATGTCATCACCAACCGACGTGAGAACAGCATTGTCTGGAACTAACCCTAATTCATTGAGACTCAGAATATTTCCAAATTCCGAGAAGCTGAACTGAGAAAGATCACTTTCTTGAAGCAAGCCTTCAAAAGCGACGAATTGCAGATCAGTAGACAGCGGAGGAAGGGTAATTTCAATTAAATTACCATAAACGAAGGAAATCGGTTCATTAGCGATCGCTCCCGTTTGGATAGCGCGTTGCGGCGCTGCAATTTCCGAAGCGGCAAATCTTGCGCTCGAAAAAGCCGCAGCGCCAGTTTGTGCTGCTGCTTTGGCCGAATCTACGGCCTCATCCAGCCTAAAACGCGAAATTGTTTTTTGCTCGGCATTGAAACCAGTGAAAGTTCCAGTATTCTCAATTTCAGGCAGCTCGCGATCAATGCGATGTCCTCCAAAAGGCACATTGATATTGAAATTTTCAATTAGTCCGCGAAGCGATGAATCAAATTCAATTTTCGAATTGAAACCGACAGTACCGGACTGAAATCTGACTGCGTCCCGACTAAAAAAAGAATCGTCATTCGTCCAGAGTTCTCCAACAAAGACATTCAGATAATCGTTCAAATTAAAGGATAGAGGGGCGTCATCATTTGTCGGGAAAGTGATGTCTGCGTCGACAAATGAGACAAGACCAAAGTTCGACGACAGCGACCCGATATTGCTAACGGAAACATCTCTATAATTTCCGTTACGAAACGCTGTTTTCAGCCCTGGGGCGCTTAGGTCTGCGAAAAAATCGATTGTTGATGGAATGATATTAGGTCGAAATTGGTTTGAGCCATATGAACCACTGACCTGCTGATCGAGTATATAAATATCGCTTGTAACCGAACCGCCGCCGTCGCCTTCCGTCAAGATTGTAGCCAATTGTTGAATGCCTGAAACGGTTTTTTGATAGCCTGTAAACCGAACGCCGTTTACAAATAGCTGGTCTTGTTGTGGATCAAAATCCAAAATGAAAACACTTTTCAGGTCGAACGAACTGGGATTGTCAATTTCAGTGTAAACGTAAAATGTATCCTGGCCTTCCCCGCCAATGGCAAAGTCATTATAGCCCAAGTGAATATGATCATCTCCATCGCCGCCGAAAAGATAATTGACAGTGGATCCATCATTGCCCCCACCTTTAGCGTCTCCATAGAGTATGTCACTGCCACCGCCGCCAATCAGAGTATCACTGCCACCGCCACCTGACAGTTCGTCTTCACCATTGCCACCGAAAAGAAAATCCCTTCCGCCTCCGCCTAAAGCGGTATCGTCATCATCCCCGGCAACAATAGTATCGGCGCTATCTGCACCAAAAATATAATCATTTCCCTCGCCGCCAAAAATTGTGTCGCTGGTACCAAGCGGCACTTCTGAAATCAGGTCACGATTAAAGAATTCTTCTTCTGATGAGCCCAAAGCCTGCACTTTGGAAAATTCGGAATCAAATACTGGTAATGGGTTCAGAAATTGACCTGGGGATTGCTGGAATTCCTGTAATGCTTTACCTGAACCAAATATATAATCGTCGCCTTGTCCAGCCAAAATTGTGTTGCTGGCCAAGTTGCCAACAATCACGTCATCGGCGCCGCTGCCAGTTGCATTTTCAATCACAGCTCCGAAGGCGATCCCTACATTATCGACGAGACCGCCTATTGAACTAAAAGATCCTTGACGAAGATCGATCACAGAACCGCTACCGAAAAGGTCCCCCTCTGTCGCTGCGGCGCTTATTTGATCGATACCACCCGCGTCCCAAATCGTTTGATAAGTTTTATCGAAACTTCCGTCGCCAATATTGTCCCATTTTTCTTCGCCTGTAATGGAATATAGGTCATTCCCAGAATTAGTGGTCGTATTGACGCCCCAATTTTTTTGAAGGGCGTAAATATCGAGGATGCCAAGATCATAGGTATAGCCCCCTAATAGCGATAGCTTGTCGTTACTTAGAGCCGTCAATCTAGCATCCAAATCGTGACCAAGGGTTGAATTGGCACCGCCGAATGCATGGATCATTTCATGGAGGCTGGTATTGTAGACTTGCTCTTCATCATTGGTGGGGCCATAAAACCAAGTCTGCGCTGTGCCGCGAATGGGATCGCGATCGAGCGGATTTACGCTCAAATTACCCAAAGTGATACCTTTAGCTGCCCCTTCAGGAATAACGCCTCCCGATCCCGGATCTTCATCGAGATCCAATTCCCTATTCAAAACACCATAAAAATAATCAGCATCATTGTCTTCGCTGTCAAATCCAGGAGCATTAAATATAAAACTGATATCCGCTACTGATGATACAAGTGCGAACGCTCGACGCATCGCCACGTTCCATATGTAATTTGGGCTTTGGGCTAGTGTAATAATTGGAAAATCGAACCTATCACTGATACCGACTTGAGCTAATCCAATTTTGAGGGTTTCAGATAGTTGTGAGAAGGTCGGATTCTGAAATGGATCATTATTTCGGTCAGTTGCAACCGCAATTCTAAACTCATTGACATTATTTGAAAGGCCGCCCCGAAGGTTGTCTCCCACGCTTGAAAAAACTAAATCTGAGTTGGATGTTTTGGCTAGCTGGGTCAATTTTGCTACTCCCTATTCAATACTGGAATAAAACACCGCGGGCTTAGGTCGCTCGAATATTGCACCTCTTCCATTTCGTAAACATTGCGAATGGTGTTGTTTTTCAAATTCAAAAGTTTGTGTAAGTATACTTCGTTTGCTTTCGATCCAACGAATAATGGTACACCGAAACTCATCTTAAGCTCAGAACCAACGGCACATCTTTTTTTGATTACAGAAACATCAATCAAGTCGGTTGAAACGGTATCGTCGTTAAACACAACCGTAAGAGCAATTTCAGAATCAAGATCTGCGATTGCCATGCAATGGTCAGAATTTTCACGGTCGATTACTGTCTTTTTGCCCGATAACAATCCGGTTCTAATTTCGAAGTCTTTGATCAAATAAGCCGAAGCCCCTCGATGTTCATCGCTTACCTCAGGATTACGGAGACGGTTCAGAAACAGTATATCAGTAGTATCTGTTGATAGACATGTTTCTGGATTAGGCAGTACGCCAAGCAACCTAGCCTGCACATCAATTTCCGACTTTCGTTCGAATGCCATAGTTAACAATACGGCCACAGCCATAAGAGTGACGGTGAAGGGAGGATTAAACAAGAAACGACGTATCATGTCTTCTTACCCCTTTTCGGCGTTATGTAACACTCGTCGATCATGATGCCGATGGACCAGAATAAAAATCCATCGCCCACTGGGCTTTTCAAATACTTTAAATAGCCCCTCGTCAGATACACAACGCCCCTTTCTCCCTGAAACAGGGAGACGAAATATTAGCGACTCCGATCATTGTCGGTGATTGCGCGACTCCAATTTAATAGGCTAGCGAATTTACTGGGGTTTACAAGTGCGTGATTCAAAAATCATATATCCATTTCGGATGTTTACTTAAATCCCTCGGTATAGTGTAGCTTCTATACTTAATCTATCGTTCACGCCCTGCTTCATCCATTGTCTTGGCAATGGGCGACAGTAAATATTGGATGATACGCCGCTCGCCGGTCTTGATCTCCGCCTGTACTTGTAGACCCGGGCCGATCGCTTGACGCCTGCCACCCACCATCAGGTGGCGTTTGTTGAGTTTGATCCGCGCTGCATAGACCAGCCCGAGATTTTCATCCTGGATCGCATCGCGGCTGATATTGTCGACCACGCCTTCGATCAGGCCGTAATCGGTGAAGTTAAACGCCTCCAGCTTCACCCGTACCGGCTGGCCCTCATAGATGAATCCGATATCCTTGTTGAGGATCTGCGCGCTGACCTGCACCTCGGCATCATTCGGCACGATCACCATGATCGGCTCGGCGGGTTGCACCACGCCGCCAATGGTGGTCAGGGTGAGTTGTTGCACCGTGCCATCGACCGGTGAACGGATCTGCTGGAACTCGCGGCGCTTGGCGGCCTTGCGCAGCTCAGAAACGGCCATGGCCGAGCGATCCTCTGCCTCCGCCATTTCCGATACCGCGCCGCGGCCAAATGCCTGACGCAACCTTGTGATCTGCGCATCGAGGTTGCCGATGGAGGCCCGCGCCTGCGCCGCATTGGCGTGCTGCACTTCGATATTCTGGATATGCTCGACGCGCAGTTGCTCAAATTCCAGCAGGCGCAAGCGCGAGAAATAGCCTTTCTCAGCCAGCTCCTGTCGCGCAGCCAGTTGCCGGTCGAGCAATGGCAGGGTTTGTTCGAGCTTTGCTATCTCCGCCTGCGCACCGATAAGCTGCGCCTGGCGTTCGGCGCGTTGCTGCTCGAGGCTCGCCTTTTCGGCTTCATATTCACCAATGGCCGAACGCACAAATTGCGTCTGGGTGAGTGCGACATCGGTCGGCGTTCCCGCTGGCGGTACAAACTGCGCATTCAAACCCTTTAGATGCGCCATCAGCGCATCATTGCGGGCACGGACAATTTCGGCAGACATTAGCTGCTGAGAACTTTGCGCCGCATCGGCATTGCTGATCGTGGAGTCGAGCTCGACTAGCAACTGACCTTTCTTGACCCGCTGACCGTTTTTCACATGGATGGCGCGGATGGATCCGATCTCAATCGGCTGGATGACCTTGCTGCTCGCCGAGGGCACAACCTTCCCGGTGGCGGTGGCGACCACATCAACCTTGCCGATAAACGACCACAGCAAGGCTATCGCAAACAGGCTGCACAGAATTAGCATCAACCAGCGCAGGCCGGGGCTCGCTGGCTTCTCCATGATCTCCAGAGCAGCTGGTAAAAATTCATGATCGCTTTGCGGCTTGGCATTATCATCGGCTACATTTTGCTGCGCCCAGCTTTCCCGGAGGATCATCCAATGGCGCGCCAAGCCGGGGAAGCGGCGTGCGAAAAATCCTTCTTTTACCGCTGCATCTTCCGCGCTGGCTTGTTCTTCGCTCATGCCCCGATGCCCATTTGTTTTTTGTAGAGCATGGCATAACGCCCATCGGCTTTGATAAGTTCGTCATGCGTGCCAATTTCCGTAATTTCACTAGCCTCAACGGTCACGATGCGATTGCATTGGCGCACAGCGGATAGCCGGTGGGCAATAATCATGGTCGTACGGCCTTGCGCGATCTTGCTCAAATTATTCTGGATAATCTCTTCGCTCTCCGCATCCAGCGCACTGGTAGCTTCATCAAGGATCAGGACACGCGGATCACCAATCAGAGCTCTGGCTATGGCTAACCTTTGACGCTGACCTCCGGACAGATTGCCACCACGTTCTTCAATGATCGTGTCATAGCCATGGGGAAGTTCCAATATGAACTCGTGCGCTCCGGCTAGCGTTGCCGCAGCGATCACCGCTTCCATTGGCCGCGTTGGATCAGCCAATGAGATATTTTCACGGACCGTCCGATTGAACAAGATGTTCTCTTGCAGCACGACGCCGATTTGTCGGCGGAGCCAGGCCGGATCGACCAGCGCCAGATCAACGCCATCGATCAGCACCCTGCCTTGCTCAGGCACATAAAGCCGCTGCACCAATTTGGTCAGTGTTGATTTGCCAGAACCGGAAGGCCCAACAATGCCGATCATCTCGCCTGCTTTCACTTCCAGGCTGACGCCGCGCAAAGCTTCAGCTGCATCGGGACGATAGCGGAAGCGCACCTTATCAAATTCTATACGGCCACTGATCGGCGGCAAGCTGGCGCGGCCCGGATTATATTCTGGCTCTGCCGGAGAGTTGAGCACATCGCCCAGCCGGTCGACAGAGATGCGCACTTGCTGAAAATCCTGCCATAGTTGGGACAATCGCAAAATCGGCTGCGCAACGCGCCCAGCCAGCATATTGAACGCGACGAGAGAACCGACGGTGAATGTACCGGCTATCACTGCTTTTGCACCAAAATAGAGAATTGCCACGGTGGTAAGCTTCGATACGATCTGGATAAGATGACTGCCCCAATTTGACAGCACGGCGACCTTGAAACCGGTCTGCGTATAGCCAGAGAAAAGTTTTTCCCATTTGTCGCGCATCTGCGGCTCCACCGCCATGGATTTAAGCGTGCCAATGCCAGTAACCGTTTCCACCAGAAAGGCCTGGTTTTCTGCTCCCTGGCGAAACTTTTCGTCAAGCCGCGCCCGCAGCGGCGGGGTGATGAACAAGGAGATCGCAATGTAGATCGGAATGGTCAGCGCCACGATTAGCGTCAGCAGCGGCGAATAGATATACATGACCACAAAAAAGACGATGGTGAAGAACAGATCGATAACCACAGTCACGGCATTGCTGGTGAGAAACTGGCGGATATTTTCCAGTTCGCGGACGCGAGCGACACTGTCGCCCACGCGCCGTGCTTCGAAATAGCTAACCGGCAAATTGACCAGATGCCGGAACATGTTGGTCGACAGTTCAGCATCGACACGGTTAGTCGTGTGGGCGAACAGCCAGTTTCGCAGCGCCGACAGAAATGTCTCCCAGGTCAGCACAACAGCCAAGCCAAAGGCCAGCACCTCCAAGGTTGTGAGCGACTGGTGCACCAGCACTTTATCAATCACCAATTGAAAGAAAATCGGTGAGGCAAGTCCCATGAGTTGCAGAAAGAAGCTGCCGATCAGCACATCGCGCAAGGCGCGGCGATATTTCACCAGCGCCGGGATGAACCAGCTTATGTCAAAGGGCCGTTTATCGCCAGTAACTTTTTCGCGCGAGGTTAGCAGCAACAAACGCCCGGCAAAAACTTCGTCCATTTGCTCTACTGACAAGACTTCTGGTCGCTCGGCATCGCCGCGCTGGATCAAATAGCGGGGCGCTAGACTCTCTTCTTCGATCTTCAGCAAGATAAACGCGCCGCCATCTTGGGTTCGCAAGATCGCTGGCAGCGGTATCTTGCTCAGCTCTTCTCGCTTTGCATCGCGCAGCCTTGATATCAGCCCGAGTTTTTTGGCAATGCGCGACAGATGTTCCAGCGTATAAGGCTCATCGCCCTGCCCGCGGTCATGATGGATCTGATTAGGGTCTGCGGGAACGCCGAGAAATTTGGCAAGCAACACAAAGCAAGCCAACGCCGGGTCAAGCGGCGCCGAACTGGTCAACGCAGCCTGATCGACATCTGCACTGGTGTTTTGATCGTCTGCCCCCTCGGACATGATTTTACGCGCCCCTGCTGTACTCAGGCAATAAGGTGTAACAATCATTTTCTAGATTTGCCAACTAATCTGATAACCGATGGTCAACTACTTTGATTTACTTGACTTCTTTTGATGTAAGGACACCGTTACATCCATTTTGGATGTAATTTGAGCATTATCGGTACCTGGTGGGATCGAAAGTCACTCTACAGTGGGCGGCTCGCGGAATATTCAGCCTAGGGTCTAAGTAAGACTGGAAAGTCAGCTTTTCTATTGTCTGTTGGACGCGACTATCCCATACACCTCGGTGATGCCCACACGCAGGGCATTGGGGATTAGTAACCCCGATACAGACGGTAGATGCTGACCGTAACAGCGTCGCACTCTTTGATCTTATGGTCGGGGAGCCTGTGGCGTATGTCCAGGGCTCTCGGGTCTAAAGGCCATAGGACCGATCTGTATCGGTATACTAACTCCCCGATCACCAAGGATCAGGTGTGAAGTCGAAAGCGGGGGCGTACCGCAGACGACTTCCGGGGAGACCGGAAATGCCAAGAGGAACAATACATAGAGAAACCGGCATATTACGCCGGGCGCCGTTGGGCTATGCGCTGGAAATGAACGGCGGCAGCAGCTGGATGCTTGATATAAACGGCAGTATGCGAACGTTGATTGGAAAACGCCTTACCGTTGAAGGCAAGCGGATGGGGTTTGATCTGATCTATGTGGATCACATCTGGGTTGATGGAAAGCTATGGAAGCTTAGTATTTGGAAAAGGGTTGTGCTTTGGCTATTCTCGTCGACCATGATTTTGGGAATTGTTCTTTCCCTCATTTGAATGTTGGTAACAGCCAGGTCTTGTCAAATATCTTCAGTATATCCCGCCAGCCCATAGCTGCTTCATTGGGCAAGGTTTAAGGATCAGCCTTCTTTTCGGATATGGGATATCATCAACAATTTCTGTGCACACGAGTAGCATTACAAAGCGCCAACTACCTTCGAAACACACGCCTTACAGGCGCCTTACCACGCTAAGTCATTGGGGTTGCGTGGAGCGTGATGGAGAGAAGGCGACAGTTTGGCGTGATCCAAGGGCGCTCACGCCGATATGCTATAACCACCTCTATGAAATACCAATATAAACGCGTGCCTCTCAACCTGGATCAAGTCCAGGCGCTCGAACAGGCGTGCCTGGAATTTGAGGACAAACTGCTTGCTTGGCTTTTGCTCGATACCGGCTTGCGCATCGGCGAGTGGCAGTCGCTCACCCCGCAAAATGTCAATTGGCAAGAACGCACGCTGACCATTTTTGGCAAAGGCACTGGCGGTCAATCCAAAAGGCGCACCGTGCCGGTGTCCAATCGATCCATGGCCTTGCTCGAAAAGCATTTTGCCATCCGCAATGATATGGATTGTTCCATTCGCTCGGCACAGCGGCGCGTAAAAATCATAGCCAACCGCGCAAAAATTACGACGCCGGTATCGCCGCATGTGCTCCGGCATACATTTGCGATCCTCGCTTTGATGAAAGGCTTTTCATTACCCGCCCTGCAAAAAATATTGGGTCATGAAAATTTGGAAACGACCGCGATATATTTGAATATGCAGGACTCGCATGTGATCGACGAATATCGAACGAAGTGGTAAATAAATTGCGCAGCTGAGTTATTTATACCACTCAATTCTAGAAAAACAGCAATCAACTATTTTAATCTACAATTGAAATCGGCAATTTTCTGTGTTTAGATCCTCGTAAAGGGGGCAATATAAGTTGGGGGCGACTACAGATGATATGCGCGCAAGCGATCACTTTCGTGCGTTTGTAAGCTACAGCCATGCAGATGCGCGTTTTGCGCACAAGCTGCACCGCAAGATGGAAACCTATCGGCTACCTTCCCAGTTCCGAAAGGGGTCGACTAGCGTTGAAACGGGATTGACCGATGGGCGCCTCGGTAAAATTTTCCGGGACCGTGAAGATTTACCCGCATCTCAAGATCTTTCTCAAGCCGTAAAAGAAGCACTTTCCTCTTCCCAAGCCCTAATTGTATTATGTTCGCCCGATGCCAAATCGTCTCCCTGGGTATCGCAAGAGATTGACTTGTTCCGGTCTTTACATCCCGATCGACCTATTCTTGCAGCACTGATTAGAGGAGAGCCTGAAGAGTCTTTTCCAGAGCCACTCTTGCAAGGCCGAGAACCATTGGCAGCTGATCTCCGAAAAGAGGGAGACGGTTGGAAGCTAGGTTTTCTAAAAATCGTCGCTGGCATTGCGGGAGTATCCCTGGACTCTCTTGTTCAACGCGATGCACAGAGGCGTTTAAACCGCGTGATGGTCGTCACGGGTGGTGTGCTGGTTGGTCTGCTAGCCATGGTCGGGATGACAATGTTAGCAATCCAATCGCGCAACGAAGCGCAACTCGAACGAGCCAAGGCTGAAGGGCTTGTCGAATATATGCTCACTGACTTGAGAAACCAACTCAAGGGTGTTGGACGTTTGGATGTCATGTCCAACGTTAATGAGCAAGCAATGAGCTATTATGAAGGGCAGGATAATCTGAGCGACCTAACCGCCGACAGCTTGGAACGGCGAGCGAGAATACTGCACGCCATGGGTGAGGATGACACTAATCGCGGCGATATGGATAGAGCCATCACAAAGTTTGTTGAAGCTCGACGCGTGACTGCGAATTTATTGCAACGAAATCCCAAAAAACCGGAACGTATTTTTGCTCACGGACAAAGCGAATATTGGTTAGGTTATATACATTATCGCCAAAAGAAATGGCCGGCAGCAGAAGAACGATGGACCAGCTATCAAGCATTAGCCTCCGAACTGACAGCAATCTCAAAAACCAACTCTAAGTGGCAAAAAGAAGAGTCTTATGCGCTCGGCAATCTATGCACTTTAAGTGTCGTTCGAAACGATAAAAACTTAGACAATGACAAATACTGTGAACCGGCCTTAGACATTATGGTACTATTGCGGGATGAACTGCCTGATGACCGCCAACTACAACGCGATGTCGCAAACAGGCATAGTTGGTTGAGCAAATTCTATGATAAAAGAGGCGAAACCGAAAAAGCTTTAGCCCAATTGCAAATAAGCGAAGATCTATTGCTTGATCTTGTCGGGCAAGATTTGCGAGATATGGAGAGCGTTCACCTACTTATGGGTGTACGAATGGTTTATGCTGAACTTCTATTAACAGCACGTCGTCCCCAAGAAGCAATCCAAAAAAACCGCCAATCCCTGCAACTAGCCGAACAGATGGTGAAGCGCGACATTCGCAACCAGAAATGGCGTGATTGGCAGAAACGCGCAATCGAGTTTGATAAAAGCCCAAGCAAATAAAGGGGATTAATATGACCGCCGAAACCAATGACGAAAACGCAGCTTTAGTAGGCCCGTACCAAGGAAGCATGTCTCACAATGCCTATGATACACCAAAACGGATAGCCTTTTTTGAGATCACGCTAGCTATCGAAAACCGAAAACTCTCACCCAAGATCATCCAAACTGGATGCGTAGATATAGAAGATGGGAAAAGCTTTAAGTCTTATGTCAAAAAGGCCATGACAACGGGCCTTTTCCCAAATTCTAACAATCAACCAACACAGCAAACTGGTCGAGGCCGGCCCGGGAATCCAAACGGGTTTTCGTTAAATTGCAAAACACTGGATTATATCATCATCAAATTGTCGGAAGCAGATTTTGATAACTGGCGCTTCCCCAAAACACTGCCTCCCTTTTCTTCTGGAGATGAGAAATTCCAAAAAGCAGAAGGAAGAAAAGGGTTTCCGCCGATGTGCGCCATAATGGCTGAAGCTAGGCTTTTACAAATGGTTGGGTCCAAATTGAAAATAGCCCACCCAACTTCGCAGAATCCCGCAACGTGCGACAGCAAATGGGCGTATTTTGTTTTTGATGGTGAATTGGCGCACAAATACGAACCAAAATTCGCTGTTCGATACAATATCCATTTGGAACTCATAGATCCAATTACCGGGAACGGTGTACCGCTCATAATTGATCCCGATGTTGGCTTTCCTGATGGAACAGAACCATTGGTACCTCCACTAGCATAATATGACCACGCTATTGCAAATCCTGTCCATTGCCCGTTCTGGTAATCCAACGCGCGCATGGAGCCTTTTCCATGCCGCCGGATGGGATGAGCGAATTGATGAGCCTAAAGCACTTACATTAAAGGGACGATTGCTCAAAGATCGGGCCAAAGCAACGTCTGGAACTGAGTGTAAGAGGTATTATGGCAAGGCAGCGCAAGCCTATATGCTTGCTGCAGAAATAGAAGGTGACAATAGCTATCCGTTGATCAATGCAGCCACTCTCGCGCTCCTAGGCGGCAACGCTGGACGGTCGATCGAGCTCGCGAAAGAAACCTTGTCACTTATTGATAGAGATCCGACACAAGGTGAGAATGCTTATTGGAGGGCTGCTACACGTTCAGAAGCTTTGTTGTTGCTGGGCAACGATTCAGCAGCTCGTAGAACGCTTACTGAAGCTATCGCAAAGCTTCCGCTGGCATGGGAAGATCACGCTGCAACCATCGGTCAATTTGAATTGATTCTTTCTGAACAAGGAAAGGATGGTTCTTGGCTTGACCGACATCGCCCACCTGCCAGTCTATATTTCAGTGGGATGATAGGGCTAGATGAGAATAATCCAAAAACCTTGAGCACCATCAAAGAGGTTATCGATAACAAGGCGCCCCGCTTTGGTTTTGGTGCATTGGCTGCCGGCGCTGATATATTAATCGCCGAAGCGTTACTTAAATCAGGAGCTGAGCTACATGTTACGCTACCCTATTCGATTGATCGTTTTAGGGAAGTTTCGGTTACACCATTTGGGCGGCAATGGGTGCCGCGTTTTGATGCGCTCGTCGAGAGCGCCGTTAATGTCTATTCCCTGCCGGAAATGCCCAGCGCTGAGGAACGTTCTTTAGACGCTGCTGTTGAAATGGCCAATCTTGTAGCTATGGGACATTCTATTCGAAATGCTGGCTTGCTTAGAAGCACAGCGAACGCGCTGACTATCGTGGATTTAGGTAAAAAACCTGGACGAAACTTTCCGTCTTGGCTCGCCTCTGACCGAGATTACACGGTGATCGAAGCTGATCGAAAACCAAATATGGTAAGAGGATCGGGGAGCAATCCAATCGACAATACGTCCGATACCTTATGTGCAACACTGTTTTTGGGAAATGTGTGCAAAGAGATTGCTGATATACAACAATCTCAACAAATTGAATTTACAAAAGTTGGGAGTGGATATTGCTTTGAATCCACTCAGATCTTACAAGTTTGTGCCATTGCTAAAAGCGTTGCTAAAAAGTTTGATGGCATTCGAGCAAGTTTAATGATCGATGTGATGGATCGAGATAACCCTTCACAGTTAGTTCTTGAGCAGGCGAAAGATATCGCGCTTGCTTCTAGCGGAGGATCGGTTTTAACAGACTACAAGTCTGCCATGGTCCTAACACTTTTGAGCAAGGAAAACTCCATTCAGGAAATTGGAGAATTGAAGACTGCATATGGTGCAATTCCGATCTGGATCATCGCCTGACCGATCATTACTATACTATCAAATTTTTTAGCATCGACCGTGATAAAATTTCCAATCTTTCTTCATTCCGACGGATAATTCCTCGCCGCTCCAAGGCATTGATTGCACGAGAGCCAGTCTCTCGTGTCGTTTGAGCGGTTAAAGCTAAGGCTGCGATCACAGGAGGTGGCGAAATCTCGTTCCCTTCTCCGACTGTCTTCAACAACTCTGAATAGACCCGGCCAATTGCTGTCAGGGTTACTCGCGCAGCCATACGATCGAGAACACTATGGAATTGATCACCAAGAATTTTTGATAGTCCAAGACCAAAATCGGGATTTTCTCGAAGCAGTTGTATCATATCCGCCGCTGATATTTGCAACACTACCAATTTATGTTGGACGATTATGTCCGCTAGTGACTCGCGCGGCTCTGGAAATGCTCCAAATATTTCGCCCGGACCATACGCGTTTAACAGTCGAACCTGACCGTCGACTCCGATCACTTGCATTTGAGCATGTCCGTCAAGCGCAAGCCATATATGCGATCCGAAGTCCCCTTGATGTATGAGCGTGTCTTTATGGCGATATTCAACCAACGACATAGCCTCATTAAGCTTGGCCGCGGCTTCGCTTGAACATTGAAAAAACGAAGCAAGCGCAGAGAGTCGATCGTTGTAGTCCATAAAGCTCCGCCCCCATTAGTATTCAACACTAACAGGTATCTGGTTGTCATCAATAAATTCAAATGTCCGTGACCGCCGTCACGGGCTCCTGACTGCCTGCCCTTCTAGTTCAAACTCGCCACTTAGGTCGATCATCTAAGCAGCACAGTCGAATTCATGTTCGATTGTATGGAAATAAAGGAGCTCAAAAAATGACAATGCGTATGTCTCACGGGGAAAAATTAGGCGGCAAAAACCTACATCAGATGCAAGACCAAATGCAGCAAGCAAATTTGACTCTGAATGATCCGGGCCCTCTGCAAGATGGGACGTTCCCATTTTCTTACATGTTCCCAAATCTACAAAATTCGAGTTCTAGACTGATCGAAGAAAACCAAACAGTGGACAATCTTTTAGAGCTTGCCAAAGCCATCGCGGCAACGCCGGCAGATCAGGATGTGGATGGCCCAATACCTGCAGCATATACATATTTTGGCCAGTTTATTGATCACGATTTGACCTTGGACATTTCGAGTGGCGAAATCGATGAAGACAATCTCTATGAAATTCTAAAAGACCCTACCTCCACGTTGCGGTCACATAGATCACCGTTTCTTGAATTGGATTCGATCTACAACGCACCTGCGCCCCGGCAGCCAGAAGACAAAGCGAAAATGCTGTTGGACCCCACTGATGGCGGGCCCTTGGATGATCCGTTCCACGATTTGCCGCGCGAGAATATGGATGACACAAGTTGCCGTCACGGCAGGGTAGCTCTTACTGGTGATCCACGAAACGATGAGAACCTGGTCGTCGGGCAACTCCACGTAGCCTTTCTGAGAGCCCACAATGCTTTGGTCAACAAGGCAAGCACAGGCGGCAAAGGTGATACGCGGTTTATCGAAGCTCAGGGAAATTTGGTGCGTCTTTATCAATCGGTGATTGTTAACGATTATCTGCCGAGGATCTGTGACCGAGAAATTGTAGCTGACGTTTTTGAGAACGGCCCAAGTTTTCTAAAATGGTCAGACCGGTCAAAGGTCGCCATGCCACTCGAGTTTAGTGCAGCAGCTTTCAGATTTGGGCATTCGATGGTGCGAGGGCGCTACGGTGTAAACGACAGTTTTCCGGATCAGTCTTTGGAAGAGTTATTCACCTTTACAAGTTTAAGTGGCAGCATCAGCGGAAATCTTCCGGATAGCTGGCGTTTAGATTGGGATAGATTCAGTGATCGATCCGATCACACAGAACTCAATATGGCGAGAAAGATCGATGCCCGTATAGCCTTATCGCTAGCCAATCTTCAACATTGTGGAGAGCCAGTTGGAAGTATGATAGCTCGCCAACTTTCGGCGCTCAATCTTGTCAGGGGCTACCGCTTGCGGCTACCGACAGGCCAAGCAGTGGCCGATTGTATTGGCACCGATGTTCTGCAGGGGAATGACTTTCTTGATATTCTGCCGCCAGAACAAAAACAGGCCGTGTCTGCGGGCGGCTTCCACAATCGCACACCACTTTGGTACTATATATTGGCTGAGTCAGGAGACCCGTCAGGAGTCAATGGTAATCACCTTGGATCCGTTGGCAGTCGGATCGTCGCCGAGACGTTTTGGAATATCCTCTGTTACTCGCGGCCTTACAAAAGCGGGAAATCCGATGGGAACAAAAATGAGTTGCCAGATATCTTGAAGATGGCCGGCGTCTGAAAACGTTAACTTTTCGCACAAATCAAATTTCCAACAGGGAGAAATTTCATGTCTTCTTTCAAACTACCGACTCTTCTAATCTCATCACTGGCAATAACTGGGTGCTCTTCATTAAATTCTGCGCCGTACAGTTTTGCGCCACCTCCTGTGGCAATGACTTCTACCCAAAGCGTCAGTGAGAATGAGGCAAAGAAACTCAGTACTATTGCAGCACCGGGAGGGCTTGAAACATCAAGTGCTAAGAAAGTAAGGGAATCTAGGAATGCTTACATTGAACAATATAACAATTGGCTGACTTCAAATTTCGAACGAAATCCCAAAGGTGGGATTTTGTTAATCGATAAATTTATCAAACAGTATGAGATTGCCTTTCGCGAAACGGCAAATGGTCGGCAAGTTTTCGAACTGCCGTCTTTAGCTGCTGCCATTGGAGGCGTTGCAGCCACAGCTTTTGGAGGTAATCCCGATGCGGTGTTGTTCGGAGGGGCGGTTAGCTCGACTCTCGGCGCTGGAAATAAATACTATGCGCCGCAAGCAAAAGCGGAGATGTATGCAGACGCACTCAACGCATTAATCTGCCTTCGCCAAGTCGCTGATGGCGGCAAAGCCAAGAATGTAGCGGACACAATCGGTCCGCTGATGCTAGCGGAAAATAACGCAGGCTTGGTCTCGAAAATGAGTGATTTAGAACTAGATGAAAAAATGTATCGTTCGATAGAGAACGGTGTTCTAGGTGTTAGGACGGTTCTTTCTCACAGACTGCTGAGCGCCGGCCAATTCACGGACGCCTCGGCATTGGCAGATCAATTCAAAACAGCCGTCCTAGCTGAGTTAGAAGCTGCTCAAGCTGCAAAAGAAGCCGCAGATGCGATACAAAAATTGGAAAATGATGGTATCGTTAGTGGTCAAGAAATGGCTCTACTTATCCAGAATAGGCAACTTCTAGACAGCGGCCTAGATGGATTCCAAGCCCAATTGAAGATCTGCGTACTTCGAGCCAAAGCCTGATTTTCTCTCTCAACTAGATGATATTTATGAAGCGCGATATTCGCAGATTTATGGCTATCGGTGAATACACAGTTTCATTCCCATAAGTTCAACATACTGGATATTATCAACCTTTTTGGTGAATCTATTTTACCAAGCTCATTTGAGATGCCTCGAAACGGATTAAGATAAATTCACCATCAACAATTAGATTTTCAGCGCAATGCCAACCGATGTTGCTTTAGAAACAGCGACATATCAGGCGTAATTGAAATCGAGTAAATTGAAATACCGGAACATCAGATTTTGAATCCATTGTTCAGCAGAAACTAACATTGTTGAAATTCGAAATTCACAAATCGCGACCTAAGATTTATCAACATAATTTCCAGTGCTGTCAGAAAAATCCCAAAAACTGTGGAACTCTTGAATAATTGCCTGCCGAGGGTTGATTTTCATTTTTGCAACATATGCTAAATCTCTTTCCCATTGTTCAGTAATTGTCTCAATGAGAACTTTGTTTTCATCATTCATTTTCTAGCACCTGAGGGTTTGTTATTTTTGAGATTTGACTAATTTGCGTGGCCAATATTGCTTCTCGAGGTAGATGTGAGGTAGAAAGACTGGTGCATCGAGGCAATGCCTTTTCTTTAATCCAATCAATTGTATATCCAGCGCTGTCTTTCCTTTTTGGTGCAGAAAATACTTGCTCAAAAAACCTTGGTGCAACGCCGATAAAGGGTTCAAATTTTACTGCATGTTCAGATATCTGTGAATTTTCCAATTCACCATCGATTTTGACCTCTCTATCATACAATTCAGAAGTCATGCTTTTGGGATATGGCTCAATGTAAACAACTCGATCAATGTTTGCTGCAACGATGTGTCGTCCACACATGTGGCATGGAAAAGTGGTGGTATAAACGGTTCCACCATCAATTGAGACACCCCGCCTAGCTGCTTCTACAATCGCGTGCATTTCGGCATGAACCACACGACCAAACTCTATCAGGTTAGAAATTCGTAGGTCTTTAAACTCCCCTGTATGCTTACCAAACATTAAGTCGGAGACAAGTTCGTCAGTGTTCCGATCACTAGATTCGGAAAATCCAACGTTTTCATCCACAAAATCTAAAAGTTCTTTTAGAACATCTTGTTTTTTCACCGCGTTATAATCGCGGCCTTTTACAAAATCTCTATTATCGTCTTCGTTAGGGTCTCCCTGCCAATGCGCACCTCCATTTACACTTGGCACTTCGTTACAACCTCTCGCAACCACAAAGCCATCTCGATCAACAATGACCGCTCCGATTTGTCGCGATAAATCAGCAGATCGGAACGCGACAGCTTGAGCTTCGTACATGTGCATTTCATCGCGCGTTGGTGTAATGTAGGGGTCACCGAAGAGTAGCTTTAGAAATTTCTTCAAATTGGTTTCAAAGTCTTGATCTGTAGATATGAAGAAATCTGCTAAATGAAAGGTACTTGAAAGATTCTGACCTATCTTCGAACCAGGTTTTTTTTGATCAAGGGAAATTAGTTTTAAAGCTTCAGTTTTAAAGGTTGCAGCATCTGCAGTTTGGTACGACTTTTGTATTTTCGAAACTAATTCGTCTACGCGGTCTTGATGTTCCGAAAACGCAGATATCATTATGAATTTTGAGCCATACACCTTTCTCAAAAGTTTGACTTTTTCAGGATGCTTCAAGCTATTGATAATATAACATCGATTGTACAATTCGATATCTTCAAAGTCGACCGAGCAGTCTTCGCTAAGTAAGAATGTTTGACGAAGATTCCTTATTTTGGACAATATTAACGGGACTATTGCCGCACCACTTCCAACATCTCTCCGGATGTGATCTGCCGCATTCATCAAATATTGAACCTTTTTTTCAAATTTAGCTGCATCCAATTTTTCAAAAACTTTTTCATCGCATGCAGACGAAATCAGCTTACTTGCTCTAATCTGAAAGCTTTCGTACCCATATACTTTGACGAGTTCTTCAATCGTATCAGCCACATTACCAAGGTTCGTTCCTGCAGGCCCCGCTATACCAATAATTAATTCGGGCTTTGGGCAATCACTATTAAAATGTTTCATGATAGAACCTTTGATATCAACAATAATTACTTGATAAGGCATACAGTTTATACATATGTCAATATCGATACAATCTATCTTACAACTATCGGTTTGAGCATAAAGACCGTTGTCCTGAAATTCGCAAATCAAACAAGAGCGGAAGACTAAGGCATCTTTTTTGTTAGCGGAGGAGGGATTTGAAATGATTGTGAGAAAATTTCATTAAATCGTCGGGGAAATCACGAGACAAGACAAATTCTTTCTGACGTTCATTCCAATAACCATGAACATAAATTATGTGGCACATTGTAGAAAAAGGGCTGATGTACTTTATTGATCAAAGATTGGAGGAATGTTGGGGTATACAAGAAGTGATATTGCTTGGTTATGAAACTCTGAAAAAAGGACTGTTTCGAACACTTCTTCGTGGTCAGCCCAAATGCCTGCTGGAAGCCAATCTCCTTCAATAGCTGCAATAGATTGACCCTGAGCAGCAAGGCTCTTTGCTGGAAGTTCTATAGTTTTTTGTTTTGCACGAAAGTAAACACCGCTTCTTAGAAGTGGTTTGCTGCTCCAAGACCAATCGATAAACCCGTCCTTGCTCACTACGAGCATCGCTCGCTTAGTTGTTATTTCCAACCATTTCAAAATTGTGGCTGTGATTGAAGATTCATAGCGTTCAGCAAGTATTGCAAAATCGTCGACCTTTGGTTTCTTGATTGAATTAGCTTGTAGGCGAAAATCATCGAGAGGCATCAACAGAAAAGACGCAAACTCATTTGCTTGGCTTTCCATTTGACCATATTCAGAATTCCAAGCCCACATGTCGGACTTTGCGCAGAAAATTTCATTTTCGAGCAACTGGCGGTGTAGCAAATAGTGGCCCAATTCATGAGCCAAAGTAAAATTGATCCTGCCCTTAGAAGTCAGGCCAGAATTGTAGAATATGCCCCACTCATTGGTGCTGATTGGGTTTCTGACCAATGCACCTTCGAAATCGTTGGAAAAATTCTGGCCTTCAACTGTTGTAATGGGTTCTTCTGGAAAAACGTTTCTGGAGTACTCCTTGGCAACCTGCGTAACATCTATTGGAAAGCGTGCAAGTCCATGGGCCGCATTGAAGGCGGTTAGCACTTTCGATAAGTGGATTGCCCATCCGGATGGAGTTTTTGGAAGACCTATTTCCCTTTACTCCATACATCGATCATTTCCTGAAACCTTGTTTGGTCGGCTTCACCTAACTTGCTAAACTTTCGGAAAAAGGCTTCTTGTTTCTGAGCTTCATCGGGTTCTGACTTGTCGTCCATCAGGTAACCCGCTGTTGTCCCAAGCGCATCCGCTATTTTGGTGAGTTTTTCCGCAGATGGTTTCCTCACATCTCGATTCTCTAATTCCCACAAGTAACTTTTGCTCGTTGCGGCAATTTTTGCCAATTCGTCGAGCGAAAGACCCTTTTGCTTTCGGCATTCCGATAATTTTTGTCCTAGTGTTTTACCCATGATTCCTCATCTATTTGCCCCCTCAGATGGTGTTCGGTATATATCGAACAAATATGTTCTTGACAATAGCTATCCGGCTGTTCGATATATACCGAACATATTAATTCGATAAGGAGATTCTCAATGCCGAAAAAAGGTCCAGAAAGCCATCATGTTGTACCTAATCCAAAAGGTGGTTGGGATGTCAAGCGTGGCGGAAGTGAAAGAGCCAGCGGACATTTCGAATTGAAAAGCGATGCGGTCAATATCGGTCGTCAAATCAGTAGAAACCAAGGTACCGAATTTCGCATTCACAATCGGGATGGGCGCATTGCTCAAAGCGATAGCCATGGCAACGATCCTAGCCCTCCCAAAGGTTAGGTCTTTGCGCATGTGGACATTTGAAAACCCACATAAAGGAAGACTAAATGACAATTCATAGTATCCACTTAAGAAAGCTACTGCAGTTTTGTGCGTTAGAGGAACGGACTCTAATTAGTGCGTTAAAACGGGAACTATACCAAGATCGCCGAAAGATCGAATTTCCTGATGAAGGCGGTGGAGACTTTTATGTTCCATTCTGGAGTGATGCAAAGTCTCACGTAGTTCATGGACTCGACCTTGAAGAAGCCACAGAAGAACGAATTGCGAAGAACCCAGTTCATCGAAGTAGATTATACCCCCTATTGAAAGATGGCTTTCTTGAGTGGTGGGATGATGAACAGCGCGGAACGAATGAACTTATCTTGCCTTTGGAAGAAAGCGTTCACGCTCGATACAACCTTGAGGACTTCAACATAACGGTGAAAGTGGACAATTTGTTGTCATTACAGATTGGGGAAGACCGGCATCGAATCATCTATCCATATTTCAGGGAAACTCCCACACTC
This sequence comes from Parasphingorhabdus cellanae, assembly GCF_017498565.1. Classification (NCBI taxonomy): domain Bacteria; kingdom Pseudomonadati; phylum Pseudomonadota; class Alphaproteobacteria; order Sphingomonadales; family Sphingorhabdaceae; genus Parasphingorhabdus; species Parasphingorhabdus cellanae. Next base: position 1,326,425 of record NZ_CP071794.1, read on the forward strand.
TCTCCTCGCTGGACACGGGTCGGATTATGGTTGATGCAAACGGCACTGGATGGTTTTGAAATTGAAGACATGCGTATTCTGGACGTTCAGCGTGGCAATGGATATTCTGTTTTGAATTATCCGCTGAATGGTGACGAAGAAGCAATATTGCTTGAGCGTTGCCACGAACTAATGACACACTGGACTCAACTGCAGGTTGAAAACGTCACCCGTTAACTAGGTGGTAGAGGAGGAGGGACTGGATCCCCCGACTCATGGATTATGATCCCGCTGGTCTGAGATTCAAAATAACAGCTGTGGCGTTCAATAAAATTTGAATTTCGTCCAAGTTGGATTCAAGATCACTTGAGAGTTGAGAAACAAGCTGCTCATCGATTTTGGTCGACTGCCCTTTGACGGCAATTTCATGCGCATCTTCAAGCCGAGCAGTTATTAGTGTAAATAGTCCTGTTCGCACAGCGATATGGTCGATTTTATCGTCATTTTTCATGCGTTCAGCAACGCTCATTATCAGCATGAAGTCCATATGCAGCTTCTGGATTTCTCCCAATCTTTCGACTGGACTTCCGTGTTCGATCGAGCATTGCTGTTGATGTCACGCAGACAAGTTGTGACAAGCTGTAGGACTTGAAGGTCCTGCGGCTTGGGTCAGTGGAAGCGTTGGATCCTCCAGCGCCAAACTGGAGCCTAATAAATGACCACAGCCAAAAAACCACAAACCAAAGCCGCTAAAGTCCAACAACTGCTGTCGCGTGCCAAGGGCGCAAGCATTGAAGAACTTTGCGAAGCAACGTCTTGGCAACCGCACAGCGTCCGAGCCTTTTTGACTGGTCTCCGTAAAAAGAACTTTGTGATCAATCGAGAGGCGCGGAGAGAAGACGGCACGGCTTATCGAATAGCTTCCAAACCCACTTTTGAGAATGAACAAACATGAGTGAGCTGGATGCCCAATTAAGAGAGCTTGCAACAATGCCCCCTGCCCAGCTCCGGTCTAGGTGGCGCGATCTATTCCGGCAGGCTGCGCCAGCAATAGCACCCGACCTTCTGCGCCGATCCATAGCTTGGAGATTGCAGGAGCGCCAACATGGCAGGCTGGCACCATCGGTCAAAAAGAAGATTGTTCAACTGCAAAAGCGTTTGGAGAAATCTGGAGGCGCCGATCTCACAAATGATATAGCGCTCAAACCTGGGACACGATTGGTTCGGGAATGGAATGGCAAAAGCTATCACGTACTTGTCTGTGAAGAAGGTTTTGAATTTGATAATCGGCATTATCGCAGTCTCAGTCATATCGCCGAAGAAATTACGGGCGCTCATTGGTCAGGACCCCGCTTCTTTGGATTGAGGAAACGCGGTGGGTTCAAGCCGAAGGTGCCGGCGGATGCCTGAGAAGAAAAGCAAAACCCGCTGCGCTATCTATACTCGCAAATCTACCGAAGATGGCTTGGAACAGGCCTTCAATAGTCTAGATGCGCAACGTGATGCGTGTGCGGCCTATATATTGAGCCAGACTCACGAAGGATGGGAGGGATCATCGGAACTTTATGATGATGGAGGCTTCAGCGGTGGCTCAATGAAAAGACCGGGTCTTGAACAGCTACTGCAGGATGTGAAAGCAGGGAAAGTTGATGTCATTGTCGTGTACAAGGTTGATCGCCTCACGCGGTCGCTTGCTGACTTTGCCAAGATCGTCGAAATACTGGATGAACATGGTGCCAGTTTTGTAAGCGTCACCCAATCATTTAATACCACCACCAGTATGGGCAGACTAACACTAAATGTACTTCTATCCTTTGCCCAGTTTGAACGCGAAGTAACGGGCGAACGCATCCGTGACAAGATTGCCGCCTCCAAGAAGAAGGGAATGTGGATGGGCGGTCCAGTTCCCATTGGTTATGACCTTGGAGACCGGAAGCTTCTCATCAATCATGAGGAATCCAAAACAGTACAGCATATCTTCAAACGCTATACAGAACTGAGGTCGGTGCCCCAGCTTGTCGATGAACTGGCAAGGCAGGGCTATCGAACGAAGATTCGTACTTACAAGGACGGAAGAAAAATTGGTGGCGTGACCTTTTATCAAGGCCCACTTGCTCAACTGCTTAAAAATCCAATCTATGTAGGCAAGGTGCGTCACAAAGATGAAATCTATGATGGGGAGCATGATGCCATCATCGAGCAAGAACTATTTGATCAGGTTCAAGCGATTTTTGCATCCAACAGAAACGACAATGCATTGGGCAAGAAGGCGAAGAACCCGAGTCTGCTGACCGGACTTATTACAGATCCTGATGGAAGGTCGATGACGCCTTGTCATGCATCTCGCGGGGTTAAACGGTATCGCTACTATGTGACGCGGTTTAAACTCGGAGAAGAAAAAACCGAAGCTTGGAGATTGCCATCCAATGAGATTGAGCGATTAGTCACTGACACTTTCGCCAAAGCTTTGATAAGCATAATACCTACCTCAGGTGATGCGAAGTTCATACAGGACCAAATCGACCGATATCAGGACATTGCTTATCGATTGCTCCACGGGACCATCACTCAAAAAAGAAAGAATTTGCTGGACCATCATCTAAGGGTTCAAGTCCGCCAGCAGAATGTCGAACTAAGCTTCAAGCCAGAGCCTGATAACGAGCCAATGCATGTCTCCGTCGATGCCAAGCTGGTTAAGCGAGGTAGCGAAGTCAAACTTGCTATCCCACCGAGCGGATCACCCCTAAAGTCCGTTCCAAATCCGACGCTCCAGAAACTCGTTGCGCAAGCTTTTGCGGCTCAAGATCATATGCTCGGCAACAAACCAAATTCCGCTATCGCACATTACAGCCGTCGTTATTTGGGACAGCTTGTCAGGATATCCTGGCTCGCACCGGATATTATTGCAGCCATAATGGATGGCACTCAACCATCTGAACTAACGGGCCGCAAGCTTACTCGCGTCAATAGCATTCCACTCGATTGGCCAAGCCAGCGCAAAATGTTCGGGTTCACCTGAACCGCTGCACCCCAACTTTCAAAAATAGTAACATACATCTGACAGCCACAAAAACGGCCTGTGAGACAGACGACATATGTTCGCCTATATCGCGACCGCCAAATCGTCTCTAGTCACCATTTTGAATCCCGCAGTTTACCTAACCTTCGGAAGTTCGGGGACTAAATCTACAAACATCAGAGCCGTCAAGTTATTGATATATAAGGGAAATATGCGTGGTGCCGCTTAGAGGACTCGAACCTCTGACCCCATCATTACGAATGATGTGCTCTACCACCTGAGCTAAAGCGGCATTTAACCTGTTTGGCGTTCATTCCGCCGGTCAAATACTTAACGATCGCGCCTTTAACAGCCGGTCTGCTTCGTGACAAGCCCGACCGTTCGTTTCGCGTATATCTGCCGCGCAAACCATGTGCACAAAGAAGAGAAAAGTTAAGAACGTTTACCAGATATTTACCATGGCCGATGCAAACCAGACTTGAAACGAGTAGATAAAGTAGGATCAGGCATGGAAAATCTTCGCAATTCTGATGAAAACGGCGGTTTGAGCGTAGGCTCTGATGCCGATTACATCGCCTATGAAGACGAAGACGTAACGACCGAAGCCCCGCCTGCTATTGGTCAGGACGAGCGCCGCATGCACGTGCGCGCTTATAATTTCTGGGCGGGACTGCTCGGCGACCGGCAATTTCCCAGCGTCGAAGATCTGGATCCGGAAGCAGACAAGGATTTTGGACCGAATAGCGTATTACTGGATTTCACCAACGGTGTGGAAAATCCATCAATACAGTTTCTAGGAACATCGCTGCGCCAGGAATGTGAACTGGATGACAGCATCACAACCATTGACCAAGTACCAGCGCGCTCCCTGCTTTCGCGCATTACCGATCACTATCTTCAGATTATCGCCAATCAGGCGCCCATTGGTTTTGAGGCTGAATTTGTCAATCAACGCGGCATAACCATCATGTACCGCGGTATCTTGCTACCTTTTTCCACCGACGATGACACGATTGATTTCATCTACGGTGTGATCAACTGGAAAGAAGTAGCAGCAGATGACTTTGCGAAAGAACTGGAAGAACAGGTCGCACAAGCAATGCGCTCCGCCCCTGCCAAAACCGAAACAGGACCGATCTGGGCTGATAGCCCCACTTCGGCTCCTCTGGAACTGACCGCAGACGATGCAGCTGCTGCGACAGCCGCGTTGGTCGGCGGCGATCATATTGAACTGGAAGATATCAGCGAACAACCCGGCGAAGACGCAGGCCTCGCCGACTGGTTAGTAGCTGCGCGCAGTAGCGCCGACAATGCAGCCCACAGCGAACAACGCAGCCGCATCGCGCTTTATAATGCCGTGGGCCAAGCTTATGATTTCTACCTTATGACGCAAGCTCATCCGCAGGATTATGCTGCCTTGCTAGAGGACTCAGGACTGAAGGCCCAGGAACGTGCGCCGATGACGCCCATCGTAAAGCTGGTTTTCGGTGCTCATTACGACAAAACCCGGTTGACAGAATATGCAGCAGCGCTGCGGTTTGCCAAAGATGCTGGTATTGAGAAGGGTGCTTTTGCTGACTATCTCGAAAATTATGAGGGCGGCCTGAAAGCAGTTGTTTATGCCGAGAGAGATGCGCGTAATCCTAAGCAGACGCCTGTCGACACGGCTGACAAGAATGAAGACGTTCTGGAACGACTGCGCAACGCTCCTAGCCGTCAACTGGACGATATTGATGCAGGCGATGCTGAGTTTGTTGTCCTGGTTGCACGCCGCGAGAATAGCGGACAACTATCAATTGTTGGCCCTGTACTCGGTGATCAAAAACTGACTGATAGGGCTCTTAAACAGGCCAGCGTCTGACAATTATTTTCCGCTCATTGCTTTCTGATATATTGGTTTCATCTGTAACCGATATATCACGCTTCTCTGATATTCGCGACAGCACGATAAAGTGATATGCGGAAGACTCTTGAGCATGAACTACATTAGGCCCATAAGACTGCCCGACGGTCGGACATATGATCCGGACTGATATTTTGGGGGAACCATGACGGGTAACCGCGACGCGACAGCAGCGAAAACGACCAATGCTACGGTCGGCAAAACACTCAAGAAAAATTTAACCGCCGCATTTCAAGACAGCGCCTTGCCCGGTGAAAATATCGGTTTTGACGATAAGGCTTGTAAGGAAGCTGTCCTTTTCGCGCTCGATACGGGTTTGCACCGGACAGGTTCTGAAACGAACCTGTCGCTCGAAAGCGTCATAAATGCCAACGGGAAAAGACATCTGCGCCTTGCCATCATAAATGATGACATGCCGTTTCTGGTCGACTCTGTATGCGCCACTATCGCAGGTTTTGGACTGAATATTGGACGACTCATCCATCCGGTTGTCGGCGTGAAACGTGATAAAAAGGGTAAGCTCAGCGCGATTCATAATGATCCAGACGGCGGCGAAAAACGCGAGTCTATCATCTATATTGAGCTGGAACGCACAGATGCCAAGGTCCGCCGGGCACTGGAGCGGTCATTGCGCAAAAACCTGTTGGATGTGGGCGCCGCAGTCACAGACTGGTTAAAATTACAAATCGCTTTGGGCGAAGACGCGGATAGCTTGCCCGAGGGCGAAGGCACGGCGCTCATACGCTGGTTTCTGGATCGCAATTTCACATTGCTCGCCCACGAAAAAATAGATGGAAAAGGGCAACGATCTGACCGCATCGGCGTGGCACGGATGCGAGACACGCCGGCGCTTTCTAAAATCAGTCAGAAAAAGGCTTTTGCTTGGTTTAAATCCGGCGGCCAGGCACCGTTGATTGTCAAATCCAATCAGATTTCTACAGTCCATCGGCATGTCCTGATGGATGTCATTATCATGCCGCTGCGCGATAAAGATGAGCTGATTGGCCTGTCTATAACAGCCGGACTATGGACCAGCGCTGCTCTAGCCACACCGCCCGAGAAGGTTCCCCTGCTGCGCACCCAGATGGCACGATTATTCGACAAGTTTGAATTTGCGCCCACAGGTCATGCTGGCAAATCGTTGACCCATGCACTTACGTCTTTGCCCCATGATATACTGATCACCTTCAAGCAGGAAGACCTGGAAAAACTCGCTCTGATTTCCATGTCGCTGATTGATCGTCCGCGACCCAAATTGCATAGTGTCATGTCTCCACTGAATCGCCATCTCTTTGCGTTTATCTGGCTACCACGCGAGCAGCTATCAACGCGGCGGCGGGAAAATATCCAGGCGATGCTTACTGAATCGACCGGTGCCAGGATATTGAGCTGGTCCAATACACTGGACGAAGGCGGCATCTCATCGCTGCGATATATTCTGGATATGGGTGTCGACAGCAAAATACCCGATCCGGATGCGCTGGACCAGCAACTGGAAAATATGATCCGTGGCTGGCGACCCGAAGTAGCAAGCCATCTGAGCGAATTTGTTCCCGATAACCGGGCGGCAATTCTGGCTCAACGCTATGCCGATTGTTTTCCTGGGACATATCAGTCTCTTTATGGTGCGAAAGAGGCTTCTCGCGATATCATGCGGCTGTTCCAGCTGGAACGTGGCGGACAAAAGTCAACGCGGCTATATCAATTGGACGGCGATGCGGAACATTTGCTGCGACTAAAAGTCTATCATCTCGGTGGTGTATTGCCGCTGTCTGATGCCGTGCCTACGCTGGAAAATTTTGGCTTCTCGGTTCTAGAAGAAATACCAACACCGCTTAACGAAGGGCGCTTGGGTTATATTCACGACTTCCAACTTTCACTGCGCAATCCGGAAGCACGTGACGATTTGATTGCCCGCGCGTCGGAAATTCAGGACGCAATCACCTGCGTTTTGGAGGGTTCGGCGGAGAATGACAGTTTCAATCAACTGATCACCACAACTGGGATCAGCGCTCAATCTACAGTGTGGATCCGGGCGTGGTTCCGTTATCTTCGTCAAACAGGCTTAAGCTATGGAATGATCACCGTAGTTGAAGCCTTGGCGGAGGCAAGTGACGTAACCCGCGCCATGATCCGATTGTTTGCAACATTGCATGACCCCAACTTTGACGGCGACCGAAATACGGCTTCATCGGAAGCGGTTAAAGCGATTGAAAGCGGTCTGGTCAAAGTTCAGGGCATTGACGACGATCGAATATTGCGTCTGTTTCGCGCGGTTATCGGATCTATTTTGCGCACTAATGCATTTGCCGATAGTAGCGACGACGCTTTGGCATTTAAGATTGAAAGTGCCAAAATTCCAGACCTGCCTGCGCCTGTGCCATGGCGTGAGATATTCGTTTACAGCCCCCGGGTTGAAGGTATCCATTTGCGAGCAGGACCGGTTGCGCGTGGGGGGCTGCGCTGGTCAGATCGGCGTGATGACTTCCGCACAGAGATTTTAGGATTGATGAAAGCCCAGCGGGTCAAGAATGCTGTCATTGTTCCGACAGGAGCCAAGGGCGGGTTTTATGCCAAGCAACTGCCTGCAGGCGACGACCGTGACGCTTTCATTGCCGAAGGGATAGCATCCTATAAGGTTTTCATCAGCGCACTGCTGTCGATTACTGATAACATAAAAGAGGGAGAAGTCGTTCCGCCAAAAGACGTGGTTCGCTTGGATGACGATGACCCCTATTTTGTTGTCGCCGCGGATAAGGGCACAGCAACTTTTTCAGATATTGCCAATGCCATTGCGACCGACAAGGGATTTTGGTTGGGGGATGCTTTCGCCAGCGGCGGTAGTAATGGTTATGATCACAAAGCGATGGGTATTACTGCCCGCGGAGCATGGGTGTCAGTCCAACGGCATTTTGCCGAAATGGGCGTCGACATCCAGAAAGAACCGGTAAATGTTGTTGGTGTTGGCGATATGTCCGGTGACGTTTTTGGTAACGGTATGCTGTTATCCAAATCTTTGCGCCTCGTTGCTGCTTTTGACCACCGCCACATATTTATCGATCCCGATCCCGATCCGGCGAAGAGTTGGAGCGAGCGGAAACGGTTGTTTGAATTACCCCGCTCAAGCTGGGATGATTATGACAAAAGCTTGATATCCAAAGGTGGCGGCGTCTTTTCTCGCAGTTCCAAAACCTTGAAAGTCAGCAAGAAAATTGCGGCTCTCCTGGATCTATCCGACGAAACAGACATTACACCATCGCGTCTCATTTCCGCGATATTGGCTAGCAAAACAGACCTGCTGTGGTTCGGCGGCATCGGAACCTATGTGAAATCATCCGTTGAAAATAACATTGAGGTGGGTGACCCTTCCAACGATGCTATTCGCATTGATGCAAAACAACTGCGCGTAAAAGTCATAGGGGAAGGCGCTAATCTGGGCATCACTCAAGCTGGTCGTATTGCTTTTGCAGGACGAGGGGGTCGGATCAACACCGACTTTATCGACAATAGCGCAGGCGTCGATTGCTCAGACAATGAAGTTAACATCAAGATCGCCCTCAACGCGGAGATGGCCGCTGGCCGGTTAAAACTAAGCGCGCGCAACAAGCTGTTGGAGAAAATGACTGACAATGTCGGATCGCTGGTGCTCGAAGACAATCGACTGCAAGCCCTCGGTCTTTCCATCGCCGAAATTGGGGGTAAAAAAACCTTACCGTCCTATATCCGTTTGATTGAATATTTCGAGGAACAAGGCAAGCTTGATCGTGCGGTCGAAGGGCTTGCAACCAATGAAGATCTGGTCCGTCGTGGACAGGAAGATCGCGGACTGTTTCGTCCCGAACTCGCAGTCCTTATCTCAACTGCAAAACTGGCGCTGCAGGACGCAATCGAAAATAGTGACCTTAGCGATGACCCCGGTCTCGATAGCGAGCTGCTCAATGCATTTCCAAGCGCCATAAAAGCCAAGCACCAGGACGCCGTGCTCCATCACCAGCTGCGCAGGGAGATTATTGCGACAAAGCTCGCCAATCGGATGATCAATCGACTTGGCTTGATTGATCCTTTTGAGTTGGCCGAAGAAGAAGGCTGTTCGCTGGCCGAAGTTACCGCAGCTTTTGTCATCGCTGAACGCCTATTTCATGCGGACGCTATATGGAAATCTTTGGAAGAAGCCAATATTGCCGAGGATGTTCGGCTCCTGTTGTTTGACCGAGTGGCTTATGTGCTGCGATCCCACATGGCGGATTTGATGCGTGTTGGTCTGACGGATGGAACAATTGACGATGCCGTTGCAATGCTGGCACCAAGCATCAGTATATTGAATGATAAAGTCGACAGCCTGATTACAGCGGAAGGCCAGTTGCAAGCGACCAAGCAAACTCGGTTGCTTATAGAAGCTGGCGCGACCAACGATATCGCCCAGACAATGGCAAATATCTATAAAAATGATGGTGCCGCCGGCATAGCTTATCTTGCGAAAACAAGAGAAATTGATGCGATTGAAGTCGCAATCGCCTTTACTAAATTGGGTAGCCTGCTGGGATTGGACTGGGCCCAGATGACCGCGACCCGGATTAATCCGTCCGATCCATGGGATCGCTTATTGGTCGCAGGACTGGCTCGTGATTTTCAGCAAATGCGGCTCGATTTTCTGAGACGGGCGCGCAGTAAAGACATGGATCAATTTCTAGAAACTTGGGCAGAAAAGAATAGTGCTCGGGTGGCTCAATTCCGGAATATTGTTGATCGGGCTCAATTGTCACCGCGACCATCTATCGCCATGCTTGCGCAGATAGCTGGACAGGCTCGAATTTTATTGACCCGCTAGGCGTAAGTCATATCCAATAACCGAGCAGATGCAGCATAACGCCAACCAAACCACCGACCAGTGTGCCGTTTACGCGTATATATTGAAGATCCCGACCTACAGCATTTTCCACGCGATCCGTAATGGTCTGCGCATCCCAGCCGCGAATGGTTTCGGACACCAGTTTGACAATATTGTCACCATAGCTAGCAACAACCCCCGCAACCGCACGGCGAGCGAAGCGGTTGAGCTGACGATTCAGCAACGGATCCTGCTGCAAACTGCTGCCCAATTGCATCAATGCATCGCCAAAATGGCCCGCCATAGCTGCTTCAGGATCGCGGGATGCCTTTAACAAAGCTTCCCGTCCTGTTTCCCACATACCGTCAATCCAGCTGGCAATCGCTGGATTTTCGATCATCTCAAGCTTCCATTCGTTGACCCGTTGTCGCAATTCTGGGTCGTTTTTGAGCTCCTGCGCCAGTTGAACCATGCTCTCTTCGGTTTTGGCCCGCACCGGATGATCCGGATCCGAGGCCATATCCGCCAATAGCTTATAGAGTCCATCGACCACTTCATTGGCCAGTCGATCATCCAATCCAGTCCAGCGCATTACGGTATTGGCGCGGTCATGCACTATGGCACGAATAACATACTCGTTGGCATCTAGCGTTCGGTAAGCCCATTTTATGGTAGAGTCTATCAGCGGCCCGTGCCGGTTTTCCGCCATCACGGACTCTAATATCTGCCCCATAGGCGTTGCCAGATCTAGCTCTTTGGCCTGCGTTTTAACTGCACCTTTGAACATGCTGCCCAACCGGTCCTGATCCAGCGAACCAATAATATCGCCGATCAACCGAGACGCCCCCATGCGCAGTCGCCCTTGCCCACCGCTGGGTGATTTCAGAAACCTTCCGACACCGCCAGCCATGTCAATACCATGCATGCGCTGCGCAACAATCTTTGAGACCAGAAAATTATTCTTTAGAAAATTCGCGAGCGTGTCGCCAATCCGGTCCTTGTTGCGCGGAATAATCGCTGTATGTGGAATCGGGAGCCCCATAGGGTGGCGGAATAAGGCTGTGACCGCAAACCAGTCCGCCAATCCACCAACCATGGCGGCTTCTGCAAATGCGCGCACAAACCCTAGTGCTGGGTGCACCTCCTCATAGGATTTTGCGGTAAAATAGATTACCGCCATCAATACCAGCAAACCGGTGGCGATTATTTTCATATCACGGCCAGCATTGTTCAAATCCGGAGAGATGGCGGATGAACCAGAAACCGGATTGCTATTGGACGTTGGAGCTAATTTAGAAGAAAGCGGCTTCACTCGGCTGGCTGAACCCTTGCCTTATCATCCGCGTCATCACCCGGATTATAAGTGAGCATCGTTCTACGAAGCCATGGACCCACCCGGCGTTCGAAACCATCGGCGAGACTGAAACCAGCCGGCACGATCACTAGCGTGAGGAGCGTCGATACAATCAAGCCGCCAATCACCACTGTTCCCATAGGAGCACGCCAAGCGCCGTCGCCGGACAAAGACAGTGCCGTTGGCACCATACCTGCTGTCATAGCGACAGTCGTCATAACAATAGGCTGCGCACGTTTATGGCCAGCGTCCATGATTGCTTCGAACTTGGGAACACCTTTTTGCATTTCCTCAATCGCGAAATCGATCAAGAGTATCGAGTTTTTACTAACAATTCCAAGTAGCATCAATACACCAATCAGCACGGGCATCGACAATGGTTGGCCGACTACCCAGACGAGGAATATACCGCCAAGAGGAGCCAGTGCCAGTGACCCCATATTTACCAGCGGCGACATGAGGCGCTTGTAAAGCAAGACCAAAGTCGCAAAGACCAGTAGAACTCCCGAAATTAAGGCAATGATGAAGTTGACAAACAATTCCTGTTGCCATTCTTCTTCACCAAAGGGCGCGTTAGAAACACCGGTTGGCAGATTTTTCATGATCGGCAGATTATTGATCGCCGTCATCGCCTCACCCTTGATCACATCGGGCGCGAGATCAGCACCAACGAAAGTCCGCCGGTTCTGGTTATAACGCTGGATTGTTGTTGGCCCAGATCCAAAACTGACTTTTGCCACTCTGCTCAATGGGACCGTACCGCCGCTTGCCGTCGGAATGGGCAAATTTTCAATGGTCGTCAGATCGGTACGGGATTCTTCCGGTAGCATCACCCGGATCGGAATCTGGCGATCTGACAAAGAAAATTTAGCCGCATTCTGATCAATCTCGCCTAATGTCGCGATACGGATTGTTTGGCTAAGGTCGGATGTAGTCACGCCCAGTTTAGAAGCCAAGTCGGTATAAGGCGTGATCAAAATTTCCGGGCGGCTGAGGTCGGCAGCGATACGGGGAGCGACTATCAGGTTGACACCCTTCATTTGCTCGACCAGCTGAAATGCCGTTTCATCCAATAATTTGGGATCGGAGCCGGTCAACATGATTGAAATATCACGCCCGGTACCGCCGCCACCGCTTTGCGATTGGAAAGAAATGCGTGCATCGGGTATTTTCTGCAAGAGCGGCGCCATGCTGCGTTCAAACTCTATCGACGTTTTTTCACGCTCGGTTTTATAGTTCACAAATACCGTCGCATTAGTTTCCCGCACACGGGTTAAAGCGCGCTCGACTTCCGGCTGCTGATACATAAGCTCAGAGACTTGATCGGCAATTTTTTCGGTCTGCTGAAGCGTGGTTCCCGGCACAACTTCAATCTGAACCCGGCTGGAATCTTCATTGATGGTGGGTTGGAATTGGGCCGGTGTTACGGCGAACAAAACCACCGTCAACAAAAATGCAAAAAGCCCCATACCCATCATCCAGATACGGTGATCCAGGAATTTGGCGACGAACCGGCGCCGTAAACCTCCACCTTCAGCATATTTTCGAGCCGCCGTCTGATCCAGACACCAGTTCAAAAGGCGCATATAGCGATCCATCCATACGCCTTCACCATGCTCGGCATGGCCTTTGGATTCTAAGAAATAGGCCGCAACCATCGGGGTAATCATCCGCGCAACGGCAAGGCTCATCAGTACAGAAATCACAACGGTGATTCCGAAGTTCTTAAAGAATTGACCTGAAATGCCAGGCATTAACCCGACCGGAAGAAAAACTGCAACGATACAAAAAGATGTTGCCACGACGGCCAAGCCAATTTCATCGGCGGCATCGATAGACGCCTGATAGGCGGATTTCCCCATGCGCATATGGCGCACGATATTCTCGATTTCCACAATCGCGTCATCCACCAAAACACCCGCAACAAGGCCTAACGCTAGCAAAGAAAGGAAGTTCAGGTTGAACCCCAGTAAATCCATGAACCAAAATGTCGGTATAGCCGACAACGGAATAGCAATCGCAGAGATAAGCGTTGCCCGCCAGTCCCGTAAAAATAGAAAGACAACTACCACAGCCAGCAGCGCGCCCTCGACCATAGCGGCCATCGAGCTCTTATATTGAGTTTTCGTATAGTCTACGCTGCTGCCAAGACGGATAAATTCAACCCCGGGGTTTTCCTCCGTAATCCGATCCATAATCTCAACAGCATTGTCGTAGACTGTAACGTCGGACGCGCCGCGCGCACGAGACATGGAAAAGTTCACGACCTCCACGCCCCTGACTTTGCTGATAGAGCTGCGCTCACCGAAGGAGTCATTTACATCTGCGACATCGCTCAATTTTATGGTTTGACCGCTGCCCAGAGAAATTTGCGTTTGAGAGAGAGCATAAGCATCATCAGCATTGCCCAGGACCCGGACCGATTGCCGCGTCCCACCAACTTCTGCGCGGCCACCAGCGGCGTTGACGTTAACCTGTCGCAAGACGGTGTTGATCTGATTAGCGGTAACACTAAGCGCTTGCATACGAGCTGGTTTCAGAATCACCCGAATTTCGCGATCGACACCACCGAAGCGGTCAACCTCAGCCATCCCTTCGACTGTCAGCAGGTTTTTAGCGACTGTATCGTCAACGAACCAGCTCAGCTGTTCCACTGTCATGTCATCGGCTTTGACAGCGAAATAGGCTATCGGGCCGCCCGCAACATCTTCTTTGGAGATCTGGGGCTCCAATATGCCATCCGGCAAGGATCCTCGCGCCTGATCAACGGCATTTTTGACTTCATTGACCGCGTCGTTGACATCGGTACCGATTTCAAATTCAACAAAAGTGCGGCTGCTGCCTTCACTGGCAGTCGAAATTATGTTTTTAACACCACTGATACTGCGAACCGACGCCTCGATCCGTTGCGTGATTTGGTTTTCTATCTCCGTCGGCGCGGCCCCTGGCTGAGAAATACTGACACTGACGCCAGGAAACTCAACATCAGGGTTGTTTACCACATCCATCCGGTTGAAGCTCAACAAACCCGCCAGCAACAATGCTGTAAAAAGAACGAGCGGAACAACGGGATTACGGGTCGACCAGGCTGAAATATTGCGGAGGTTCATGACTATTCTTTCACGCGGCCTTGTCTTTTTCGACCATGGGCTGGACCGTCTGTCCGGGGTTCAAGAAACCAGCTGCCCTTAGCACAACACGCTCGGTTCCATTCAAGCCTGACGTTATAGACAGACCAGCAGCAGAAACCGAGCCAATTTCGACATCACGGCGCACAACTTTATTATCCTTATCAACAATATAGACAAAGCTGCCTTTGCTATCATTTTGCACCGCTGATTCAGGCAAAACAGCAGCCTGAGAGGTCCCGCTCGTTATGCGAGTGCTCGCAAAACCCCCAGGGCGAAGCGCCTGGTCATAGCTAAGCGCAACTTTTGCAATGCCTTGCCGTGAATCCGAATCAATCATTGGCGAAATTTGCCAGATTTGCCCTGTCAAAACCTTGTTCGTTCCGACAGGAATTACCTCTGTGCTGACGCCGACCGAGATATTGGCCAAATCACTTTCACTCAACTGGGCCTGCAACTCCATCTCACCATTTTGCGCCAAACGGAACAAAATGCCGCTGCCTGGACTGACCGTTTGCCCAACTTCTATATTGCGCTCCAAGACAAAGCCGCCTTTTGGCGCAACAATATTCAGAAAACTATTACGGGCACGGGTTTCTCCAAGCTGTGCCTGCGCCACCCGCAGCTGCGCGGCGTTTGAGTCCCGCGTCGCGGTTAGGCGATCGATATCGGCTTTGGAAATAAATCCGCGTTCAACAAGCCTTGCTGCACGATCAAGATTGGCCTGCGCCAAGTTTAGGTCTGCTCTAGCTGATGCCACCGAAGCTTCTAACCGCGCTACTTGTTGATTTTGTACCGAACGATCAATGCTCGCCATGACTTGACCGGGCTTTACCCAATCGCCGGCATCGACATAAACCTGCGTTACACGCCCGCCGTCACCAACAACGCCGACCGGGATTTCGCGGCGAGCCGCCACGGTACCTGTTGCGTTGATCGTCCGGACAACGTCCTGCCGACCTGGAACTACCACAGTCACAGCGGGAGCCTGACTATCTTCTGCCCCTGCCGCCCCAGCGCCATCGCCGCCGCCAGCCAAGACTTGATAGGCAACATAGGCGAGGATAATAACCGCAGCGACAGCCGCGACGATCATAAAACGCTTTTTGTTGCGCGCCTCATCTTCGCCATCGTCTAACGTCGAGACGTCGAGGTCTTCGCCAGAAATTTTCGATTCATAGTTCATAGTCAATACTCGTCAGCCAGTCTTTATCTTGTTTTTGCGCTGCAATATACAAAAGAATCACCAAATTTCGGGGAAAACGGCAAATTCTGATTTTGGTGTATTATATCAATAAACCAGTTACCACAAGCCCGAACAATCACCCATATCAAACGCCAGTTCTTAGACGTTGCTAAAATACCATAGCCGTAAATGTTTCTGCACGAAAAAGGCCGGCCCAAATAGGCCAGCCTCTTGTTTTTTATAGAGAAAAAGTGGTTTGTTTAACGGACACGGCCCCGTTTGATTAAATTGACGATACCGAGCAGGACAATCGCTCCGCCAAACGCAACCAATAATGTCATCGGACTAAATGGCGCGTCTCTCAAGTTTTGAGTGCCGCCGGTGAAGAAGCTAAACAGCCAACCGCCCATCATTGAGCCGACACATCCCACTATGACGTTCCAGAAAATACCCATAGATGCATCCCGGCCCATTACCATGCTGGCAAGCCAGCCGATGATACCACCCATCACAAGTGCGATGATAAAGTTAATCATATTATCCTCCTGATCCTTACTTCGCCCGATTTTTGTCGAGCCGATCAGATGATCTTATACGAATGACAGCGTGAAACCAGAAAATAGTCAAAAGATGTCGCTGAAAAGGCCTCGAAAAACGAATTTCCGAGGCCTCCAAGCCATTAATATTGATGATTAATCCAGCAACAAGCTCAAAGAGCTGTGTTCACGCAGCTATTAATGTTTGCTCAGTATTTTTGCTGACGCTCGTAAAGGTCCCGGTAATGCTGGATACGCGTCACACGCAAACCTGGCATGCCTGAACGATCCACAGCCCGCTGCCATGACGCAAATTCTTCCAGCGACAAGCTATACCGATCGCAAACCTCATCGACCGTCAATAATCCGCCATTTACCGCCGCTACGACTTCAGCTTTACGCCGAACGACCCAACGTGTGGTCCCCGGAGCCGGCAAATCAGCAACCGTTAGCGGCTCACCCAATGGGCCTACGACTTGTGCTGGCTTGATGGTTTGGTTTTCGATCATACTACCCTCAAATTAGCCTTGCGGCATTTATACTTACGTCCAAATGATGTTACATCTTTAGACATAGAGTTTTTCAAACTACTAAATCACCAAGGTAAAGAACGCGTTCATATTTACGTTTGCGTCCGATTAGTCGGCAATTATTCACGCAATAGATCCGGCCGGAAATGGGCCTTTTCAAAAATGCGTGCGCGTCTCGCAAGCGGACTCCGTTCAGGAAGTTCGCCGGCAAAAAACTTGATCCGATCTTCCACCGGCCCTCGGCTTGGGTCGGTCAGCTTTCCAGCCAAACCTTTCCGTTGTGCAAGATAAGCACGTGCCGAGGGAGAAAGAGCCTGACGCGCGATCGCATGCGCAATCAGTGCTTCATGAGCACTGTCTGCTTTTACATCCGTATCGGCACTGGTCTGTGTCAGACTCTTATGTGGGAAGTTCATTTCCATAAACAGCTGTCTAACAGCGAAGGTATAAACATCCGTAAAGGCGGTGTTCACGCGGTCTTAGGACTGGTTAAGCAAATCTTCCTTCCAATTCGCCCTTTCGTCCCAATATGAACCAAAACAGGATTTGAACGGGAATTTCGATGGCGAATTTGCGCAATACTGGCGCTTCGCTCGGTTCATCGTTAAGGGACGTGGGATTATGGCAGACCGAATCAACAGTGAATTTCAGCTCGGAGACGATACGGCCACGAATCTGGCAGGCAAGCGCATCGTCGTCGCCATGTCCGGCGGCGTCGATTCGAGCGTTGTCGCGGCACTCGCTGCGCGCACGGGTGCAGAGACAATCGGCATCACCTTGCAGCTTTATGATCATGGCGAAGCGGTGGGCCGCGCTGGCAGCTGCTGTGCAGGCCAGGATATTCGCGATGCGCGGGCGGTGGCCGAGAAGCTTGGTATCGCCCATTATGTCTTTGACCATGCCAGCCGTTTTCAGGAATCGGTGATGGATGTCTTTGCCGATGAATATATGGCCGGCCGGACGCCTATCCCTTGCGTACAGTGTAATATGGGCGTGAAATTTACAGACCTGCTAAACCTTTCCCGCGAACTGGGTGCCGATTGCCTCGCCACCGGCCATTATGTCCGGCGCGTCTTGGGTGAGCATGGCTCTGAGCTGCACCGCGCCATGGATCCTGCTCGCGACCAAAGCTATTTCCTGTTTGCGACCACACAGGACCAACTCGATTATCTGCGCTTCCCGTTAGGGGACATGCCAAAAGACGAAGTGCGCCAGATTGCCAAAGACATGGGTCTTGCCGTTGCCTTCAAACCGGATAGCCAGGATATCTGTTTCGTCCCGGATGGTGATTATGCAAAAGTCGTTCGCAAGCTGCGCCCAGAAGCGGATGATGATGGCGAGATTGTCCATATCGACGGCACCGTCATGGGCCGACACAAGGGCTTGATCCATTATACTGTGGGCCAGCGCAAGGGATTGGAAATTGGCGGACAGGCCGAACCACTTTATGTCATCCGCCTGGAACCGGAGACCAAACGTGTCTTTGTCGGACCGAAACAGGCGCTCGCAGTGGCGTCTGCAACCCTGCGCGATATCAACTGGATTGGCGGCGACTTTGAAGGACCGATGCAAGTGAAGGTGCGTTCGATGGCGAAGCCGACACATGCCCGGCTGGAAGGCGATACATTGCGCTTTCATAATCCCGAATATGGTGTCTCTCCCGGTCAGGCCGCTGTCTTCTATCATAAGGACCGTGTTCTCGGTGGCGGCTGGATCGAAAAAACCGGCGCGGTGTCGCAGCAATGGCTGGCGGCGGCAACCGCCTGATCGCTTAGTCGGCTTCGGCCTCCGTCAGCATCACGCAGCCCCAGCCTTCCCGAAACTCGGCGGTGGCGGATGCGAGTAGCGGTACCGAAGCGGTTACCCGGCGCTTGTCGTCGTCTATCGACAAGCCGATGACTTCCATGCCGGGTTCAAAATCCTTTTCGCAGTCGGCCAAATCGCGGCCGCCAACATAGTGGCACGAACAGGCCACGCGCGCTCCATAAGCCGTGCCGATACCAAGCTGCCCTTTGATGAAGCTGTAATTATAGGCAAAGACCGCGGCCAATATCAGCACGAACAAGGCCAATATATATAGCGCGATGCGGCCTTTACGGCTTTGTGTCTCGGACGCGGTTTCGGTATTGTCATTTACGGTTGCCATGGCTGGTCCTATTGGTGCAACGGATGCCCATGCACAAGATCAAATTCACAGCCCTGTCCTTTCTCACGCTTATACTTTCCGGCTGCGGCACCAGCGATGAACCCGCTGCACCGCCGCCCAAGACCGCCGAAGAGCTGGCCTATATATCCGATGCCAGCCCGGTTCCGAAAGCCCGGCTGGATGCTGCCATCTCGCCCCTGTTCGAAGACCCCGCCATGGCCGAGACCCGCGCCCTGCTGATCATGCATCGCGGGGAAATCATCGCAGAGCGCTATGGCGAAGGCTATGACGAGGACACCCGCTTCATCAGTTGGTCAATGGCCAAATCCTTTACCGGCGCATTGATTGGCTTTCTCGTCGCGGATGGACGGCTAGTGCTGGACGACCCCGCCCCGGTCCCCGCCTGGCAGCGGCCCGGCGACCCGCGCGGTGACATTACGCTGCGCCAGCTGATCCACATGTCATCCGGCCTCGATCATACCGAAGTCCCCGAAGAAGGCGGCGCTACGATATTCGAGGCCGATACCAATCGGATGCTGTTCCTGGATGGCTCCGGCAACATGGCTGACTATGCCGAAGCCCGGCCGATGGAAGCCGAGCCCGGGGCAAAGTTCGAATATAGCACCGCGACCAGCATGATCCTGGCTGACATCATTACCCGCACCCTGACCAACAGCACCGACCCGAAGGTGCGCCGCGACACCGCCATGCGCTTCATTCGCGGCCGTCTGCTCGAACCCCTTGGCATGGACAGCACCTATTTCGAGTTCGATGCCAATGGCACGTTTCTGGGCGGCAGCATCATTCAGTCCACCGCCCGCGACTATGCGACATTCGGAGAGTTCCTCCGCAACAACGGCGCCCGCAAAGGCGCGCAGCATCTGCCGGTCAGCTGGGTCAAGTTCATGCGTACCTCCTCTGCCAATGATCCCGCTTATGGCGGGCATATCTGGCTCAACAAAAAGCGCCCCGAAGGCCGCAACCAAGTGCTCTTCCCCGACATGGCGCCCGATACGGTGTTTGCCGCGCTCGGCCATCTGGGCCAGCAGATCATCGTCTCGCCGGAACAGAAGCTGACACTCGTCCGGCTCGGCAAGACACAGGATGACGTGAACCGGCCGATGACCGATCAGATGGGCCGGATCGTGGCGCTGTTTCCGGTTCAATAGCCCCCTTCTCCGCTCACCCTGAGCTTGTCGAAGGGTCTTTGCCACGATGCTTCGACAGGCTCAGCATGAGCGGGGTGGTTGACCCGCTGGTCAAAACTACAACCGAAACAGCCCCTCAACCACGGTCACGCATTTCCCGCCGAGCCATGCCTTATCACCGTCGAGCCGGCACTGCACATAGCCGCCACGCCCACTGGCTTGGTAAGCGGTAAAACTGTCGCGGCCCAGCTGCTTTGCCCAATAAGGTGTCAGGACAGCATGGGCCGAACCGGTCACGCTGTCTTCATCAACACCGGCACCGGGAACAAAGACACGGCTGAGCACATCGGTATCTTTACCGGGAGCCGTGCAGATAAATTGCGCGTTACCAAGAGCAGCCAATGCTTTCATATCCGGTTTCAGCGCCAAAACTTCATCCGCGGTCGCATAGCGGATCACATTATAACGCCCGGCATGAAACTGGGTCTCAACCGGCGCGCCGCCGAGCAATGCAACAATATCGGGCAAAGCTTTCGGTGCCGGCGCATAGGCCGGTAATTCCAGAGCATAGCCATCGCCATCCCGCACCATGGTCAAAATGCCGGCTGTGCGGGTCCGAAACGTCACCTGATCCTTGTCCGGATTTTGCGAGAGGATGATATGACCGCTCGCCAAAGTCGCATGACCACAGAGCGCTATTTCTATCGTCGGGGTAAACCAGCGCAGTTCATAATCCGCCGCGCCCGTTGCATCTGGCAGATAGAAAGCGGTCTCGGCAAAATTATTCTCTTCGCCAATCGCCTGCAACACGGCATCATCAAGCCAGCTTTCGAGCGGCATTACCGCCGCCTGATTACCGGTAAAGGGGCGCTCGGCAAAGGCATCGACATGAAAATAAGGAAGTATTCCGTTTTCCTGCGTCATGGGTAGAGCATTCCTTCCGTCCAATCATCGCCATTACCATCACTGGCACCATTACTGGCACGCACAAAAACACGGCGTTCGTGCAACCGGTGTTCGCGATCCTGCCAGAATTCAAAGCGCTGCGGCGTCAATCTATAGCCCGACCAATGCGGCGGACGCGTGACATCCTTGCCTTCAAAATGCGCCTTCATCTCGTCATAGCGCGCTTCAAACGTCGCACGGCTATCCAGCGGCCGCGATTGATCGGACGCCCAGGCACCGAGCTGCGAATCCCGGCTGCGCGTGGCAAAATAGGCGTCCGCCGTCTCGTCAGACACAGTCGAGAGCGGTCCTTCTATGCGGATCTGCCGGCGCAGGCTTTTCCAGTGGAATAATATCGCGGCCTGCGGATTGGCGGCGATATCGGCGGCCTTGCGGCTTTCCTGATTGGTATAGAAGACAAAACCGCTGCGATCATGGCCTTTTAACAATACCATGCGCGCCGCCGGCTGTCCGCTCGCATCGGCGGTTGCGATGGTCATCGCATTGCTATCATTTAATTCCGTCTCGCGGGCTTCCGCGAACCAGCTGTCGAAAAGGGGGAAGGGATCATGGGTCATGATGCTGGCTGTATCAGGGTGTCGGCGGCCGCGAAAGACTTGTGTTTTGAAATTTGCCCGTTCGTTATGACCGCTCCCTCATGGGTCTATCATGGGTCTATCATGGCCCCGACGGGGTTGAGCGATGCGCGCGGTCTACATAGGGTCACAGCGGGTCACACCGGGTCACACCCCCTAAAGCGCAATATCCTGTGCCCCCGTCGCGGCCATGTTCTCGCCCGGCATAGAGCCTTTAAACTCCCCGTCCTCATGGACAATCCCCGCCGCCGCTTCGCTGGCCCGGACCTGTCTCCAGAAATCGGGATCATCGTTCATGCCGCTGCGCATCGCGCGTTCCCATTGCATGTCGTCCCAATCGGCGGCGGCATTGGGGTCGAGGTCGGATATGTCAATATCGTCCGGTGCGGTGGCCGCAATCTGGGCGCGTGCCTGTTTTTCGCGCAGCCGTTTGAGCAGACCGTCACTACCGATGCCGGTCAAGGGCGGCTCGATATCCGGCTGCCCCGCCTTGTCTTGTTCCTCCAGCATGGCGGCACAATCGCTGCCCTGGCTGATTGCCTCCACCATCTCGTCAAACTCGGCCGCAGCGGCCCGCGCCGGATGGCCCGCCAGATCACATTCATCCGCCTTCTTATCCAGCCGGCCGAGCGCCGCGAGCAGCAAGGGCACCGAAAAGCGCTGCCGCTCACCGACTTCCTCGCCATGATACCAGACCGTCTCGTTCCAGCCATTAAGCCCTTTCTCCAGCACTTCCTCGGCATAAAGATCCCGCGCATGAATGAGCGCCGCATCCCACGCCCGCGCAAAGGCCCTGCCCTCACCGCAATCCTGCGTGCGCCGCCGCAACCGATGCGCACTTTCCCGGCTCATACCGACAAAGGCCGCCGCCGACTTAACCGACCCACAGCGCGCGAGGGCTTCGAGAAACTTGCCCTGTTTTTCGGGCGTCCAGCGCGGGGCGGGTGCGTCGAGGGTTTCAGTGGCAGATTGTTCGGGGGATAGTTGGGTCATCATGCATTCTCACATTGGTTATGGGGAACACATGATATAACCTATATGGTACTTTGTAGGAAAGCCACTAATTATATGTATCTGTTTAAAAAAAGATACTTCTAATAGTCTAAAGAATATCTATAGTAGGCGTATTGTTGATAGCCTTGGATTTGTTGACGATCGGCAGTCGATATCAGCATCAGCTCGAATAACCTGACACCGCACCCGTTCTTATTTTCGCTATCTGCAGCAAGGATTGATCGATAAGGGATCATCTTTCCGAAATTGCCGATAACGGATTGCTCTTTTCGATTGGCATTGATTTGCATCGAGATGGTTATGCCGTCATCGGTAGGCTCAATGCTTATTGCTAGAAAGATCTTTTTGCCGATAGGTCGCACTTTGCCGTGATCGTGCAGAATCATCCGATTTTGGTTATCTGTCCAGTTCAAGTCCAAAATTAGCTCACCATCATAACTGAAAGAGATTTTGAACGCTTCCTGATCAGGGCCGCTTTGCATTGTAAAAAGCACTGATTCATCAACTTGTTGTGGCTTCATTTCTAATACTGCCAAAACGGTTAAGGCATCGATTGTATATTTTTGGTCTTCATAAATCACTTCGAGAAGGTGGTTTGAGTCGAAGTCAATTACACCAGGATCAGAAGAAAAGTGACCGAAGCAGTCATCATATGGCGGCAAAGGAGAGCAGGCGTTGGCTAAATCATGAATGCCGATTGAAACCAATTTTGCGATGGTGCAAATAGCTCCAATATAACCTTGGGCGACATCAGGAGCGGCTGGATCTAGCCCGCCTTCAAGTTGGGCAGACGAGAAATCAAAGTGGACACCGCCAAAGCGGTTAGCGACCTCTTTAATCACAGTTCGGACGGTGTGTTTACAACCATCAATCTCCAAAATATCTTGTTGTAAGAAAGATTTTAACGAATGTCCTGTAACGCTGTTGGCATTAATTGGCTTAGCTACGTCGTTAGTTTCCACATTCCCCAATACACTAACCCGATCTGAAATATTTTCCTTGATTCGAGGCTGGTATGGGAAGTGTAGCTTTCTTTTTTTTGTACGATTGACAATGTGGATAAGCGGACTGGAATCTAATAAAAGTCTCCTCAGCCTGAGCGATAACTGACCTGCATCGATTGCATCAGTTGATCGCACACTTGTGACATATTTTTTTAGTTCTGACCAATCGGCAAAAAGTGCGATTTCTGCATTTATCATCTCATCAGTATTTTTCTTATGTCCAGTTATCTTGTCTTTATAGGAATTATTCGAGACTATACAGTATCATATCCTGTGATGTGTAGAGGCTGCAATCTGATAACAATCCAATATCCACTTCCAAACCGATACCCAAACCCCTAATGCGCCTCGTCCCAACTCTTGCCGGTCCCGATATCGACATCCAGCGGCACCGATAGTTTCACCGCTGGCTCTGCCGCACCGGACATGACCGTGCGGATCACATCGGACGCCGCCGCGACGTCGCTTTCGGGCAGTTCGAAGACCAGTTCGTCGTGGACCTGCATCAGCATCTTGACCGCTGGTAGCTTGGCCTCGGCCAGCGCGGGGAGCATGCGGGCCATGGCGCGTTTGATGATGTCGGCGCTGGTGCCCTGTATCGGGGCGTTGATCGCGGCGCGTTCGCTGCCCTGGCGCTCGGTCTGGTTGGCGGATTTCAGGCGCTCGAACCACGTTTTGCGGCCGAATAAAGTCTCCGTATAACCGCTTTCCCGCGCCGCTTGCAGGGTTTCGGAAATATAGCGGTTGATGCCGGGGAAGCGTTCGAAATAAGTGTCGATCATCGCCTGCGCTTCATCCGCGTCGACCTCCAGCCGCTTGGCGAGGCCCCAGCGCGAGATGCCATAGAGGATCGCGAAGTTGATCGTCTTGGCCCGCCCGCGCGTATCGCGATCAACCGTGGCGAAGAGTTCCTGTGCCGTGCGGTTATGAATATCCTCACCCGCCGCGAACGCCTCTTTCAGGGTTTTAACGTCCGCAATATGCGCGGCGAGGCGCAGTTCAATCTGGCTATAGTCGGCCGCGAGAATAACATTGCCGGGCGCGGCGACAAAGGCTTGCCGGATTTGCCGGCCGATTTCGGTGCGGATCGGGATATTCTGAAGGTTCGGCTCGGTCGATGACAGTCGCCCGGTCTGCGCGCCGCTAAGGCTATAGGACGTATGCACGCGGCCGGTCTTGGCGTTAATCTGTTCCTGCAGCGCATCGGTATAGGTGGATTTGAGCTTCGACAATTGCCGCCAGTCGACAACCTTTTGCGCAATCGGCTCGCCATCGCCGGCCAGCCGTTCGAGCACTGTGACATCGGTGGAATATTGCCCGCTCTTGCCCTTTTTGCCGCCTTTCAGGCCCAGCTTGCCGAACAGGATTTCGCCCAGTTGCTTGGGGCTGCCAATGGAAAAAGTCTCGCCCGCCAGCGCGTGAATTTCCTTCTCAAGGCTTTCCATATTCTCGGCAAAGCTTCGCGACAGCCGCGCCAGTTCTTCGCGGTCGACCAGCACGCCGGTTTCTTCCATTTTCGCGATCACCGGGACCAGCGGCCGGTCGACCATCTGATAGACGCGCGTCGCCTGTTCCGGGGCCATACGCAGGCGCAAAATCTCCCACAGGCGCAGGGTGACATCGGCATCCTCGGCGGCATATTCGGTCGCTTTATCGAGCGGGACTTCGGCGAAGGTGATCGCTTTCTTGCCCGTGCCGGTCAGCGATTTGAAGCTGATACACTCGTGGCCCAAATGCAGCTTGCTGAGTTCATCCATCCCGTGGCCATGCAGACCCGCGTCGAGGTTGAAGCTCATCACCAACGTGTCGTCAAACGGGGTGATCTGAATGTCATGCTGGGCCAGCACGGTCATGTCATATTTCAGGTTCTGCCCGACCTTCAGCACCGCGTCGTCTTCCAGCAGCGGTTTCAGCCGCGCCAGCGCCTCGTCGGTCGCAATCTGCTTGGGCGATTCTGCAAACATGTCGCCGCTGCCATGGCCCAGCGGGATGTAGCAGGCCTCGTTTGGCCCGGTCGCCATGCAGACACCGACAACCCGCGCGGTGACGCTTTCCAGACTGTCCGTTTCAACATCGACCGCCATCACGCCCCTGGTGCGCGCGCGATCAATCCATATGTCGAGCGTCTCCAGATCCTGCACACATTCATAGGTGCTGCGATCAATCGCTGGCGCTTCCACCGGCTTGGCCGCGGCGGGCGGCGCGCTATCGCCGATGCTGCCATCGACATCGGGATTTTGCGGCTCGGCTTGACCACCGCCGAGCTTCTTCAGCAGCGAGTTAAACCCGTGATGGGTCAGAAATTCCCGCAGCGGGGCATCTGGAATATCCTTGATCAGGAAACTGTCGAGCGTATCGGGCAAGGGACAGTCCTCTTTCAGCGTCACCAGCACGCGAGAAAGGCGGGCCTGTTCGATATTCTCGAGAATATTTTCCTTCATCTTGGACTTTTTCATGTCCGGCGCGGCGGCGAGCACCGCTTCGATATCGCCATATTCGTTGATCAATTTGGACGCGGTTTTCGGACCAATGCCGGGGACGCCGGGAATATTATCCGCGCTGTCGCCCATCAGGCCGAGCACATCGCCCAGCTTTTCCGGACCAACGCCGAATTTTTCCTCCACCGTCGCTTTGCCCATGCGGACATTTTTCATCGTGTCGAGCATATCGACGCGGCTGTCGTCCGATGGCTCGATCAGCTGCATCAGATCCTTGTCGGACGAGACAATCGTGACCTTCCAGCCTTCGGCGACCGCTGCCTTGGTATAGCTGGCGATCATGTCGTCGGCCTCGACATTTTCTTCCTCGATCAGCGGCAGCGAAAAAGCGCGGGTCGCATCGCGGATCATCGGGAATTGCGGGCGCAGGTCCTCCGGAGGCTCGGGGCGATGGGCCTTATATTCGCTATAAAGTTCGTTGCGGAAGCTTTGCGATGACTTGTCGAGCACCACCGCCATATGGGTCGGGCCATCCGATTTGTGCAGCTCATCCGCCAGCTTCCACAACATGGTGGTATATCCGTAAACCGCTCCGACCGGTTCGCCATGAATATTGGTGAGCGGCGGCAGCCGGTGATAGGCCCGGAAAATATAGGCCGAACCATCAACCAGATAGAGATGTTTTTGTTTCGTCGAATCCGTGCTGGAAGAATCTGCATCTGTCATGGCGACAATCAGTAGCAGTGGTAACAGTATCCGTCATCGCTAATTTACCGGGCAGATTGTGGAATGGTTTTATGCCGTAATCAGGCAGGCATCGCGATCGCATCTTGTAAGCTCTCCGCCTCAAAAAAGGGTCGCGGTTTTTCGCGCATGCCGGGCGTATAAAGCACGCATTGATTGCGACCGCGCCGCTTCGCCTCGAACAAGGCGCTGTCTGCATTGCGCATCGGCAAGGCGCGCTCTTCGTGCGGCAATACGCCGGTTAATCCGATGCTGATGGTAATACGATGGGACACGCCTTCTTGGGGTTCGAACAATGTATTTTCGATCTCGTAACGGATCATCTCGCCAATCATCTCGCCTTCGGCCCTGCTGGTGTCTGGCAGCAACACGCCAAATTCCTCGCCGCCAATCCGCCCGACTATATCGTTCTTGCGCAATATACGTCTAAAAACAGAAGAGAAGAGGATCAAAGCTTTGTCGCCCACCGGATGCCCATAGCTGTCGTTGATAATTTTAAAATGATCCGCATCGATAATCATCAACACATTGTCCTGCGACAATTTGCGACGCTCATCAAAAATTTCCATAAAATGTTCGCGATTGGCCAAGCCGGTTAAACCGTCGAAACTGGCTTTATGCTTGAGAGCTTTGTTTACCTCCTGCAAATGTTGACGTGTGTCACGCAGGCGATTGGCCAGCTTTACCAGTTTCTCATTCTGCCGCGCCAGATACCAGCCCAGCGGTATGCTGATCGCCCAGGGAATTAGAAATGCAAAAGTGACGCCGTTCCAGAATTCCCGGCCAAACCCCACCACGATATAATGCAATATCGCCGCCAATATGGACGACGATATAGTCGCAATCGCGGTGATGATCGCTGTTTGGCGGATTGCTGGCATCTCGGGAAATGATTTGATCATAACAATGATGTTAAACAAAGTCAGTTGATAGGAGATGCAATTTCATGGTTAAGAGCCAATGATAAAAACCCCTGATTTTCAGTCGCATTTGACCTTATTTGGTTAATATTGAACAGCGGTTTCTCTATTCCGTTAATTGTCCCACCAGCGCGGCTTTATTGTCGCGCAGGACCAATTCCGCAAAATCCATAAAGGCTTTCACGCGGGCGGTGCGCCGCAGATCATCATGGGTCAATATCCAGATGTCGCGCGACGGTGTTGGTTCTCGTCTTGTCGCCCGCACCAAATCAGGCGTGCTATCGCCCGCAATACAGGGAATCATAACCAGCCCCATTTGCGCCCGCGCCATTTCGATCTGCAAAGCTATGCTGCCGAAATTTCCCCAGACCGGAACACCCGCAAATTCAGTGCTCTGAGTCCAGTCGGGAAACCGGCTGTCCCGATCGGTCCAGCCGAGCCAACGTGCTTGCTCAGGCTGGTTAACAAAATCGTGGCGGGCGAGATAATCGGGATGGGCATAGATCGATGTCGTATAAGCAAATAGCCTTTTACCAACCAACATATCCGGCGGATTATTATCCATGCGGATCGCCACATCGGCCTCCCTTCGAGCGACATCAAGCAGGTCATAGCTTGTCAATATTTCCAGCTCCAAGCCGGGATATGCCTCGCAAAATTCGGGCAATCGAGAGGCAAACATCGATGTTGCAAAAGGTTCCGCCATGGTCACGCGAATGGTACCGGTCAGTTCATTATCACGGCCAGCGATATGGCGTTCCACAGTAACAAGATCATCCGCAAATGTTCCGGCCGCACGCGCGAGATCTTCGCCAGCGGACGTCGGAAAATATCCTTCCGGCCTGCGTTCGAACAGCGTAACCCCGAGAGACTTTTCAAGATGTTCGATCCGCCGGCTGACTGTGCTGTGATGAACATTCAGATTTTTCGCCGCCGCGCGGACGGTGCCGCCGGTCATGACCTCCCGGAATGTCTTGATATCTTCCCAATCCATTTGGCTTCCCCTCTTTCTGTCATCAACCGATCGCGTCTGACAAGCCAATTCTAACGCGATAGCGAGACAAATCCATGGCTCATTTATGCACCATCAGGGTGCATATACTCTTTTGGACATTGGGTTTTTGAGCCGATAGCAATTGGAAGCTGCCGCGACATCACGGCCCATAAAGCGAACGCTATAAAAATAATCCAATGAGGAGATCCTGTATGACTGTGCCAATTATTTCCGCTTATGCTGGCGGCTTTCTGATTATAATGCAGGCGATATTAATGGTGCTGACCGGGCTCCATCGCGCCAAGTCTGGTATCAATCTGGGTGTTGGCGATGAT
The DNA here is from genome assembly GCF_017498565.1 of Parasphingorhabdus cellanae. Lineage (NCBI taxonomy): Bacteria > Pseudomonadati > Pseudomonadota > Alphaproteobacteria > Sphingomonadales > Sphingorhabdaceae > Parasphingorhabdus > Parasphingorhabdus cellanae. The sequence goes on from NZ_CP071794.1 coordinate 1,355,172, forward strand.
CCTGTCATGGAACGAAAAATCCGGCGCCATGGCAATCTGGCCGAGAATGCGGGTTTGTTCGTGGCCGTTTTGGCGCTGGCGGAAATGACCGGTGTGACCACACAGGTTATCATGACTATCGCCATCGTCTTCGTCGTCGTGCGTCTTTTCCATGCCATTGCCTTATCCACCGAAGCGGGATCGCATGGCGCTGAAACGGGCAAGATTTTCGTGCTTGCCCGGATAATCGGCGCCTTCGGAACCTTGCTGAGTTTTCTCGCACTGGGCGCGTTTCTTCTTTTAAATCTAATGTGATACGCCCACACCCATATCATTACAGAATATCATCAAGGAACAATTATGACCGTAGCGCTTTCCCATATTTTCAAATCCTCCACTGCCCAGGCTTTTCGCGGCCTGACCAATATATTGGAAAAAGCCAAGGCCCATGCCGAGGCGACAGACGCCCCAGAAAATGCCTTTATGGAAAACCGGCTGTTCCCCGACATGCACGAGATGAAATGGCAGGTGCAGATGATCACCGAATTTGCGGTGCGCGGGGCCGCGCGGATGACAGGCATAGCCGGTGACGCGCTGCCTGATCTGCCGATGGAAGGCGACACATTTGACGCTCTGATCGCGCGGATTGCCGATTGCGGGGACACGGTTGCCAAAGCCGATGACGCGACAATCGACGGCAATGAAACCATGATGATTTCGATGCCCATCGGGCCCGATCAGACGATGGATCTGGACGGAAAAACCTATGTGCTGAGCTTTTACCTCCCCAACCTGTTTTTCCATGTCACCACCGCTTATAATCTGCTGCGGATGCAGGGCGTGGCCGTGGGTAAGAAAGACTATATGGGGATATGAAACCATAGAAGCTTTTATCCTGATTTAAAAAAGGCTTACATGACGTTTCCTTCATCAGCGAGGTACGCCAAACCCAAGACCAAAAATTTGCACGTACCTGTGAATTATGTTAACGAAAAATTAGGGTCGCATAACTCGGGAATTTCTTTGTCCCCACTGGTTTAATATCCAGTGTCTTGAATAGGGTAGTCTTCATGAAAAGATATCTACTAGCTGGTAGCGCTTTTGCGCTATTATCAGCCGTTCCGGCGCAAGCCGCGGAGGTCATTTTCACCGACCGGACGGCATTTGACGCGGCTGCCGGAGCAGGCCTGACTTTCGAAAGTTTTGAAACGGCACAGTCCGGCGCAACGGTAAATTATCCCGGCTTTTCCGTTACGGAATCGGACGGTTCCAATTTTATTACCCATACCGCAATCAACAGCTTCTTCACTTCTGCGACATCTGATGGAGCAAATTCCATTTGGTTTGATGACAATGGCAGCAGTTTGGCAACCTTCGTTTTCGACGCACCGATAACCGCGTTCGGATTTGACGTTGCGGCAGCTGCGGCTGGCACCATGACCTTTTCAGGCGGTGCTGCCGGATCTTTTGCTCTTGGCGCAGATACTCCAACATTCTTTGGTGTAATTTCAGATACCGCATTTACGACGTTGCAGTTCGATATGTCTGGCGGACCTGAGGTCGGCTTTGATGCGCTCTCGTTCGGCGTCGCCAATATGGCTGCTGTTCCAGAACCCGCCACATGGGCCTTCATGATCTTTGGCTTTGGCGCCATCGGCGGAGCGCTACGCCGTAAGAAAGATATGGGGCGCAAAACCAATGTGAAAGTCAGCTACGCTTAAGCGACTTTCCACAGCAAAAATTTAAAAAACCCCGTTGGTGCCGATCCAGCGGGGTTTTTTGTTGGGTGCCATATTGGCTAGCCAGGAACATCCTTCTATGTTCGAACGCATCAGTAGATGAGGGCAATATATGACAGACCCGGTTATCGTTCATGGCTATCGGTTCAGTGTTTATAACCAGATCGTGCGAATGGCGCTTCAGCAAAAAAATGTGACTTATTCGTCTGTTGAGATTGACCCCTTCGCGGACACGGTGCCGGAAAGCTATCTTGAAATGCACCCCTTTGGACGTGTGCCATCATTGGTACATGGAGATTTTCAAATCTATGAAACGGCAGCGATAACCCGCTATATTGACCAGGCCTTTGACGGAATGTCTCTGGTTCCGGCGGGCGCCAAACAGGCAGCGCGGATGATGCAGGTCATCTCGATCATCGATAATTATGGCTATTGGCCAATGGTTCGCCAAGTTGCATCGCAGCGGGTTTTTGCGCCTTTATACGGTCAAGCGTCCGACGAAGCCGAGGTTGCGAAAGGCTTGCAAGAATCTCGAGTTGTATTGACCACTTTGAACAAAATTGCCCGCGAGGGGCTTGTCCTTAATTGCCAACAGGTCACATTGGCGGATTGCCATCTCGCGCCAATGGTCGGCTATTTTGTGCAAGTGAGCGAGGGGGAGAAAGAGTTCGAAGAACATCAAGCGCTCAATCGCTGGTGGAGTTGGATATCATGCCAGCAGAGTTTTCAGACCACCAGGCCGCCCCTGCCAAGCCAGCATTAAACTCAAACGGTGACCGGCGCTCCGAACAGATCGTGGGCGTCGGCATCTTCGATCTCGGCATCAATAATATCGCCAACCGCGACGTCCGCGCTGATATTGCGCAGGAACACATTGCCGTCGATCTCTGGCGCATCGGCTTGTGACCGCGCGGTTGCGCCGATGTCGCCATCTTCGTCCGGTGCGCCAATTTCATCGATGATGACGGGTAGCGTGCGGCCGACCTTGGCTTGCAGTCTCGCGGCGCTGATCGCGGCGGTTTTTTCCATCAGGCGCTGATAGCGCTCTTCCTTAACCTCTTCCGGCACCGCGCCGTCTAGCGCATTGGCCGCTGCGCCTTCCACGGGTTCAAAGCGGAAGCCGCCAACCCGGTCGAGCTGCGCTTCTTCCAGCCAGTCGAGCAGATATTGGAAATCCTCTTCCGTCTCTCCCGGGAAGCCTACGACAAAGGTGGAGCGGATGGTGAGATCGGGGCAGATATCGCGCCAGTTCTTCACCCGTTGCAGCACTTTCGCTTCATTGGCTGGCCGCTTCATGCGTTTCAGCACATTGGGCGCGGCATGCTGGAACGGGATGTCGAGATAGGGCGTGATCTTGCCCTCGGCCATCAGCGGGATGACCTTGTCGACATGCGGATAGGGATAGACATAGTGCAGCCGCGTCCACACGCCGAGTTCGCCGAGCGCCACCGCCAGATCGGTCATATGCGCCCGCACTTCACGGCCCTGCCCGATCGGACCATTCCAGATCTGCGGCTGATGGCGGATATCGACGCCGTAGGCCGAGGTGTCCTGGCTGATGACCAGCAATTCCTTGGTGCCATTGGCGACGAGCTTTTCCGCTTCACGCAGGATCGCATCGGGTCGCCGTGACACAAGATCGCCGCGCAAGGACGGGATGATACAGAAGGAACAGCGATGGTTGCAGCCTTCGGAAATCTTCAAATAGCTATAATGGCGCGGTGTCAGTTTCAGGCCGGCATCGGGGACCAGGTCCACAAAAGCCCCGCGCGCCGCCGGGGCCGCCGCATGGACCGCCGTGACGACATCTTCATATTGATGCGCGCCGGTGACGGCCAAGACTTCGGGGAAACGTTCCATGATCGTGTCGGCTTCATTGCCCATGCAGCCGGTGACGATCACGCGGCCATTTTCCGCCATTGCCTCGCCAATAGCTTCGAGCGACTCTTCCTTCGCACTGTCGAGAAACCCGCAGGTATTGACCAGCACGACATCCGCGCCGGAATAGTCTGGCGACATCTGATAACCGTCAGAGCGAAGCTGCGTCAAAATGCGTTCACTGTCGACCAGCGCCTTGGGACAGCCAAGGGACACCATGCCGACTTTGGGCGGAGAAGGGATTGCGGTAGCCATATTCCCTCGCCGCATAGTCGCATTGTGCCCGCTTGTCATCGATAATGTCTGCTTCTATTTCAGCCTTATGATCATCAACATCACCAAAGGTTCGGACCAGGACTGGATAAAGATTAAGCGGCAGGATGGTTCGGTAGAGCAAACCACTTTTCCCAAAAAGGGAACTATTCCGCATGATGCCGTCCATTACCATGTCGAGCAGGTCTTGGCGATGCGTCAGGGTTTCTGGGGAATGGTGGCTGATGGCACCCGTCCTGAAGACATCCAGCATATCGCCAAAGAGGCCGGCCATGCCAGTTCCACTCGCGCCGCAACGCCCAAGGCGCAGATCATAGAGCTGTTGCAGGCAGAACGGCTGGTCGAATGTTTTGAAGCCGATATGTGGAGCGAGTCCAGTGATAATCAGACGTTGCGAGACGTCTTTAACGCGGCCTGCCAGTCATCTTATATCGACCCGCCAGCGCTGTCCGATGACCAAATAAACACCATCCGCTCTTCGATCAGCGCTTTTGCAAAGCAGTGGATGGCCGCCGAAATCGGGGAAACTTTCCAACTCCACTGGAAATGATGTATGTCGATGTAACTAGCAATTTTCTGGGAGGGAAATGATGAATTTATTGGAGGTAAACTGGCTCGCCATCATTTTGGCGGCGGCCTGCGGATTTCTGGTCGGCGGTATCTGGTACGGCCCGATCATGGGCAAGAAATGGATGGGCGCTGTCGGCCTGACGGAAGAAGAGATACAGGGCGGCAATATGGGCCTGATCTATGGTGGGGCCTTTGCGTTCAGCCTTGTCGCCTCCGCCATGCTCGCGCATATGTTTTTCCGGCTGGGCCAGCCGCCGTTTCATGTCAAGATGATGATGTCCACGGGCATTGCGCTGGGCTTCATCATTCCCGCTATCGGGACCAATTATCTCTTCTCGCAAAAAGGCAAAGCGCTGTTTTTCATTGATGCGGGATATTGGCTGCTATTCTATGCTGCGATGGGCGCTGTGCATGCCTTGCTGAGCTAGGTTCTCAAACCTTTTCACTGGAGCGGCGACTGACGCTTTTGTAAAGATCGTCACCGTCGCTCCAGTCGGTTACTTTGCCGGAGAAGAGATGCTGCGGCGGGACGACTTCAGGTCCGTCGCCCGGCCCTGTCGGTGGTGTATAGTAACCGAGCGCATAGCTGCCCATGCAATAGCCGAGCAAATCGCGCAGCGCCGGATCGAAATCCTTGGCAATATGCGGCGGGCAGGACAGATACTGGTTCTCCTCTTGCCGCAACCAGCCCAGCGCATAGGTAATGTTCAATCCCATCCGGTCATGATCGGCCTGATTGGCCCCGCCGCTGTGAATGACCGACCCAGAATAGACGAGGACGGACCCCGCTTTCATTTCGGCATATTGGATTTCATCTGGCTTGGCTTCGCGCCCTGCTTCCCAGTTGTTCGAATCGGGCACGACCTGCGTCGCGCCATTTTCCTGCGTGAAATCGGTCACTGCCCAGATCGTGTTAAATTGCGGCTCAATACTGTCCTGCAGAAAGCCGCCCCAGGCCAGCCGGTCGCGGTGAAGCGGTTGCTTGACCTGTCCCGGCTGGATACGGATCAACTGCGTCAGGTGCAGTTGCACCCGCTCGCAAAAAGGTTTCAGAAAGGCGTTGGCACCACCCAAAATCAGGTCATCCATGACCAGAGCGCGGCACGCCGCGGACCGCGCGACCAGCGCGCCAGTACGCGTCGTCTTGCGTCCGGTGAAATCATCCCGGCCGGGCTCGGTCGCCTCGACATAGGGCATGATTTCCGCGCGCAGCCGATCCAGCGCCGCAGCGTCAAGCACATTTTCGACGATCGCGGCCCCGTCGGTTTTCAGGACTTCGGCCAGCTGATCGGGGCTGCTGCTCGCCGACAGACGTTGCAACTGTGCCATAATCCTTCTCCTTTTTTTGGAAAAGAATATACAGCTCACCGGTTCGGTGCAACCCGGCGAGCATGCCCGCCGCTAGCAGTCTAAAACGCAGGGAAAATCAGTCACGCGTGTCGTGAGAAATTCCCTCTTGCGCGCTTTCCAATTCGGCTTCCAGGCGGTCAGCATAAATATCGCCCAGACGCTCTTCGCATTTGGTCACAAATTCGTCCTCGGCGACCGGGAACATATCTTCCTCTTCTTCCTCGATATGATGTTCATATTCGTGGCGAAGAACCTTGAATTTCTGTAGCCAGCCTGGGGACGACATTTCGATATCGTCCAGCTCCGCCATCAGGTCGTCCAGTTCCTTATGCTCGGCGACCGAATGCCGGCCGTCTTCCTGCAACTCGGGACGCGCCAGCATTTCAGCATAGAGCGACTGTTCCTCGGCATTGGCGTGCGCTGTTACCTCTTCTTTGAATTGGGTATAAAGTGATCGCCGGTCGGGACTGTCACCCTCTGTCTGGGAAATCTGTTCCAGCAGTTCGCGATGCTTGTCGTGATCGTCTTTGAGCAGTTTGAATATCTTCGCCATGATGTTTGGTCTCCTTTTGCTTCACACAACCCGCGCGCAATCGAAAGGTTCCACCAACATCCAGTCTATTTCATGTTTCCCGCCAATGTATCGGCAATGATCCGCCAGACCTTGGGGTTGAAGCCAAGGCCGAGATGCCCGCCGTCCACGCGAATATTGCGCGCCTGTGGGTTATAGATATCCTTGGCGATATCTGGTCCGACAATCCCGTCGCGGTTGGAATAGAGCACCGTGAGCGGCTGGCTGAAACCAAGGCTGTTGCGCGCGTGAACCTCTTCTTCAAACCGGTCGAGATTGATCTGCGCCGATTTGGCATAGCGTTGGCCGGGCGTCGTATATTTCGGACCACCAATAATCGGCGTGCCCATGGTAATCACCTCACGGACCATATCGGGTGACAGCCGCGCGACTTCGCGGGCGATAATGCCGCCCAGTGACCATCCGATCAAGGTCAGCGGTTGCCGATCATTGGCATCATATTGATCTTTTGCAACGGCAGTAAACCGTTCGATATCGCGATCTACAGAGCCTTGATTCCGGCCCAGGCCCCAATCAAAAACATCGTAGTTGAGGCGGCTCAGAAAGCCTTTTAGCGGGTTCATCGACAATTCGCTGCCGCCATAGCCGGGAATCAGGAAAATCGGCCGGCCGTCTCCTTTGGGGGCCGTGACAAGGCGCGGCCATTGCAGACCAAAACCGATAAAGTCCAGCGGCAGGGCCAGCTCGCTAAATTGGGCCAACCGGTTCGGTGGACGCAGGCCGCTTGGCATCGGTATCACATTGGCATTGGTCATCGGGCTTCTCCTGCAGAAAAACTGCTTTCAAGACGCCGTTATAAACTTTTTGTTCGCAGGTGCAACATTTGCTGCCTAATCAGCGTCAGCGTCAGCGCCTTCTTTATCAGCGCCATTGCCGGGCATGATTTCAACAATGATATCGCCCGCTTCCAGCTCTGACGCCTCGTCTTCCCAAAAGCCGTACATGTTATTGTCACGATAGATACGAACGCCCAATCCTTCTTTGACGATATCTTTCATCGCCATTCCAACCTCGTCTTCCTCGACCGGGCGTTGGACCAGCTTCACGCGGCCAGTGGCAGAGGCCAAATCGCTGAGATAGTCAGATATCTTGGCGCCCTCACAGCTACCCGCGAGCAGCAATCCTGCAAAACTGACCGGGTTGATCACGGTCGTCGCGCCCGCTTGCCGTGCGAGCATTTCATTATCCGACGCGCGCACCGATACGCTGATCGGCAGATGATAGGCAAGGTGGCGGGCGGTCAACACGATCAGGATGCTGGTATCATCGCGGCCTGCCGACACGATCATTGATCGCGCCCGCGAAATCTTGACGTTCATTAACGTCACATCACGTGTCGCGTCGCCATTAATGACTGCACAGCCCAGCTTTTCCGCCTGCGCCAGTGCGTCGTCAAACGGGTCAACAACGACGATTTCTTCGGGATTTGTACCCCGTGCGATCAATTCCTGCACCGCTTCCTTGCCGCTGGTCCCGAAACCGGCGATCACAATATGGTCGTGCAGATTATTCTGGATGATTTTCATACGCCAATTGTCCCAGGTTCTTTTGAATACAAAATTATAGGCTGTGCCAAGAAATATAAGCACAACGAAGATGCGAATGGGAGTCACGAGCAAAGCATCGAACATCCGCGCACGTTCGGTTACCGGGGCGATGTCGCCATATCCGGTGGTAGTGATCGAAATCATCGTGAAATAGATCACATCCAGAAAGCTGACATCCCCGTCATAGCTGTCCTGCAGACCATTGCGATCGAACCAGTGCACGGCAACAGCCGCGGCGATCAGGCCAAAGACAAACAGCACCCGCCATGCAATATCCACCCAGACGGGCATGCTCGATTGCCGCCGCAGCGTCAGATAATCGGAAATATTGCGGGAATAGCGCCTGGACATAAAAGAATCAGGTCCGCTTCGGCAGATGGGAGACGGGGTTTACCGGTTTTCGATCTTTACGAATTTCAAAATGCAATTGCGGTTCCTGTACATAGCCGCTGTCTCCAGCCAGGCCGATGATATCACCAGCCTTGATCTTTTGTCCACGCGTAACATTGAGTTTGTCCGCATGACCGTAAGCGGTGACCCAGCCATCACCGTGATTGAGCAGGATCAAACCGCCAAAAACATCGATTTCATCGCCGCTATAGGCCACCACGCCATCGGCAGCGGCGCGAATGGGCGTGCCCTTGGCGACGGCGATATTCAGCCCGTCGTTGACTTTACCGCCACCCTTGCTGCCAAAACGAGAGAGCAGCTTGCCATCCACCGGCCAATTAAAGCGGCTAGACGATCCGGTCGGTGCGGCAATCGCGGCCGGTTTTTTCACCGGCGCAATGGCTTTGCGCCAATCAGAGGGTTCTTCAGCGGCGGAAGCCTCTGCGAGCGCTGGCTGACTGCCGGTAACAATGTCGTCGATATCCAGATCAAAAGCCGCCGCGCGCTGCTCGATGCTCATTTGCTGCGGATCTACCGGTGTCGCCGATGGCAATAGTAATTTCTCTCCGACCCGCAAGACAAACGGTTCTTCCAGCTCGTTCAGCGCGACCACATCTCGCCACGGCACACCATAAGCGCGCGCAATCGCGATGCCGGTTTCTCCGTCATTGACCCAATGATAGCGGCCACCGGTGATGGTCAGCTGTTGCCCCGGCTGAATCACATAGGGTGCCATCAGGCCATTGGTGGTGGCAATGATTTGAGCGCTGGCCCCGGTTTCATTGGCAATAGCGCGCAGCGTGTCGCCCGGTTTCACGGTATAAATGCTGTCACCAATCACCATGGCATTGGGTGTGACCCGCTGGGCCGTCCAGGTTGGCGGCGGCGCGTCCGCCGGGCTTTTTCCAAATATGGAAGCATCGGTTTCCAGCATCGGTGCCGGAGGCTCCGCCGCTGCATTTTGCGGCAAGCCATAATCACGGCCGGCCGGAATGCAGGCCGATACAGTGAATAGCAGACAACAAATGATAAAGTTACGCATAGAACGCCCCGTTCACTCACCCTTACCCCTATAAGAGCATCGCTTGTCTAGCATCAAATCGGTTCGTTGCCAGCCCCCGCTTAGCGGTCCGGTATGGAAAGCGTTGTGTTTGGTTTGTGCCTGAGTGAAGAGGCTAAGCAGCGAAGGAGATGTCAGCGGGTTATGTAGCAGCGTTGGCTTTGGGTGCAAAAAGGGAGATTAGAGATTGCTCGAACTAAGGCGGTCACATACTGAATTAGAATGAAAACTGGACCAGATAATATTGATTTTAATGTGAACAAGAACCGGCGCATGTTCGTGTGTGCCTTCACCTTGATGGCTGCGATAGTCAGCGCTTACTGTGTTGGAGTTATTCTTGGGCTCTGGGATAACGAGAATATCGACTTGGATAAATTCGAAGGCGCAAAATTAATAGCTGTCACGATATTTTTAATATTGGGTTCAAGCTATTTAGCATTGAAATGCAAAGAGTTTTTTAAGAGTGAACGGGTATTTCGAATATCGGAAGAATACGTGGAACTGGCAGATCGCAATCAAATCCAAATCTCCAACATAAAGTCCATTAAACATGTGAATTTCCCCATTCATGACGATGTTATCGTGTGTCACGATGGGACCGAGTTCCGATTAAAAACATATTTGACTGATGTCACTCCAGCTCAATTGCACGAATTAATCTTCAAATAATATGGATAATCAGCTCCTAATGTCCGCTTGCGGGATATTATAGTCACAAACGCCCGCTTGCAGGACCACCCTTCTGCAGGAAAGAAGCCCTGTCTGGGTCATTCTTTCACCGCAGAAGATACGCCCGCCTATGTTTCGTAAAGCTTGTGCAACCTATCCATCGATTCATAGTGCGTGAGATCCAGATGCAGCGGCGTGATCGACACGTAACCGTCGGCAATCGCTTCGAGGTCGGTGCTGTGCGCAGGCGTTTCGACCATTGGTCCAAGGTTCAGCCAATGATATTCGAAGCCGCGCGGGTCGCGATTGCTGATAAATTGCATGCGGCCATAGTCGCGGATACCCTGCGATACCACGCGGATGCCTTTGACTTCACTCGCGGGCAAGGCCGGAAAGTTGATATTGACCAAGGTCCGGTGATCCATGCTTTGCTTGATGAGCGGACGCAGCACCCTTTCCCCCCATTGCAAAGCCGCCTCAAAGGGCACGTCATCACCCATTTCGCCGCGCGCATAGGCCTGGCTGATCGCAATGGACGGAATACCGGCCAGCGCGCCTTCCATCGCGGCCGACGCTGTCCCCGAATAGGTCACGTCTTCACCAAGGTTCGCCCCGCGATTGACGCCAGAAAGGATCAAGTCGGGCAGGCCGTCTTTCATGATTTTAGCGACTGCCATCATCACGCTGTCGGTCGGCGTGCCATCGACCGAATATTGTTGATCGCCGCGCTTGCGGACGCGCAAGGGGCGGGTAATTGTTAACGAATGACCAGCGCCCGAATTTTCATCTGACGGCGCGACAATCCAGATATCGTTGGAAAAATGCTGCGCAATGTCGAGCAGGACCTTCATGCCCGGGGCATCAAATCCATCATCATTGGTCAGCAAGATACGCATCGTTTTTCTCCTTATATCGTCATCCCAGCGAAAGCTGGGATCTCGTTAGGTTCAGCGCTGGCCTTAAGGAGATTCCAGCTTTCGCTGGAATGACGGTGGCTTTAAATTGTCGCAACCTCCAGTTTTTCCATCCCGCCCATATAAGGCTTCAATGCTTCCGGAATTGTTACACTCCCGTCTTCCTGCTGATAATTTTCTAATACGGCCACCAGCGTGCGCCCGACCGCAAGGCCCGAACCGTTGAGCGTGTGGACAAATTGCGTGCCCTTGGTCTCGCCTTCGGGCCGGTAGCGCGCATTCATCCGCCGTGCCTGATATTCGCCGCAGGTCGAGACGCTGGAAATCTCGCGATAAGCGCCTTGGCCTGGCAACCAGACCTCCAGATCGATCGTCTTGCGCACCGTCGCGCCCAGATCACCGGCGCAGAGCATCAGGTTACGATAGGGCAGTTCCAACGCTTCGAGGATCGATTCTGCCGAGGCCAGCATATGCTGAAACTCGGCCTCATCCTGATCCGGCTGGGCCACCGTGACCATTTCAACCTTTTCAAACTGATGCTGGCGAATATAGCCTTTGGTATCACGACCAGCCGACCCTGCTTCACTGCGGAAACAGGGGGTCAGCGCGGTAATCCGTTGCGGAAGATGGGCGCCATCAAGAATTTGTTCCCGCACACTATTGGCCAGGCTGGTTTCTGATGTCGGGATCAGCCAGCGGCCATCGGTCGTCTGGAACAGGTCTTCGGCAAATTTGGGCAGCTGCCCGGTGCCGAATACCGCCTCTTCACGCACCAGCAGCGGCGGCGCACATTCGGTATAGCCATTTTCCGTCGTCTGTTTGTCGAGCATATATTGCCCGATCGCGCGTTGCAGCCGCGCCATCTGACCACGCAGGAAGGCAAAGCGCGCGCCGGACATGCGCGCTGCGGTTTCAAAATCCAGCCCCAGCGCGGGACCGATATCGCTGTGCTCGCGCGGCGTGAAATCAAAATCGCGCGGCGTGCCCCAGCGCTTGATCTCGACATTATCCTCTTCATCCGCACCATCAGGCGCTTCCGCGCTCGGCAAATTGGGCAAGGCCGCGACAAGATTTTGAAGCTTCTCCGCCGCTGCGCGCGCCTGGTCTTCCAACTCGGGCAGGCTCGCCTTCAATTCCGACACTTCGGCCATCAGCGCCTGCGCGGTTTCCTCGTCGCCCTGCCCCTTGGCCTTGCCAATCGCTTTGGATGCCTCGTTGCGCCGCGCCTGGCCTTCCTGAAGTCGGGTCGCGAGACTGCGGTTTTCCTCGTCGAGCGCCAAAATGGTCGCCGCCACTGGTTCCACACCGCGCCGCGCCAATGCGGCATCAAAATCGGCCGCGTTTTCTCTGATATATTTTAGATCATGCATGGGACAAGCCTATGCCGAGACACGGGCTTTGGTTCAAGTGCAGAGCACGAACCTCCCAACAAAAAAAGCGGCCAGATTGCACAGGCCGCTTTTTGATTTCTTCTACGTGGGTTGCCGTTTACGCGGCGACCGCCTTCTTGGCTTTGCGGCTACGGGCAAACAAAGCGGCTGCCGCTGCGCCGAATAGCAAGACAACGGGCGGGGCAGGAACGGGCGTTCCGCCGGTGGAGCCGCCGGTTGATCCGCCGCTGCTGGCACCGGATGAGGTGCTGGAGCTTGAGCTGCTGCTCGAACTACTGGAGCTGCTGGACGAACCGCTGCTGCCAAAGCTCGATGATCCGCCCGTCGCACCTGAAGAGGTTGAGCTTGACGAACCGGATGATCCGCTGCTGCCCGAAGACCCTGTACTGCCACCGGAACCGCCGCTGCTGGATGAACTGGAACTGCTGGATGAGGAACTACTCGAACTACTCGAACTGCTGCCGGATGAGCCGCTACTCCCCGAAGAACCGGAGGAACCGGAACTGCCTGAAGAGCCGGAGCTTCCCGAGGAGCCGGAGCTGCCTGTGCTGGTCATACCACTGCTGGTGGACGCACCGGGATGGCCGCTGGAAGTGTTGCCGCTTGAGGTCATACCGCTCGACGTCATGCCGCTTGACGTGTTGCCGCCGGAGCTGGAGGAGCTTGAAGAGCTACTCGACGAGGAAGAACTGGAGCTGCTCGACGAACTGGATGAACTACTACCACCAGTGGAGGTGCTGACACCGCCGGTAGAGGTGCTAACCCCGCCCGTTGAGGTACTGACGCCACCTGTAGATGTGCTTACGCCGCCGGTTGACGTACTCACACCGCCCGTAGACGTGCTTACGCCGCCAGTGGATGTGCTGATGCTGCCTGAGGATGTACTGGTCGAACCGCCGGTTGAAGTACTGGAAAAACCACCGGTGGACGTACTGGTCGAACCACCACTTGTTGAACTGCCTCCGGAAGACGTGCTGGTAGAGCCGCCGCTGCTGGTTGACGAGATAACAACAGAACCGCCTCCCGATCCACCGCCGCCGAAAAAGCCGCCAAAAAAGCCGCCGCCGAAACCGCCGCCATAGCCGCCGCTACCGCCAATCACCACCGGAACGGAGCCGCCGCCGCTTTCCAGCACAGGTATTTCCGGCAAAGGAGCAGGAATATAAGCTGGCGCTGGAAGCGGTACAGGTTGAGCTGGTGCCTGCGTGATCGTCACCACGCTGGGCGCACAGGCGGTAACGGTTTTCGTAACCGTGCGCCGGGTGCGTTTGACTTTCCGCGCCGATTGGCCCCGTTTCAGGACCCGTGCGCGCACATGTTTCTTTTTGTCGACCTTTTTGATGTAGGGCGCAGCGGGTGCTTCTGTGACATGCACCGCACCACCACCAATTAACGCGCCGCCGCACGTGCAAGCGCATAATTTTGCTAAAGCCATTTTTACCGACATAAGATTCACTCTCTTCCGCTTGGAAACGCGATATATCGGACAGCAAGAATATGCTCGTCGTCGATTTCGTTTCCCGACATCCATAAAAAGCGCAGAAGAAACTGTTCATCACAATTCCGTTAACCTTGTTTCCGGCAAGAAAAATCGAAAAACCGTTATCAACTTCTCGCCAAGCAGAGTTAATGTCCCGAATTGATACCGTTTGCTTTCAACATCTTGCCCTTATGGTCTAAAACTATCGATAAATCCGGTGTTTAGGTCGACCATTGATTCGCCGAATCTAGGCTGACGCACGGTCATCCAGACGTTTCCGCGCCATATCAGGACATCAGCAGCATTATTTGATCGATAGCGGCATATTGCATCTTGTCTAAGACGAACGCCAAGTTTATAGGCCCGATTCACGGCCGTTCCTTCGCCGACCCATATCGGGTTGGGGGCAGATGTTGGAGAGTATATTTGGCGTCCTCAGCGAAAAAAACATCCGGTTCGGATAGCGGTTCCAAAGATGAAATCGTGCTCGAAAGCGGTTATAAACCCAGTGCAGACGAAGAATTTATGAATGACCGGCAGCTGGCCTATTTCAAGCGTGCTCTGGAACAGTGGAAGCTCGATATCATCGAGGAATCCAAGGAAACCCTGGCTCATCTGCAGGACGGACCCATTCAAGAAGCCGACCTGAATGATCGTGCGTCCAGCGAAACCGATTGGGGTCTCGAACTGCGCACCCGCGACCGGCAACGCAAACTGACATCGAAAATCGATTCTGCACTGCGGCGGATCGAAGAAGGCGAATATGGTTATTGTCAGGTTACCGGCGAGCCAATTTCGCTCGAACGGCTCGAAGCAAGGCCTATTGCAACGATGAGCGTGGAGGCGCAGGAAGCCCATGAACGCAACGAGAAAATCTCTCGCGATCAATAGCTTGCCGTTATCGAATTATCGGTCCCCTGCCGGGCCGACCTCAACCATCCAAAATGATGATTCAGCCTTAACACGAAGGGCTTAAAGCATCTGGCCCGTTTGAAACGATCAAAGCGTTCCACTGATTTCCCGCTAACCATCGCCTTGTAACGTTAACCAATTTTCCATCTTTTTGGGGCAATAATTGGCGCTAGAAAACGTTATGTTACATCAATTTGCGGGAAGCACATGAAAGAACCTTTTGACGATAATCTGGGAAAAAATGCCCAGACGAGCGGCCTGCCGAAACGCGAGCTTGATCGTGATAGCCTCTTTCTCAAAGCTGTTTTGCGTTTTGTCGATGGCGATGATTGCGGCGAAGTACGGATTCGCAATCTTTCCGCTGGCGGCTTGATGGCGGAAGCTCCGGTCATTGCCAAGCGCGGTGATAAAGTCGAGCTGGAATTGCGCAATATCGGACGCGTTACAGGGTATATTGCTTGGGTTGCGCAGGGCCGCCTGGGTATTGCATTTGATCACCCCATTGATCCAAAACTGGCACGGAAACCCGTCGGACAATCCAAGGTGGAACTGCCCCGCTATTTGAAACAGCACAACGCCAAACGCCAGCCATTAGCCCATGGGCAGCGTCCGCGCTAAAAGCGCAATCACAAATCTGCTTGATTAGAACCCAACCGCTGCATAGGACCGTTTAATCATTTGATTAAACGGGAGCAAGATATGGCTGGGCCACTAGCTGGAATCAATATTATCGAATTTGCAGGCATTGGGCCCGGACCTTTTTGCGGCATGATGCTTGCCGACCAAGGGGCTACGGTTACGGTTCTGCACCGGCCCGGCGGTGCACCTGATGGCCGTCTCTCACTATCCCGCTCGCGCAATCTTGTCGAAGTGGATCTCAAATCCGACGCCGGTATTCGAAAAGCGCGCGACCTGGTCAAAGAGGCTGATGGGTTGATCGAGGGCTTTCGTCCCGGTGTCATGGAAAGGCTCGGCCTTGGACCGGATGTCCTATTACAGGATAATCCCAAGCTGGTTTACGGACGGATGACCGGATGGGGACAATATGGGCCGCTCGCCCATGCGGCCGGACATGATATAAATTATATCTCTATCTCCGGCGCATTGCATGCCTTTGGCCGCGCTGGAGACAAGCCGACCCCGCCGATCAATATGGTCGGGGACTTCGGCGGTGGTGGCATGATGCTGGCACTGGGCATGGTATCGGCCCTGCTGCACGCCAAAACCGGCGGCGAGGGACAGGTCGTCGATTGCGCGATGACAGACGGTTCAGCCGCTTTGATGGCGATGATTTTTGACTTTCATAACGTCGGCCAATGGCGCGATGAACGCGGCGTCAATCTGCTTGATACCGGTGCACATTTTTATGACAGTTACGAAACGGCCGATGGGAAATATATCTCCATCGGATCGATTGAACCGCAATTCTATGCACAGTTACGCAAGGTCGCGGGATTGGAAGAGGATGCAGATTTTGACCCTCAGATGAACCCGAAATCCTGGGGCCCATTGAAGGAGAAACTGACCGCCTTGTTCCTGTCAAAATCCCGAGATGAATGGTGTGCGCTAATGGAGGGCACGGATATCTGCTTTGCCCCGGTTCTGTCGCTGGCAGAAGCCAAAAAGCATCCACATAATGTTGAGCGGGAGACGTTTGTTGATGTTGGCGGACATCTGCAACCAGCGCCCGCGCCGCGCTATTCCGTCACGATATCAGACAAGCCCAAACCGCCAAGCTGACCAACTGCCTTGCGCTATGCAGAGTGGATCAGAGCCGCCAAAGCTAATTGCCCAGCGCGCTCATTGCGCTTTTGACAAAGCTTGGCCCGATCGTGAGCTCTGTTCCGTTTTGCATTACCAGATATTTGCGGCGCCCTTTGCGGCGAATATCGCGCACATAATTCCGGTTTACCGCAGCCGAGCGATGAATCCGAACAAACAAACCGGGAGGTAGCCGTTTCAATAGCGATTGCATTGCTTCGTGCACCAAATAGCTGCGATCTGGCAAACATAGCCGCATATAATCGCGATCTGCCTCAATCCATCCGATATCAGCGCTGCTAATCTGTACGGCACTATCGCCGTCCTGAACCCAAAGCCGCCGATCACCGGTCGGTTGCAAGCCAGTTTGATCGGTTTGTCGCCTTTGCTGCACGCGGCTGACAGCTTCTCTGAGCAACTCTTCCTTGACCGGTTTCAGAAGATAATCTGCGGCGTCATAGCGAAACGCTTCAACCGCATAGCGGTCATGAGCGGTGGTGAAAATAATCTCTGGTGCGGTTGCCAGTTGCTGACATCGTTTCGCAACATCCATACCGGAAAGATCTGGCATATCGATATCGAGCAGCAATATTGCGGGGCAGTTTTCCGATATTATGTCCAGCGCTTCGCGACCGCCGCTCGCCATATCTATGCGATTGATGTTGGTCATCCTGTTACACAGGGATTTTATGCGGCCGCGTGCCAAGGGTTCATCATCGACAATCAATATGTCGAGCTTTTGGTCTGATGTCATAGACAATAATCTCGGAAAATCTGTTCTTCATCGGGAATGATAATCGTCGCCACCATCTTCTCATCATTTTCACTATGCGTGAGCAAGGCAGCAGCAGGTCCATATAGAGCGGCCAATCGTTCCCTGATATTGGAGAGCCCCGTTCCGGTGCCATCGGTTTTGGCGTCGCCAATCTCAATTCCGCCATCGTTGGTGACGACAAGTTTCAGGCGGTCAGCGTCCTTGCGTGCCGAGATAGTGACAGACACCGGCTGGCACGAGCGAGCAACACCATGTTTGATCGCGTTTTCAACGAGCGGTTGAATAATCAATGCCGGAATTTTCCAGCTGCGCACATCATTATCGATATGCACATTGAAAGACAGGCGCTTGGGAAAACGAACCTGCTCAATCTCAAGATAGCGGACTTGCTGGGCGATTTCCTGTTCCACCGTAATCATATCGCCGTCTTCATCATTGAGGACAGAACGCATATAGTCCGCCAGGCCGTCTACAAGATGTTCCGCCTGACTGTTTTTATTGTCGATGATCAGACTGCTGACAGAGTTTAAAGCGTTAAAGACAAAATGCGGGTTTAACTGATAACGCAACGCACGCATTTCGCTCTCACGCGTCACGCGTTCCAGATTCCGGCTATGAATCAAAGCCGCCTGTGTCTTGCGGCTATTGGCCATCGCCAGATAAAGCCCGCCCCAGCCGACCAATATCAGATAGTCAACAAAGGCTGTGTCAAAAAAATGAGACAGTGCCATATCCAACGGAAGATCGTGATTGGCGCTGATATGCGCCAGTATCGGAGTTGGAAAAGCCAATATCAAATCCGTCAAATAGGCGATGGCGATCGCCAGAAATATGGTCGGTATCGTCAAAATCAATACGGCGCGGGCCGTACGATCGCCAACTAGAATTAAGCATCGATATAGCGCCCAAGTTACGGTCACTGAAATCACGGCAGTTATCAGATAAGCTATAAGCGAATGGCTATGGTGTGGCGCTCCCCAAAGCATCGCTCTTAGCGCATTGACCATGAAATAGGCTGTCCAAATGCCAAAGATACTTTTCATCGCGAGATCAATATTAATCGGGAATATCCGATGCCAAAAAGGCGAAACTTTGGGCGATAGATTGTCTACGACAGGGATCAATCTCGTCGCCACAATAGCTTACTCCGAAACTGCTTCTGATGCGGACTGATCGTTTTGGTCTTCCTCGGTTGTTAAAGCCGGCGTGCGGTTCAAGCCCCTTTCGGTTCGCCAGTAAGTTGCAAAGCTGGCCAACCAATGGCTACCGGCATAATGCGGTGTGCGAACGGATTGCTCACCGGCATCTCCGTGCAATTTTGCTGAAGCCAGCAGCGCCGCTTTTCGCGCATCGCCTTCCGGCAGAGCCGTCGCTATGCCTTCCAATGCCCATGCGCGCGACAGGTTCACACCATCCAGATGAACAAGTTTGCCATCAGTGGGATCATTGACAATACCGACCGCCAGCCATTCGGCGCTGCCGTCTGTCGGTATGTTCGGCAAAAAGGCGGTCAGCCAATCGGCAAATTCTGTCGCGGGCATAATCCGCCGCATCAAATCTGCTTCCATCAGACAGGGAGAGAGAAAATCTTCGCCGGACGGCTCGTAGGCAATTGGACAATCACGATCCTCGCGATGGAAGCCCATGCTCTTATCCGTAATCAATTTTGTCATCTCGTCATCGCCGCTAATCCGCGCCCAATCGAGAAACAGACCAAAAGCAAAAGCAGACTGATTATGGGTGCCGAGCCGGATCGGATAAGCAAGCTTGGGCACCCATGTGCTGATCCGGTCTTTCACGATCGATTCCAGAGGCTTTAGTTCGTTTAGCCAAGTTTGTGCCTGCTCCGCCTTCGCACCGTCACCCGCCGCGATTTCGGTCAGTTCAGCGGTCAACTGCAAAAACCAGGCAAGTCCATAAGGCCGCTCAAAAGAAGCCCGGCCTTCGCCATTGAAATAAGCAACCTCTCCGGCAATTTTGTCGGATGTGAAATTATTGGCCAGCGCTGCGGCAATCTCATTTTCCATTTCCGGCACAGAACCATTGCCCCACAATCTGGTCAGTAACCAGTGACCGTGCACTGCGCTGTGCCAGTCAAAACATCCGTAAAATACAGGCGTAAGCCGAACCGGTTCCTGCACATCACTGGCGCTGGTCATCACATGGCTGATTTTATTGGGATATTGTTTGTTCACGCAATCCAGGGCGATCCGGGCATAGGCATGTTCCGGCTTGCGCGGTGATTGCGCGTTTTCCGCGGGATCAGGCGCAATATTTTTACGTTCGAAATAGCTCTGCTCGGACGTACTTCTCTGTCCTTCATCATCGCTTACCGAACAGGATGATATCATCATCGTCATTACCGAAAGAATAGTTAAGCGCACTAACATATATTGCTCCCCAAAAAGCATTTCTAGCATAGAGAGGAATTGACCGGATGGCAAAACGCTATAGGGCAAATATTCGATAGATTTTTGCCGTTTTCTGTCAACATATTCATTTTTCAGGATCATATTATCGCCAGCCAGCCCGCAATATTTCTTACCGGCAGTCCGATGCGGCATATTACGGTGATGACATTGACGGCAAGCATCGGTTTGCTGACGATGTTCATCGTCGATTTTGTCGATCTGTTATATATCGCACAGCTCGGCGACAGCGCGCTGACTGCGGCTATGGGCTTTGCCGCCACGATCCTGTTTTTCGGAACCGCTTTCAATATCGGCCTTATGATCGCAGCCAGCGCCTTGGCAGCGCGGAAAATCGGCCAAGGTGATACCGCCTATGCCCGGCGATATCTTACCAACATCTTGGCGCTGAGCATGATGCTCATCATCCCGCTGGCGATTATTTTCTTTATCTTCGCGCCGCAAATATTGGATCTTGCCGGCGCAACCGGAACGGCAAAAGACGCCGCGATCGGCTATATCCGCATCGTAGCCCCATTCATGCCATTTAGCGTAACAGCTATGGTCTGTTCCGGCTTTTTACGGGCCCACGGAGCAGCGCGGCGGGCGATGAATGTAACGCTAAGCATGGGCATTGCCAATGCGATACTGGATCCGATTTTCATCTTTGGTTTTGGCCTTGGTGTCAACGGCGCCGCTATGGCCACAGCTTGTGCAGCCATTGTTTCATCGATCCTCGCTGTCGTACCTATCATCAGGCATTATGGCGGATTTCAAAGGATTTCATCGGTCCTGTTCAAAGAGGATTTAAAGCCGGTTATGGCGATCCTGTTGCCTGCAATCATGACCAATGTTGCAACCCCGGTAGGCGGCTTTATCTCCTATCGTTTCATCGCCAGCTATCCCGATGAAATCATTGCTGGTTTTGCGGTTATGGGACGGGTCGTTCCGGTCGCCTTTTGCCTGTTATTTTCCCTTTCAGGTGCCGTTGGACCGATTATCGGACAGAATTTCGGGGCCCTGCAATTTGACCGTATCCGTCTGACCATCCAGCAAGCCATGGGCTTTGCGCTCGGCTATACATTGCTGGTCTGGCCGCTTTTGTTCCTGCTCCAGGGTCCGATCAGCGATGTTTTCAATTTGCAAGGCGAAGGACGCGATGTGTTCTGGCTTTTTGCTGTCTATCTGACTCCGCTATTTTTCTTCAACGGCATATTGTTCATCTCCAATGCGGCATGCAACAACCTGGAACGCCCTACCTGGTCGATGGTGATGAACTGGTTGCGCAACACATTGGGGATATACCCCTTTCTGTTGGTTGGGGGAGCGCTTTACGGCCTGCCCGGTATTGTCATCGGGCCGGCTATAGGCGGCGTGCTATTTGGCATTATCGGCTATGGCATTACTCGGTATTTGGTAAACGTGCAGGAAGCGAATCACATTTCCAGCTAGGGTCGCCAATTGGCAGTTTTTCATGAAGACCTTGCCCAATCGGCCGCTCATTTTCTCCGATTTCTTGGGTCCGGCATCTGGTAGGCGGCAGAATTGCTGCGTTAACCATTTAACACCCGGCGGCGCCCCGTCCCATCTTGAAACAGCCTGATTTTGGCCAGCGATACCTGCTGAAAAAGACTGTATTTCCGTCGCTTCCGGCCCGGATGGGCTTTTTCAGGTGTGTCGACCAATTACAGATCGTGTTCCTCCTCCCTACGTGCCGCAGCTCAGCAGTGGTGATTCAGCCGTTGCTGGACCGTCAGGATATGCTTTTTCGCCATCGCCTGAACCCGCTCAAACGCGAATTGTTGCGGAACAGAAACCGGCGCCAAAACAGACAAACTTCGTTACGCCGGACACCGATGTAACCCAACCACAGCCTGCAATAACTGGTCGCCTGCCGCGCTGGTTGATGCTAAATGTCCGTGAACGGATATTGCTGGGCCTGTTGATTTTTAGCCTCATCATGGTCCCTGCCACGATACCGCAAGCCAGTCTTGATGCGCAGCCAAATAATCCAAGCGACCCCAACTTGCAGCCAGTCGAACGCGCCGAAGAAAATTTCGCGGGCTCGGCATTTTACTTTATCGATCCCGGCTATGCGATCCCGCAAAATTACGGGGACCTCGCCATTGATCCGCTGGCCGAACAAGGCAGTAACGAAATTGACGGGTTACTCACGGATAGTGACGGTTCCGCTGCCAGCCGCGATCAAACCGCCTCCGCACATCTGATCCACCCTGTTGCCTTCCGGGCCTCGCTGACGGACAATAGTCGGGCACTCCAATGCCTGACCTCGGCCATATATTATGAAGCCGGTCTTGAACCTGATGCGGGACAACGCGCCGTCGCACAGGTGGTGCTCAACCGGGTGCGCCATCCCAGCTATCCGCGTACCGTTTGCGGTGTGGTTTTTCAGGGCAGCGAACGGCGTACCGGATGTCAGTTTTCCTATACGTGCGATGGATCCTTGCGCCGCTCACCATCGAAATATCATTGGAATCGCGCTAAAAAAGTCGCTGCCTTGGCTCTATCCGGCAAGATCGCATCGCCCGTTGGAACGGCAACACACTATCACACGACGGAAATTTACCCCTATTGGGCGCCCAGCCTGCGGTTCCTTGGCACTATCGGCGCGCACCGCTTTTATAGCTGGAAAGGCAGCGCTGGCAAAGCGACGGCGTTTAGTCAGGCCTATCGCGGCGGTGAACCCCTGCCTGCACCAAAACCGCGTAGATATGATCCGAGTCCCGCCACATCGCTCGACCCCATCGCATTGGAAAAAGCTTATGAAGCTGGACGGCGAAAGGCAGAAGCAGAAGCCGCGAAATCCGAGAAAGCAGCCGCAATCGCAGCCGACAATGCGCGCCGACACAGCTTGCCGGCTCCGACCAACAACGCCAGCGCACCCAAGACCTACCAAGCGCCCAGCTATAGCAAGCAAGCGCTGAAAAAGGGCGGAGAGGAAGCCTTTGCCGGTCAAAAATTGCCAAATGTCAGTCAAATCAAACCAGAATATCGTAATGCTGGCAGTTGGAAAACAAAACCGGGCAGTTAGTTCGCTCGACAAGGCAATTTGTTAGTTTCTGGCGCAACCAAACGGCGCTTTTGCTTGCCATTCCCCTTGAAACGAGCCTAAAGCCACCCGATTTTAAGTGAAAGATATTGGAGTGTGCTCATGGCGACGAACTGGACGCCGAACGGTTGGAGAAATTTTGAAGGGCTGCAGATGCCTGATTATCCCGATGCTGCAAAGCTCGCGGATACCGAACAGCTGCTTGGCACCTATCCGCCGTTGGTCTTCGCCGGTGAAGCGCGTAGCCTAAAAAAAGACTTGGCGGAAGTGGCAGAAGGCAAAGGCTTCCTGCTGCAAGGTGGTGATTGCGCCGAAAGTTTTGCCGAATTTCACCCCAATAATATTCGCGACACGTTCCGGGTCATCCTGCAAATGGCTGTGGTCTTAACTTACGCATCAAAAATGCCGATAGTGAAGCTGGGCCGCATGGCAGGGCAATTCGCCAAGCCGCGTTCTGCCCCGACCGAGACGCAAGATGGCGTCGAAATGCCCAGCTATCGCGGCGACATTATCAACGGCATCGAATTTGAAGAAGGCCGCCGTCAGCCCGATCCAGACCGGATGGTCCGCGCCTATAATCAGGCCGCGGCGACGCTCAATCTGCTGCGTGCTTTTTCAACTGGCGGTTATGCCAACCTGCAACAGGTGCATGGCTGGACCCATGATTTCATGAGCCGCAGCCCGTGGGCCAAGAAATTCGAAGAAATGGCGGACCGTATCGGTGAAGCGCTCTCTTTCATGGAAGCGTGCGGGATCAATCCTGACACGGTGCCGCAACTTAAGGCGACTTCTTTCTACACCAGTCATGAAGCTTTGCTGCTGCCCTATGAAGAAGCATTGACGCGGCAGGATAGTCTGACCGGTGAATGGTATGACACCAGCGCGCACTTCCTGTGGATTGGTGATCGCACCCGCTTTGAAGGATCCGCTCATGTCGAGTTTTTGCGCGGCATTGGCAACCCGATTGGTATGAAATGCGGGCCATCGCTGAAGGCCGATGACTTGCTGAAAATGCTGGATACGCTGAACCCGGGACGGGAAGCTGGCCGGATTACGCTGATCTCACGTTTCGGACATGACAAGGTGGAAAGCGGCCTCGCGCCGCTCGTTCGCGCGGTTAAGCAAGAAGGTCATCCAGTTATCTGGTCCTGTGATCCGATGCACGGCAATGTTATCAAAGCGGATAGCGGCTATAAAACCCGCCCGTTTGAACGCATTCTTGCCGAGGTTCGCGGCTTCTTTGCCGTGCACCGCGCCGAAGGCACTTTTGCCGGCGGTATCCATTGCGAAATGACTGGCCAGAATGTCACGGAATGTACTGGCGGCGCTGTCGCTATTACCGACGCGGCGCTGGGTGATCGCTACCACACCCATTGCGATCCACGGCTCAATGCAGCGCAATCGTTGGAACTGGCTTTCCTTTTGGCAGAAATGCTCAATCAGGAACTGTCAGACCGTGCTCAGGAAGCTGCTTAAGACATGGCGGAGAAAATCAAGCCGGAACGCATGCGTCCGGAAGATTATGCGCAAGGAGGATCACCGATGAGCAGAGGGGCCACCTATGTTCGCAAGGAAATTGTCAGCAAGGGCGTAGGCTTTGGCAGCGCGCTGGCCATTGCGATCAGTTTTACGACCCACAATTCGATTATCTGGGCGATCATCCACGGTTTTCTTTCGTGGCTTTACGTCATCTACTATGTACTGACGCGTTAAGGCGAGAGTGCAATATGGCGATGATAACAGTCTATTATCGTGACATTTCAGAGCTTTCCCTTTATTGATACACACGGTTACTAATGAACCTGGGGATTGCTATGCACCGCTTTGCCATCTTGATGATACCGATAATGGCTATCACCGCCAGTTGCAGCGGCCCGATAGAAACCCGCATTCAAACCCAGGCCGCATCGACACTACCCGCGCAAACACAATATAGCTTTTCAGCAAAGCCCGAACAAAATAACAAAACCTATGACCAGGCGCGCGAATTGGTCGCTGACGCCCTGTCAGCCAAGAATTTCGTGGCTGCCCAGCAAGCACCGGTGATGGTTCATATCGCCTTGGCTAACCGCACGGCTTCAATTGCAATGACAACCGGTGAGAAAGATCAGATCGATATAATCGCGCCGCAAAAAGAGCGTAAATTTCTGCAATCCTGCGATGATATAGAACATCGCCTCACGCTTACGATGGTCGATGTGGCAGATGGCTCTACCCTATATTCCGGAACGGCGGCGGAATATCATTGCAAAGGCTCTTTGGAACAGTCTCTACCCTATCTGATCGATGGTGCGCTCTCTGGTCTGGGCGACGATCCAAGCCAGATACCGAATAAAATAACGCGCACGCGCGCTGGCATAGAATAGCCAGCAAATCATGCTGGTTCCACCGGATCCGGCGCAAGCGGAAGCAGAACCGTAAAACACGCACCGCTGTCTCTCATATTTTCTGCGCGGATCGTTCCGCCATGACGCGCAATGACCGCGGCCACAAAATTCAATCCCAATCCAGCGCCTTTGACCGCGCCTTTGGAATCCAGGTCGTTGCTGGCAAATCGCTCGAACAAATGATCCACCATATCCTCGGCAATACCGTTGCCCTGGTCGGCTATAGTTACCGATACAAAAAGCTGTTTATCGATGGCGATATTACGCAACTGGATCGTGATCTTACTGTTATCCGGGCTATATTTGATTGCATTGTCGATCAGATTGGCGAAGGAGCGATAAAGGCTTGATGGCTCACCAATGATGAAGGCCCCATCGGTTTGGTCCTCGACGGAGGATTGAATGCCGCGCTGCTTGGCCAGTGGCCAAAGACTGTCATTTGCTTCGATCACGAGATCAGAAAGTAATATTTCCTCTCCCGAAAACTCACTGGATTTAATTCTCGCCAAGCCAACGAAGTTATCCGCCAAGGCCAGCGTCCGCCGGGCGTGATTTTCTATTCGCCTATTGTCATCAGTCGCATCTTGACCATCCAACAGGGCAAGGATGGCGGCCTGCGGCGATCGCATATCGTGAGACAGAAGCTGCAACACTTCTTCGCGTTCCTGGGCAGCATTGGCAACCTCGGTGATATCAGCGAGATAGTGGATATGACCGCGCAGGTCTCCCTCATCAGACAAAACCCTCGCTCGGCGCATCGCGAAAACCTCGTCATTCAGCGACGTGAAATCAACATAGTCATGTTCCCGTAAATTTTGGTCCAGCGCCAGATAATCTTTGACATCGTCCAAATCTTCCGGCGCGACAAAGCGTTTTAGCATATCGTCGAGCGCAAGATTCTGTGCACCATCTTCAACACCAGTCTGGGCCAGCTTGTTGACGAATTTCACTTTGCCGTCGAGATCGGTGATAAACATCGGATCAGGTAAATTGGTCAGCGCATCGGAAATGAACCGCCGCAAATCGCGGACATGTTTGATGGCGTGGGCCAGTTCTTCGGCCTGTTCCGTGACCAAATCGACCGGGCCAAGCGGCGCCTGTAAAACCGGAATATCGGGCGTGTCCGACCGATAGTTTTTCAGCTCATCGTCCATGAAATCACTGGTCGCCTGCAGCCGTCGCCAGCCCCAGACCGGATAAACAAGCGCCAACCCAACCAATGCAGCACCCGGCGCAAACCAAATGCGGAGCGACAGCAAGATTGCACTCGCCGCCAATATGCAGATCACCAGTCCGACCGAAACAAAAATCGTTGTCCGCGGCCGCCAGCGCCAAAAGCCGATCAACAATATCCATGTCGGGATTAGCGACAATGCGATTTGCGTGGGAACAGAAACCGGCGTGATGAAGTTGTCTTCTCTAATATCATTCAGCAGGTTGGCCATAATCTCTACACCCGCCATGGTACCGCCGTCGCCGAGCGGAACCGGATGCTGGTCACCCAAACCCTGTGCCGTTGCCCCTACCAGGATGATTTTGTCCTTTAGAAACGCCCCAGGCATCTCGCCATTTGCGACAGCCGCATAAGAAACCTGAGCAAAGGTCCCCCGGTCCGCATAGGGCATGAGCAGCGGTTTCTGGCAATCAGGACGGCGGCTAAAGGCCGGCGAAATGCCACCATTGATGCTGCGATAAACCTGTTCCATCAAATGCGGCCAGGTTACCTCCATACTGGTGGCGGGATCCGCTATTCCCCGGAAACAAAGCGACGTTCGGCGAACGACCCCATCGCGATCAAACAGCAAATTGACGTGGCCAATTGCACTCGCCGCTTGCTTCAGCGGTGCAATTGGCTCCTTGATATCAAAGTCAGCGCCATTGCTTCCGGGAAAAACGAAATGCAACGGCAGCAGCAGATTCTCGTTTTTTGCGGCTGCATCAGCAAGCGCCATATCTTCCGCGCTATCACCGGGCTCACTCAACAATAGATCAAAGGCGATCGCTTTTGGGTCGGCATCAGCCAATAATGCCAAGAGCTCGGCATGACGATCCCGCGACCAAGGCCATTTGCCAAAGGCTGCCAGACTATCTTCGTCAATGGCTATAATTAAAACGTCATCTGGTGCCGCCGGTCGGTCATATTCCGAGAGCTGGTCGTAAAGCAGGTTGTCGAAATTTGCGAGACTGTTCCAATAGATTAGACCGGTAACGATCAGCGAGGCCGCCAAAGCCACACCGGCCCATTCAATCCCCAGACGACGGCGTAGTTTCATAGATCGTCGGCTCTCCTAAATCGGACTATAGAAAGGGCCTCCATCGACCCTTGCGATTAAGCGCCTAACCAGCCACCGTCAATTTTTCATAATCGGTCCATTTCTGGAACACATCCTTATCTTCAGGATCGGACGAATATTGCGTAACCCCGACACGCCAATAATATTCGCCGTCTGGTAAATCAGATAAAGTAATAACGTCTCGTGTCAGTCCAGCCTCGTCAACAATCGGAACGGATTTGGTGCTGCCAAGCATCAATTGAAACCGGTACGTTCGTTTGCCGCTGCCAGCCCCAATCCATTTGAAACGATAACCAAAATCGCCGCTATCAGCACTGCCGCTTAAAGTGCTCAATTGGCGCTTGAAGGAATAAGTCTCTGGCATACCTTCAAAGCCGTCTTCATCGAAGGCCGTTGCTTTCCCAAAATAACGGCCGTCCGCCAAACCATCCAGACTTACCATATTGCTCTCACTGCGCTGCTCCGCAACAATGTCAACAAAGCCCGCGTCGGACGATATCAATATGCGGTGTGCTTTCGCCGCTGGGCGAGGCGCGATCACAAAATCCAAACTGTCTTCCGATTGTACTTTCGCCGGATCCACCAGTTCGGGCGGTGTGAGCAGATCTGCCATCGCAAGCTCGCCCGTTACAGTTGCCGCAGCGCCGGTCCCGGCCGGCACCGAAACGCTGGACGCTCCATCAAAGCTTTCGCCCGCCGCGACTTCAACCGATCCCTCAACCGTTTCTGAAAAAGCAGTGCCTGTTTCTTCGTCGACACGGGTTCGATAATCGGTTCCCCTTACGGCGGAAACGGCGACCGGTGTTCTTACACGGTAGCGATCAGCTTTTTTGTCAAATGGCGTGATTTTAGAGCGAACCCGACCGCTATCGACCGCCAACTCGTAATCAATGCTGTCGGTCAGCAGAATATGGCGAAGCCGCGTGATCCGCATCTTGCTATTAGAGGGCATCGAAATACGTGATCCGTCTTCGAGCTGCAGCGTCAGGAAACTGCCAGCGGATGTCGCAAGCCGGCTGCCTTCGCCGATCTCGAGACCTTGCACAGGCGTGATGGCCTGCCCGTCAGCAGCTATCACAACATTGCCGCGAAAGGCGCTCAGACTGGCTTCGCTCTGACGGTATTTCAGCAGACGAAAAGGAATGGATACCGTTTTCCCGATGGGAATGAATCGCGGATTAGCTATGCGATTGAGCCGCTGAACCGCGACATAGTCGGACCGCTTGCGCATATATTTCTCAGACAGGGCGATCAATGTATCGCCTCGCTTGAAGGTATATTCCACCTGCATATTATCCGCGGCGGTCTGGGCCTGAGCGGCCATTGGTAAAACGGAAACGGGTATGAATGACAGAAGAATTGAAACCCGCAAATATCTGAAATATCTGCGCTTACTCATCTCAACGACCACGGTCATACCCCTTTAGTTAAGGTCTCCAGTCTGTAGCCATAACCGAAAACAGTGAAAATCCGAAACCCGTTTTCCGGTGTAAGCGATAATTTCGAGCGCACGCGCGACACGTGCATGTCAAGCGTCCGGGTCGCAAGATGCGCATTGGTCCGCCAAACGGTTTCCATGATATAGCGGCGCGACAATGTCCGGTCACGATTACGGAACATTAAATCCGTAAGCTCAAACTCTTTCGCGGTCAGCGCGACTTCGTTGTCCTTGTGCCGGACCTTTTGCTCGATACGGTCGAGTATATATTCGCCATATTGGGCCTCTGTTTCCATCGCCGATGCGCCGCTATTACGCCGCAAGATGGCATTGATACGGGCTGCGATGACTGACGGGTCTTCCGGTTTCGTTATATAATCGTCAGCGCCTGCGTTGAGTGCTTCGCTGATATCCTGCTTGGCGGTTCGGCTCGTCATCATCATGACGGGCGGGCGATCATCAACCGCTTCTTCCATCCATTCCAGAATCTGAATCCCGGTTTTGCCCGGCATATTCCAATCCAATATCACCAGATCAAAAGTATCTCGCAGCAACGCGTTGGCCAAAGCATTGCCTTCCGCAAAACCAACAAAGACGTGGCCTTGTCCTTCAACAATTTTTCCTAAGAATTCGACGATTTCATTGTCGTCGTCCGCAATCGCTATACGCATAGATGTTCCCCGGTGGCGAAAAGCAACATCTCGATTGCTTCGCCATTTTCAATTTCCCAAACCCGAGCCCATTTACCTCTATTTTTGCAGACTTTACCAGAACTTCGACATGTAATTTACATTCCTTTACATAAATCCGGATGAATTCTGTTAAAACGGCGATGAAATAAAGAAACGATCAATCAATTTCGGAGTTTTTCGGGCCGTGGGAAGCGTTAACAATGCGATTTACATGGCTGCTCGACATCAGTGATTCGATTCGAACATGATAAATTGGTTGGGGTGGCAGGATTCGAACCTGCGCATGGCGGCATCAAAAGCCGCTGCCTTACCACTTGGCGACACCCCAATATAGGCTGCTTCATTCGTCAGCGAAGGGGCCTAATATCTAACTTACCCCAAAGGGGCAAGAGCCAGTTACAGCTTATTTCAGAACATTTTTTAGAACAGGCGTTTCACCCAGCCATGCGTATCTTCCGCAAGTCCGCGCTGAATATCGACCAGCCGCATCCGCAATTTTTCCGTCAATTGCCCCGGACCGCCACTACCAATGGTAAAATCACCGCTTTCGGATCGCACGGTTCCCACCGCGGTCACCACTGCAGCCGTTCCGCAGGCAAAAGTTTCCCGCAATTTCCCACTGACGGCATCATCGCGCCATTGGTCGATGGAATAGGGCTCTTCACGGACTTCCAAACCTTCTTCGCGAGCGAGGACCATGATCGATTCCCGAGTAATTCCCGGTAAAATGGTACCAGTTAGCGGCGGCGTAATTAACCGGCCATCATCCATCACAAAGAACAAATTCATACCGCCCAGCTCTTCGACCCAGCGCTGTTCGGCGGCATCAAGAAACACCACTTGGTCACAATCCTGAGCGATTGCCTCGGCCTGTGCCACAAGGCTCGCAGCATAGTTTCCGCCGCATTTGGCAGCGCCCGTACCGCCCGGTGCGGCCCGGCTATAATCTTGGGAAACCCAGATCGTAATAGCAGAGACCCCAGCCTTGAAATAAGCACCCACTGGCGATGCGATCACCATATAGAGATATTCTTTTGCCGGACGGACGCCCAGAAAAACCTCACTCGCAAACATGAAGGGGCGCAGGTACAGAGATCCGCCTTCTGTTGCCGGAAACCAGTCACGGTCGATATCAACCAGCGCTTCAACGGATTTCAAAAATAATTCTTCCGGCAATTCCGGCATTGCCATGCGTCGCGCAGAGGCCTGAAAACGTTTGGCATTCTGATCAGGCCGGAACAAAGCAGTCCCCCATCGGCGAGCCGATAAGCCTTCATGCCTTCAAATATTTCCTGCGCATAATGCAGCACCGACGATGCAGGATCCATCGGAATTGGCCGGCGTGCTTCGACCTTGGCATCGTGCCAACCCTGCCCTTCAGTATAGCGGATAACCACCATATGATCAGTGAACAAATTTCCAAAGCCAGGGTTTTCGAGCAATTGTGTCCGCTCTGCATCCGGGACTGGCGCACCGTTTCGTTCGATACGGATTTCCAGACTATCGTCGTGCGCCATATCCCGTCTCTCTCGCTATGCTGATTTGGAAGATTCGTAGCCTTGTTTATCTTGCAATCACCTAAACAGCATGTCAAGATACGTCAACATGGCTGACATATCTCGCCCTTCTGCTTCCCCGGGAGCATCACCGCTTTTTCTCCGCGAAGACGAGATCAGACGCGGCGTGGAACTGCTGTATTTTGGCTATACCCGCCTGACCAATGCGATTGATCAAGAGCTTGCCAAACAAGGTCTAGGTCGCGCGCATCACAGGGCTCTTTATTTCATCGCGCGTCAACCGGATTTGACGGTGGGCGAGTTGCTGCGATTGCTCGCGATTACCAAACAATCGCTGGGCCGGGTGTTAAAGGAATTACATGACCGCGAGCTGGTCGTCACAAAAACAGGAGCCTTGGATCGTCGCCAGAAATTACTGCGCCTGACCGACAGTGGTGCGGCGCTTGAAGCAGAGCTGTTTGCACAATTGCGGGAGCGGCTTTCTGCAGCCTATGTCACTGCGGGACAGGAATCGGTCACAGGCTTCTGGCACGTGCTGGAAGGGCTTGTACCGGAGAGTGATCAGCAAATGGTGTTCGATTTGCGCCAGGACAAGAGCTGAACCAGCTGTTAAGTTTACAAAGTGCGCAAGCTTCTTTGCGTCATTGCTAGCACGCAATGGAACTTCAAAGTTCACACAAGTCTCACCCATCGTGCAGGAAAGCTCAGGCCTTCGCTTCTTCCGCCATTTCCCGATTGCGCTCCATTGCTGCTTTCAAGACATCATGGAGCAACGCGTTCACCCGGCCATCGGCATCCAGCACATCAAGCCCTTTACGGGTGACACCATTGGGGCTAGCCACTTGATTAGCGAGTTCTCCCGGACTGACGGCTGAACGGGAAGCTAGCGTCGCTGCGCCATCAACCATCGCCAATGCCAGACGCGCGGCTTGATCCTTGTCCATGCCTAGCTCGGCGGCCGAAACCGCTAGCGCGTCTATAAACCGGAACAGGAAAGCAGGGCCAGAACCAGATAAAGCCGTCGCGATATGCATCTGGCCTTCATTTTCGAGCCATTCCGGCTGTCCGAGCGGTGAGAATAGGTGATTCATCTGATCCTTCAGATTAACGTCATCAGCCTCGCTGATCAGGATCATCGGCGATTTGGCGACTGTCACAGCCATATTGGGCATCAAGCGGACAATTTTACCGGCCTTTGGAAAAGCGGCCCGCAAAATGTCGATTTCGGTTCCCGCCAGCACCGACACGATATGGCTATTGTCTCCGACCAGCGGTGCGAGCTTAGCCGCCACATCATCGAGCTGATAAGGTTTCATCGCCAGCATCACCAGATCGGGAGTTGCTCCTTCAGGATAATCAGGCTGTGATTGCAATCCACCCGGAAGCTGAGAAGCATGCGGTTTGATTATAGTGACTTTAGCGGCATCCAGACCGTTATCGAGCCAGGCTTGTAAGATCGCACCGCCCATATTGCCGCAACCGACAAACCAGATGCTATTAAAGCCGTCTCCGATCACGCTTCGCTCCTTTATGCTTTGCCCTATTTACACTTCGCCCTACTTAAGCTTCACCCTGCGTGTCGATCATCGCATGTTCAATTGCGTCCTGAGGGCTTTTGTCGCTCCACAGCACAAATTGGAAGACGGGATAGAAACGCTCCCACTCATCAATCGCCATATCGACAATCGTCTGGGCCTGATCAAGACCGAGCATGCCGCTACCGCCAAGCATGATCGCATGACGGAACAGTAATATGTTGTTCGTCGACCATAGATCAAAATGACCGAGCCAAAGCTGTTCGTTGATCAGGCCGAGCGATTCATAAATGGCGATTTTCTTGTCGTCAGGTACGCGAATGTCAGGGAGCAGCAACAATTGTAGTACATGGTCTTCATTGCGCCAGATCGCCCGCAATTGATAGCTGGTCCAGTTGCCCTTAATCTCTACCGAGATTTCTTCATCGCTAACATGATCAACCGTCCAGCCGCGTGCCTCGAAAAAAGCAACCAGCATATCAACCGGCGGCGCCTCTTCCTGATCAAGCTCAGACCACATATCGTCAAGCATTACGGTTCCACATCTTTTGCATCATTGCCCCTGCATCACGAGCCTTAGTGGCCTAGCCCATCATACAGGGCAAGGCGGGGCTATGCCTTCGATCATATTGTTTGTGGGAAGACTGTGGATAATCGCCAAAGATTCTCAATGCCAAAATGGTCGTCCAGCCATGGGACGAAAACTAGTTTCCGGATTTTGGCGGTGTTGTCTTCTTTGGCGCCGCTTTACGAGCTGCAGGCTTGCGCGCCGCTGGTTTTTTTGGCGCTGCCTTGCGCGCGGCTGGCTTCGCAGCAGCAGATTTTGGTGCTGTTTTCTCCAGGGCATCCAGACGCTTTTTCAGCGCATCGGCTTCGGCGCGAGCCTTGGATGCCATTTCCTTGACCGCTTCAAATTCCTCGCGCGAAACGAAGTCCATGCCGCCAAACCATTCCTTTGCGCGCTCCCGCGCGCCCGCTTCGGCTTCGCGACCTACGCCGGCCACAGTTCCAGCCAAGCCATTCAATACTTTGGAAAGATCATCAAAAAATCGGTTCTGGCTTTGCATGTCATTTGCTCCGTCTGGGGGTGAATATTTGGCTCGGTTACGACTATATCTGGGTACTCGCCGCCGGAACGACAAGGGTTTCCGCGCCCGGGTTAAGATCATCTATCTGTTTATTTAATATCGCCGCAAAACAAAGCCAAGCAAGATAGGGCACCATTAACCAAGCAGCGGCCTTGCGAACGCGGCCGAAAACCAGTGTGGTCACAAAGGCAGTGGCAAATATCGCAACCAGCAACCAAAAAGCAGCAGACACCTGATGCATACCGAAAAATAAGGGTGACCAGGCCAGGTTCAGCGCAAATTGCACGATAAATAAAATGATGGCGAGCCCGCGAAGCGGCGCACCACGCGCGTTCAATATCATGGAAAAAGCGATAGCTATCATGACATAAAGAATTGTCCACGCAATGGGGAAAGCCAAATCAGGTGGCTGAGCCGCCGGCTTTACGAGCGCTTGGAACCAGCGGTTTTCGTCAGCAGGGCCCGTCACCTGGGCCGCTAAAAATCCCAGCAACACGATCAACGGAACGATGAACAAGGCCCAACGTAACAGCGACATACGCAACTGGCCTTTGGATGCAATTTGGTTCACGGCTTCATTCCCTTAACCCACTTTGTCGTGTCCGGCTTTACGACCCCATAAAACGAATCATACAACGGAAAACCGCCATGTTTCTATGGTTTCTTAGGCAATCCGGCGGCGCTTTTCCAGTCACTTGGGCCAGGCAACTATGATGGTCCCAATTTAGGCCATTTGGCGGTCCCGGTGCTTGGCATCGAACAATTACGCCCTATGTTAGATAGACCGGTTCACTTGCGTGCATGATTTTCCTTCCTGCCATGACTGCGAACAGGATTGTGACGTCAGGGCCGGGCTGCTAGGGGCTTTTTATGAGTGAACTTACCAATGACAATGCCCCTGAAAAGGAGCCGTCAAATACTGAAAAGCCAGCAACGAAGAAGATCGGCAATCTTCGGATGGTCTGGGAGCGGGCCGTTAATTATCCTAAGCAGATTGCCTTTGCGGCGATAGCGCTTTTCGTAGCTGCCATGGCGACACTG
The DNA here is from genome assembly GCF_017498565.1 of Parasphingorhabdus cellanae. Classification (NCBI taxonomy): domain Bacteria; kingdom Pseudomonadati; phylum Pseudomonadota; class Alphaproteobacteria; order Sphingomonadales; family Sphingorhabdaceae; genus Parasphingorhabdus; species Parasphingorhabdus cellanae. The sequence continues at coordinate 1,389,922 of NZ_CP071794.1, forward strand.
GCCATCCCTTGGGGTTTTAAGTCCATAGTTGACGAAGGCTTTGCATCTGGCGGCGGCGATATTGCCCCCTATTTTCAAATTCTCTTGGTGATTGTCGCCATTCTGGCTGTCGCCACGGCGCTGCGCTTTTATTTCGTCAGCTGGCTTGGCGAACGGGTCGTTGCCGACATCAGGCTGGCCGTCCAGCGGAATTTGCTCCGCCTCGCGCCCGGCTTTTTCGAGGAGAACCGGCCATCGGAAATCGCATCCCGGATGACGTCGGATACCGCGATTATCGAACAGGTCGTTGGCACCACAGTGTCTGTGGCGCTGCGTAATATCATCATCGGCATTGGCGGCATTATCTTTCTGTTCACATTGGCGCCAACACTGACGGCTGGACTATTGCTGGGTATTCCTATCGTCATTTTACCGATTGTATTCATCGGCCGCAAATTGACCAATGTCTCGCGATTCAGTCAGGACCGGGTAGCCGATGTGGGCGCAATGGTATCTGAGACACTTGGTGCCATGAAAATCGTCCAGGCTTTCGGTCAGGAAACGCGCGAACATGAAAGATTCGGCAGCGCCGTCGAAAGCACATTTGACACCGCCAAGCGGCGTATCAGACTGCGGGCGGCGCTGACCGCGGTGATTATCGCGCTCGTGTTTACCGGTATCACACTCCTGATGTGGCGCGGCGCTATCGGCGTTGCCGACGGCAGTATCTCCGGTGGTACAATTGCTGCATTCGTTCTTACCGGCGGTTTGGTTGCCGGAGCCTTTGGAGCACTGACCGAAGTTTATGGTGATCTTTTAAGAGCAGCTGGCGCGGCTGGCCGTCTTGCAGAGCTGCTATCGGAAGAGCCGGGCATTGCCGCACCAGCCTCTCCGATTGCTTTGCCGGAACCACCGCGGGGTCAAATCTCTTTTGATAATGTGACTTTTGCTTATCCCACGCGCACGGATACCGCAGCGCTTAAAAATTTCTCCCTTAAGGTAACACCAGGCGAAACCGTTGCGGTTGTCGGCCCATCCGGCGCCGGTAAATCCACCCTTTTTCAGCTGGCCCAACGGTTTTATGATCCCCAAGGCGGCAGCGTGCGTATTGATGGTGTCGCTTTGCCCTCCGCAGACCCGGCCGACATCCGCGAACGCATGGCGCTGGTACCACAAGACACTGTGCTATTCGCAGCCTCTGCGCGCGACAATTTGCGCTATGGCAAGTGGGATGCAACGGACGAAGAGATTTGGGCCGCCGCGCGCGCCGCCAATGCCGAGAAATTCTTGGCTGAATTGCCAGAGGGGCTCGACAGCTTCATGGGCGAAGCGGGCACGCGGCTGTCTGGTGGGCAGCGCCAGCGGGTCGCCATTGCACGCGCTTTGCTCAGGCAAACGCCCATATTATTATTGGACGAAGCCACCTCGGCCTTGGATGCCGAAAGCGAAAAACTGGTTCAGGATGCTCTCGACAGGCTGATGCGCGAGCGTACCACTCTTGTTATTGCGCATCGGTTGGCGACCATAAGATCAGCAGATCGTATCATCGTTATGGATGAAGGGCAGATTGTCGAACAAGGCGATCATGACAGCTTGATAACCAAGAACGGCCTTTACGCCAAACTCGCGGAGTTGCAGTTTAATGGCGTTGAACAGTCCAAAACCGCTATTGCCATCTAGCACTTTAGACCAGACCCACGGCTACAGATGAATGTGTTATTGCTTCAGCGGATGCTTAACCCGGAAATTTGGTTTGGTATTTAGCCGTTGGTAGCGAACATGATGAGATAATAGGGCGAATGAGTTATCCCTAAAAAATGACCTTGGAACGGAACCTGCGTTCTGGACTAATCACCTATTTCTGATCCATACGCCGTTGAGAGCCGTTAGCTTTATAAGGGGGTGCTCGGGTTTGAGCATGTCTCAAACCCGAGTATAGAGCCGAATGCGCTATCGCTTTGTTTGATAACCGTCCGCAGTGTGAAGTGCAGGTAAACAACAAAGCGACATCGTTGCCAAAACGGACAAAAAAAGGGCGATGGATCGCTCCACCGCCCTCTATATTATTGTTAGCTGCTTCTAGTTTGGCAAACGTGACGCTTTACCAAAGCTGCTATATTGTTCGTTACCGACAAAACCAAACTTGCTTACGCCGCTATCCTTAATCTCCGCGAGAACGCGATCGACTGTCAGATAAGCACTGACCGGGTCAGGCTGGAACTGGAGCTCAGGCTCTGGAACCATTGATTTGGTCTGCGCGAGATATTGTTTAATCTGCTGCAAGGAAGCCGGTTGGTCATTCCATAAGATCTGGTTGGTCGGGGTAATGCCCAACCGATTTTTCACCGGATCAATGTCCGGTGGCGGTGGTGCATTGGGATCATCGACAGGTAGATCCAGTTTAACCGCATGGGTCTGGACCGGGATTGTAATGATGAACATGATGAGGAGAACGAGCAGGACGTCGATCAACGGCGTCGTGTTCATTTCCATCATCGGCGTGCCATCATCTTTGCCGCCGCTCATAGCCATTAGTGCGTCTCCTTAAATACTCTAAACTTCATGCCATCTCAGGCTATTCGATTGCAACCGGTGTCGACAAGAAGCCAACTTTGGCAAAACCCGCCCGCTGCATGGCGAAAATTGCGCCACCAATGCACCGATATGGCGTGTTAATATCTCCGCGAATATGAACTTCCGGCATATCATCCGCTGTCATATTCTCTACGCCGCCAAAAGCTTCGATCTGGTTTTCCAACTGGGTCACAGCTCGTTGCACCAATTCATTGGAATCGATCGGAGTCGTGTTCCAGTAAATCCGGCAATTGCCGCCTGGATTAGCGCCAGAAAATTCCGGATCACCAGGATCCCGACCAGCCGAGTCTGTTGTCGTAACAGCGAGCAGAACATTTTCCGGTTTGGTTGTCGTCACTTCAAACGGTAGAACCGGCAGTTCCAGCTCCACAGTTTGAATCACGACCGGAACAGCGATCAAGAAAATGATCAGCAAAACCAGCATGACGTCCACTAGCGGGGTCGTGTTAATGTCCGATAGAGGAGTTTCCGCTCCACCGCCGTCCCCAACATTCATCGCCATAAGATTCTATCCTCTTATAATTATACTTTACCGAAATAGCAGGATGAACCTGCACATTCGAAAATCAAGAGCGGCCCAAGCCGTTTGCAAAAGGTCGAGACCCTGCAAACGGCTTTGGCTAGCGCTTTACTTCTTTACAGCTGGCTTAGCCGCCGGAGCTGCTGCTGTTGCAGGCTTCGTCTGGATGCCGCCTTTAGTCGTGGTTGGCTTCACAGCGCCGTCTGACGAAATATAACCCAGAACATCATTGGAGAAATCGCTGATATCTTCGGCGATGCGCTTGTTGCGGCCCTGCAGCCAGTTATAAGCAAGAACGGCAGGAACAGCCACGCCAAGACCCAGTGCGGTCATGATCAAAGCTTCACCAACCGGACCAGCAACGGCATCGATTGATGCCTGACCAGCAATACCAATTTTAATCAGTGCGCGGTAAATACCGATAACCGTACCGAACAGACCGATAAATGGCGATGTCGCGCCCACAGTTGCGAGCCAAGGAAGGCCAGTTGCCAGCTTGGAGTTGATCAGACCTTGCGAGCGGTTCAGCGAACCGTGCAGCCAATCATGGGCTTCCACAGGGTCGGTCAAACGTGCGTGATCTTCTTCGGCCTTGATGCCGTCATCAACAATCTGGCGGTAAGCACTATTCTTGTCGAGCTTTGCAGCGCCTTCTTTCAAGCTATTGGCTTTCCAGAAAGAAGCCCGGGCCGCTTCACCCTGTTTCATCACTTTGTTTTGCTCAAAAAGTTTCGAGAACAGGATGTAGAATGAGGACACAGACATGATGGCCAAAACGCCGAGCGTGAACCAGGCGATAATACCGCCCTGTTGCATCGCTTCCCAAAAGCCAAACTGATTCTTCGGTGCGGCCGTTCCGGCTGCAGCTAAAATTTCAATAAACATTATATATTCCCCTCAAGGATGGATTAGATTTTCAAATTTTGCAGCGGAGCGGTGTTCAAACCGATCCACTGCGGTGTTACTTATTTTGGTATCTGCCAACGAACCCTACTGGACCATGAAGCACTGGTGGGATTGCCTGCACTATCCAGAGCGGGACGAAAACGCGCCCGTCGCTGGATATTCTTGCAAGTTGCCGCATCCAAATCACTATGGCCGCTAGAACCAGTAATCTGACAACTGTCCACTCTACCTTTGGCATTTACAACCACGCTAAAGCTTGTCGTACCCTCACGCTCTTCACGCAGCGCACGAGACGGATAGTCGTTCGCGTTCGCCCAGTTGCCTGGATTACCGCGCGGTTCGGGATTAGCCCGTTGCGGCGGTGGCGGTGGCGGTGGAGCTGGCGGTGGGGCCGGTGCAACTGGCGCTGGGGCCGGTGGCGGTGTTCTCACCTGCTGTGGCTGAGGCCGCGCAATCGGTGGCGGCGTCACGATCGGCGGTGGTGTCACCACGGGTGGTGGTTCAATCGGCTGATCCGGTGGCGGTGGAGGTGGTTCCTCAATCTCTTCCGGGGGTTCTTCTTCTTGGATATCGATCATATCAAGCTCTGACGCCACTTTCTTGACTGCACTATAAGCCAGTCCGGTGACCAAAGCATATCCAAACAGCGCGTGTATGATGACGACAAGGGCAATAGATACCAGCTTGCTCGAACTCATCTGTTGTTGGTCAGCATAAGCCATTCAGAAACATAACTCCTTTTCTTCCCTCGGGAATCAAAACCTCGCAAAAGATTCTTATCAAGAACTGCCGGCGTGTAACCCGCACCATCCCTAGATTCCCCACGACAGCCTTTCGTTGCGATGAAAGCCGCCTTAAAAATGTTTTAACGCGGTAGTTGGGGTCAGGCAATCGCTTTGTTAGTTCAGGGTTGATTAAGCTGTCAAAAACACAAGATGTTGCTTAGAGAATAGTCCATTAAAAGCGGAAAATTACAGGATATTCATGCACACCATACCCTATAAATTCATTGGCTTGCTAATAGCGCTAACAGCCTGTTTCCCTGCTTTTTCGCAGTCGGATGCGAATGCTGATCCATTACAATATGCGGATGTTGCTGACCTTAGTGTTAATGCGCCTTTGATTGCGCATGTTACGATTAAAGAAGCCATTAAAGTTGACCCAAAAAGGGTCACTAACGCACCGGCGGGAACGGAAAGATATTATATTGTGGCGACAACCAACGCGCTGATTCGGGGTCAGGGCGGAATACCGGAAACGATTCGCTATATCATTGATCTACCGTTGAACGAACGCGGACGAGCGCCCAAGATCAAGAAGAAACAGTTTATCATTTTCGCCCGTAATCTCAGCGGCTCCAGCGGTGATATTCAGCTCGCCGCGCCGGATGCACAGATTGACTGGACGCCCGAGAGAGATCAGCGCGTGCGATCACTTGTTCGGGAAATCGTCGCTCGCAACGCTGCGCCATCAATCACGGGAGTAGGTAGCGCTTTTCACGTTCCCGGTACAATTATCGGCGAAGGCGAAACGCAAATTTTCTTGGAAACCGTTACCGGAAACCCAGTTTCCATCACGATATTGAGCCGAGAGGGCCAGCAAAAAGTCTGGGCCGTGTCTTTGAGCGAGATAGTTGATGAAGCAGCAACTGCGCCGGTCCGAAACAGCCTGTTATGGTATCGGCTCGCCTGCTTTTTACCAAGATCACTACCAGAGGAATCCTTGGCAGGTGATTCGGCTGCCAATGCCAATCAAGCCCGCCGAGACTATGATCTGGTCATACAAGATCTGGGGAATTGCCCGCGTACGCGCCCGGCTGAATATCGCCCTAGCTGACACGCTGGATCACAAATTTATGCCAGTAACGTGAAAGACAGGCTGGCATTATAGGGCCGCGGCGCTATTAAACGGGCTCAATATTTCAATGCCCAATATACACCGCTAATCTATCAGCCCGAACTCAAGGTTTCCATCACTATGACTACACCTCTCCGCATCGCTTTGGCTGGTCTTGGCACTGTCGGTTCCGGCGTCATCCGCTTGATCAATGAAAATGGTGCGATGATAGCGCAGCGCGCTGGACGCCCTATAGAGATTAGCGCCATCTCGGCACGCGACCGGGCCCGTGACCGCGGAATGGATCTTAGCCCGTATAAATGGGCCGACGATATGAACGATTTCGCCGCTGATCCGGGCGTTGATTGCGTGGTTGAAATGATCGGCGGTTCTGATGGTCCGGCTCTCGATCTGGCCCGCAACAGCCTGAAAAGCGGCAAATCATTTGTGACCGCGAATAAAGCCATGATCGCCCACCATGGTATGGAATTGGCCAGCCTTGCAGAAAAACAGAATCTGGCTTTGAAATATGAAGCCGCTGTCGCTGGAGGTATCCCGGTCATAAAGGGCTTGCGCGAAGGCGCCTCGGCCAACCGTATCGAGCGGGTCTATGGCATCCTGAACGGCACTTGTAATTATATCCTCACCACGATGGAAAAGCACGGCAGCGATTTTGATGCGGTATTAAAAGATGCACAGGATCTGGGATATGCCGAGGCTGATCCCAGTTTTGATATTGATGGAGTTGATGCCGCCCATAAACTGGCGATTTTGGCGGCGCTGTCTTTTGGCAAGGCGGTTGATTTTGATGGCGTAGAAATTGCTGGCATTCGCGATATTGTGGCAGCAGATATTGGGCAGGCAAAGGCGCTTGGCTATCGCATCCGCCTGCTTGGCATGGCACGGATAGACGATGGAAAGCTATTCCAACGTGTTAATCCTTATCTGGTCCCTGAAAGTCATCCCCTCGCTCATATCGATGGATCGACTAACGCTGTCGTCGCCGAGGGCAATTTTTCCGGACGGCTGATGTTTCAGGGCGCTGGTGCCGGTGATGGCCCTACTGCGTCTGCCATAGTCGCCGACTTGATCGATATTGCGCGCGGCGATAGCGGCACCGTTTTTGCGATGCCAGCTAGTAAAATGGCGGCTAGCGAGCGGGCGGAAAGCGGTAATCGTACCGGGAAAAGTTACATCCGTTTCATCGTTGCTGACAAACCGGGCGTGTTGGCGGAAATCACAGCAGCGATGCGGGATGCGGAAGTGTCGATCGAAAGCCTGATCCAGACCGAGAAAACCAACGAGGGTTCTGTGCTTATTTCGATGGTAACCCATCAAAGCCTGGAACGGGATGTTATTCAGAGCCTTGAAAAACTATCGGATTCCAGCAGCCTGCAAGGCGCTCCAGTGGTTATGCACCTATTGAGTGACGAAGACTAAAAATCACAGCTCATTCCGGCTCATTCGCTCTGATCTGGACTTGTTTGACATAATCTTCATCCGGAACAGTCGGCTTTATCACGCGCCACAGCTTTCCAGCCGGACCGTCAACACCGCCACCGGGCCCGCCAAACGATATAGTCATGATCGGCAGCCCTTTGAAACATTTGCGTTCACTGGCATCGACATAACAGCGGCCAGTATTCACATATTCCGCATTTCCGGTGGGAATTGGCTCCCTAATCCTCTGACCACGTTCCAGCAGTTCCGGAAAGGGCAGCCGATATTTGCGATTGGCATCAAATGCTGCGCAAACCACAATTTCGTCCGGATCAGAATTTTTCAGACAGCCATCAGCATCAACGGCGACCAATTGGTGGGCATTGTCGATCAACTGATCGGTGCGGCTAACTGTCTCTATTTGGGCATAAGCCGTCTCGAAAACCGTGCCGAATGTCAGGATTAAGGACAAGATTACAAGGCTTCTCGACAATGTCATATCGCTCCCCTATCGAGAGTTCAAAATTGGCCCCTATAGAAGGACTAGACATTCAAATGCCTAAATCAAGTGATATTCTCGAACGCGTATTGGTACTGGAAATGGTACGTGTGACCGAGGCAGCCGCAGTTTCTGCTGCCAAGCTCATTGGTCGGGGCGACGAAAAAGCGGCTGATGCCGCGGCGGTCGAGGCTATGCGCGCAGCACTGAACGGGCTCAATATCTGCGGCACCGTTGTCATCGGCGAGGGCGAAAGAGACGAAGCACCGATGCTGTTTATCGGTGAGAAAGTCGGCCATGGCTGCGAGGGCGAATCACCAGAAATCGATATCGCCCTGGACCCGTTGGAAGGGACCACGATTACGGCAAAAGCCGGCCCCAATGCCCTTGCGGTTCTCGCCATCGCGGAGAAAGGCAATCTTCTCAATGCGCCAGATGTCTACATGGACAAGCTCGCCGTCGGCCCGGGCTATTCCGACAATATTATAGATCTCGACAAATCTGTACGAGAGAATGTCTCAGCGGTTGCGAAGGAAAAAGGTGTTGAGCCAGCGGATATTATCGTCTGCGTGCTTGACCGGCCACGCCATGAGAAAATCATTGCCGAACTGCGTGAAATCGGTTGCGGTATCATGTTGATCCCCGACGGTGATGTGGCCGGTGTTATTGCGACCACCGATGAAGAAACGACTGTCGACATGTATATGGGCAGCGGCGGCGCTCCTGAAGGTGTCTTGGCCGCAGCGGCACTGCGCTGTGTCGGTGGACAGTTTAAGGGCCGCTTGACCTTCCGCAATGACGATGAACGCAAACGCGCCCATAAATGGGGCATCGAAGATCTCGACAAAATCTATGACCTCAAAGAACTGGCAAAAGGCGATGTCATTTTTGCAGCGACGGGTGTTACTGACGGCTCCCTTTTGGAAGGCGTCAAGAAACTGCGCAGCGGTGTCATGACGACCGAAAGCGTGGTGATGCGTGCTTCGTCCGGCACAGTGCGCTGGGTCAAGAGCGAGCACCGCGCCTGATCCATGACGGAAGGCGCAATTCGAGCATTGGTAGGCCGCTTCAGACCTGTGATATTTGCGCTGCCGCTGATGGCGGCGGCCTGTATTTCACCGGTTGACTATGGTCCGATCCGGCATGCGGACTACGTTGCCAATGGGCGCTGTGATCCGGTAGAAAATAGCGCGGCGACAAATGACCCGGATACCGCGGAAAAACCGTTTTTCGTTGTCACTAGTCGTTTACCAGATTGCCGAGCCGATGATATCAAACTGCTCAATCATCGCGGAGATAAAGTTCGCTTTGGCCGCTTTGGGGCCCCGCAGGATATGCTGGACGAGAAAGGCAAGGTAGACGGACGGCGCATCCCGTTTTCCATATCCAACGAAACACAATGGTGGGCAAGCTTATCCAAAACTATGGGCAACCGTGAAGGCCGGGTCCTGCTCTATGTGCACGGCTATCGCGAGACATTTTTCACAAGCTCCCGCGATACCGCCCAAATTGCACGGCTGACAAATTTTACCGGTCCCGTCATCCAATATTCATGGCCGTCGCAAGGGCAGTTTCTCAAATACACGGTCGATGAAACCAATATGTACTGGGACGAACGGAATTTCCGCAAATTTCTGACAAAATTGGCCCAGCAACCATGGACCAAAGAAATTGTGCTGGTCTCTCATTCACTGGGCGCACGGCTCATACTGCCAGCAGTGGAATTTGTCGATCGCAACAGTTCCGACGCTGACTCCAGCAATATCTCGAATATCATTCTCGTATCACCCGATGTTGATCGTCAGGATTTTGAACGGGATATCGCAGAGGAAATTTTGTCCGCACGCCGGGTCAATAATGACCGGAGAATAACCGTTTATGCCTCAGCCAAAGATAGCGCCTTGTCGTTATCGGATGACGTTCACGGCTATCCACGACTAGGTAATCCGCGATGTTTTGATCCGTTCAAGGCCGCAGAACTCAAAGACAAAGGCTTGCCCGAACGCTGCTATGCGGCAAAATCGCAATATGACGATCCGCCAGAAAAAAGCGGCCTCACCATTGTAGATACTACCGCTGTCAGTCAGGGCCGGGTGGGGCATGGCGACTATCTGCGCAGTGCCATTGCTTGCCGGGATTTTGCTGCCGTCGTGAATGGAGAGAGGGGAGCAATAAAAGGCCGTGATCCAACCCATTTATCCTATGTATTTGCGCTAGCGCCGCCTTTGGAAGACGAGGAGCTAGACGATCTGGCAATCTGCCGCCGCGACTCCGATTGAATGGCTGTTAATCCGGGCAATCTCGACGAACTTTTGAAAGATGTCCGCGCATGCACGGTTTGTAGCGGGCTGCCGTTTGGCCCCGACCCGTTGCTGCAAGCCGGGTCGACCGCCAAAATCCTGATCGCAGGACAGGCACCGGGCAGCAAGACCCACGAGAAAGGCCGACCTTTTGATGATCAGAGCGGCAAGCGCCTGCGCACATGGCTTGGCGTGACCGAAGATCAATTTTATGATCCAGGCCTGTTTGCGATCATTCCAATGGGTTTTTGTTTCCCGGGAACAGGTAAGGGCGGCGATCTGCCTCCGCGCCCAGAATGCGCACCGCTGTGGCGCAAGCCTTTACTTGATAGTCTGCCCGCGATTGAGCTGACCCTGATCCTCGGCCAATATGCGCTGCACTGGCATCTCGGCGACGCCAAATCGAAAACGCTGACAGAAACCGTCAAACGGTGGGAAGAATTCTGGCCTTGCGCGCTGCCCCTACCGCATCCCAGCCCACGCAATATTCGTTGGTTTAATGCCAATCCCTGGTTTGAGGCCGAACTTGTCCCGGTACTTCACGAGCGCGTCGCGCGATTGATCAAAAAACACCCATAGCCAGACCAGCGGCAAGCGTGGCCCCTATTTCAGCGCATTGCGCTTTATCCATTTCGCTAATCGTCTTGGGTGCCATTATCGCTTGTTCAGTCTGCGCATGGGTGCAAATAATTGGCGTATCAACAACCTTTTTAAGCCGCCACCCAGTCGCAATTCGCTCCAGCTGTTTCTGCGCATTTTCACCATCCGAACCCGCACAAATCATCGCCGCATAGGGGCGACCTTTCATTTGCCCAAGTAATGGATAATAGCAGCGATCAAAAAACGCCTTCATCACGCCCGCAATCGCCGCCAGATTTTCAGGCGTGGCAAAAATATAACCATCAGCAGCCAGCATATCGGCAGGTTTGCAATCTTCGGCGCGAAGCAATCGGGTTTTGGTATCCTTTTCTTCGCGCGCAGCCGCTGCGGCGGCTTCGGCCATTTGCTCGGTTCCACCAGTGTAGCTGTGATAGATGATCAGCAGATTTTTCATGAGCCCTGCCCTAACAGCGATCAAAGCAATTGTCAGCGGACCATGGTTCGCGCATAGCTATTGCCATGAATGCAGTTCTCAATGTCACGCAATCGCTATCGGGTCAAAGTTGGCAATGGCGCAGCACCAGCGCCGACGCACGCGACCCCGGTTTTCAGCCCGATGATCTGGTCACGCAATTATTGCTGGCCCGCGGCGCGACCCGTGAAACACTGGATATAAACAAGGATCCGACGATCAGAGGGTTTATGCCGGATCCGTCAGTTTTTCAGGACATGGACGTGGCCGCCGAGCGACTGTCAAAAGCCGTCCTGAATAGTGACAAAATAACGGTTTTTGGTGACTATGATGTTGATGGTGCGACCAGTGCCGCGCTCCTTATCCGATTGCTCCGCGACCTCGGACTGGAGGCGGGCTATTATATTCCCGATCGCTTGATGGAAGGCTATGGTCCGTCCGGAGAAGCGCTGGTCAAGCTCGGTCAGCAAGGCTCTGATCTTGTCGTGACAGTGGACTGCGGTGCAATGGCCTTTGAAGCGCTTGATATGGCGCATAAAGCCGGCGTCGAAGTCATCGTCGTCGATCACCATAAATGCGCCGCCGAGCTGCCCAAAGCCAGCGCCATGGTCAATCCCAATCGCCTCGATGAGAGCGATGCCGGAGCCGAGCATGGGCATCTGGCCGCCGTTGGGATCGCCTTTCTGTTAGGGGCAGCCTTGGTTCGTAATTTGCGTGGCAAGGGCTTTTTCAAAGACCGGCCCGAACCGAAATTACTCGAACTGCTCGACATTGTCGCGCTGGGAACCGTTGCCGATGTCGCCCAACTTCGCGGCCTCAACCGCGCCTTTGTCGCGCAAGGACTGAAAGTGCTTGCAGGTCGCAAAAACATCGGCCTCTCCGCCTTGATCGACGCCAGTCGTTTGAAACGCGCGCCGATATGCTCAGATCTCGGCTTTGCCTTGGGACCAAGGATCAATGCTGGCGGCCGCGTTGGTAAATCCGACCTTGGCGTCCGCTTGCTGACGACCCAAAACCCCGAAGAAGCACAGAAAATATCCGCAGAACTGAATCATTATAATGAGGAACGCCGGGCGATTGAGGCGCATGTACTGGAAGAAGCCGAGGCCATGTGTTCCTCCCAACAGAATCAGGCCGTTGTGGTCCTGTCAGCCAAAGGCTGGCATCCGGGCGTGATCGGGATCGTTGCCGGCCGCATCAAGGAAAAATTGGGCCGCCCAGCCATCATCATTGCCGAAGACGAAGACGGCATTGGAAAAGGGTCGGGCCGCTCCATTTCTGGCGTAGATCTCGGCGCAGCCATAATCGCAGCGAAAGACCAGGGCTTGCTGATCGCTGGCGGGGGGCACGCCATGGCGGCCGGCGTTACCATCGACGCCACCAAAGTTGATGCATTTAGCGAATTTCTCAATGACCGGCTGGCTGACACTGTCGGCACAGCGCAAGCCGGAAAGGCTTTGCTGCTTGACGCTGTTCTCTCCCCCAAAGGGGTCAATCCGCTGTTTGTAGAAGCCATGGACGGCGCGGGCCCCTACGGTATGGGCTGGCCGGCACCGCGCATTGCCGCCGGGCCCGTGCGGATCATCAAATGCGACATTGTCGGCAAGGACCATGTCCGGATGATTGTCGCAGGCGATGATGGCGGTTCCATCAAGACTATCGCGTTCAGAGCAGCCGAAAGCGATTTGGGTCAAGCTCTGCTCAGTGCTCCAAAGAACCGGAAGTTATGGATCGCCGGCCGCGCCAAGATCGACGATTGGGGCAGCCGCCCCGCCGCCGAAATCCATCTGGAAGACGCCGCCTGGGCCGATTAATCTCTCCCATTCAATATGGTATAATAAATATCCGACAATATGCCAGCAAACCGCCAAAAAGGGGTTGACCAAAACGCCCGATGCCCCTAATCGCCCAATTCTGCTGACCAGAGATGCTTTTGAGCATCGGTATGGCCCCTTCGTCTAGCGGTTAGGACGCGGCCCTTTCACGGCTGAAACACGGGTTCGATTCCCGTAGGGGTCACCATTTTGATTTGTCATAATTTTTTCTCCTTACTTGCCATTTCGTCCCCCTTTTAAGGGTAGGACGTCCCCCCTTGTGACTCTGCTCGCCACACCTTCTGCGACCATGAGAATACGTTTCCGTTTGGTGTAATGCCGCACCGTCGGCGGCGTCATGCCACAGATGGAGCCGATCTGATTATCGCTAAGCCCTAATTCGGCAAGATAGCAGGCCGCATTTTTGCGAAGGCCGTGGAAACTGTATAGCTTCGGCTTACCATTACTCAAATATGTTGGTGAACCGATTTCAGCCATGAGCCTACGCATTCTTTCTTGAATCGCCTTCGGACTACTGAATGGGGATCCACTTCTGTCGTAGAGCACGGTAAGAGATCGTCTGGGAACTTTCTCTATTTCCGCAAGCCACAAAGGATGCATGGGAACGGCAACTCCGACGCCTTTGTCCTTTTTACCCACCACTTTTGCTGTCACAAATTGCATCATTTGACCATCATGCCAACTATGCTGCATTCGGATGACGTCGCCTACTCTTGCGCCGCTGCAAAAACCGGTGATGATCGCTAGACGCATCATCGGGCTTGCGACATCCAAAGCTGCCCGCAATACTTCTGTCGGCCAAGGCTCATGCTCACCGGTATCTAGAGGTTTGATGCCAATCGCAGGATTGTCATCACGCCAAGAGTTCTCAACCGCATATTTCATCAATGACCGAAACGTGCTCAGCCAGTTATTCGCTTTTCCTGGCTTATCGAGATAGCGGTCACGCATTTTTCGCACATGGGGATTCTTGCATCCACTGACGGTTCGATGACCGTCCTCACTCTCGATCATTGCCAAATAGCGTGCTTTATTACGTTTTGTTTTTGGTGATTTAATGAGCTGGTATTCGGAGCTCTTTCGATAATCGATGACCAACGCCGCCATTGTATCCGCAGCGACGCGTCGCCTCTTGTTTTCTGGTGAAGATACTCTTTGATACTCAACGGCAAAATCTGGGTCATCCAGTTCCGGCAATCGAATATAGGTGTCTCTACCCGCTACTTTTCGCCGAAAATAGATACGGCCTTGCTTTTGACAGATGTTTTTTAGCGAAGATCTGCCCACGTGCTGTCCTCACTTGACTGGAAATTTGTGTAGCCGAATTGAGCGGCGATATGCCTGTCCAATTGTATCCGTGACCAAAATTTGAGAGAGCCATCCTGTATCGGCTGAGGATATAAACGATCAGCAACTCTCGTGCGAAAAGTAGACTTGCTGACGCTCATGTAAGCGGCTGCGCTATCTTCACTAAGTCTCGCTGGCCAGGTTGGTAATTTGCGGAGATCTTGCATGGCCTAGCTTGATTTCTTGACTGGTATGGGATCCACCATGTTCGCTGTAACGAACTCTTCCAGTGCTCCTGACGGAATGTAAAGATTGGCTCCGATCCTGAGGTGCCTTAGTTTCTTTTGAGCAATTAATGTCCGAATGCGCCTTTCAGGCCACCCGCAACGTTGAGCTAATGCTCTTGGGCTCTCGAATTGTTCCATGTCTTATTCTTGGCTCCCATGCTAACTGCTGCTACATTTATCCAAGAATCACATCATTGGTACAAAATATGATACTTTGGACTAAATTATGAAACCATACGAGAAGGCATGATGTCAATAGGAAAAAGGATGGCCGAGGTTCGCGCGGCCGCTGGTCTCAATCAGATCGACTTTGCCGAGCAGCTATCAGTACCCAAAAGTTCCTACAAAAATTACGAGCGCGGAGCCTTCGATCCCCCTCTCAGTCTGATCATGCAGATTTGCGAAACCTACGCGGTAGATGCGAACTGGATCCTTTTTGGCAAAAGCAAACCGAGCAACAAGGATCTCGACAAAATTTCCGACAGCATCGAACGCGCGTTTTCTTTTTTGTCTGAAGAGGGCTTGGAGTTGAATGCGAAAAATACGAACAAAGCGGTGGCGGTAATATTGAATCTTCAAGATGAATCAGGTTTGGACAAGAGTTCGGTTGATCCATTGTTGAAGAAGTTAGTGGCGGAGTAAAACGATGAAATCACATGGAGAGCCCAGAGAAAACGAGGCTTTACGCGAAGCATTTAAGAATGAAAAACGCGAAGCCGAGAGCACTGATCGAGCTCAGCATTCGTTCTTTGAGACACTTAAGCCAGAGAATGCATATGTAGTTGTGATCCTAAAATACCTAGCCATTATCGTAATCGCGCTCCCTTTGGCTCTGATTATTTTCGTAAGTGAATATCAACCAGATTGGGGTTCCACCGCTATCATATTAGCATTGTTGATAGAAAGTTTGGCTATTGCGGCAATGATCGCGGTCGAACGGATTGAGGGTCTAGTTGGTAAATGGAGATTAGTACTGCCCTGGGAGAGCGGATCAATCTCACATTTGCGAATTTCCGTTTTGCATTTTTTTCCAGCTAAATCACAAAAACACTAAGGCGGTCTTCAATTAGGCGCCCAAAAATATAACGAACTGCTGAAATGACGCTTAGTGAGTTCACAGCGAAATGTTAAAATTCCGGTCTTAAGAGGCGGCCTCCTTCAGTATAAAGACGTCAATCGCGGGCGATTCAAATAGCCTTCTGCCTAGTTTCGAGATCGTCTATCCAATTTTCGAGTGCCTTAATCTCGTCCTCAATCTGCTGCGGTGTTGGAGCCTGTGGATTAAGTTCGTCCGAAGCCTGATGCAGGAGAACGGAGCAATGCCCGTAACACTCCTTCATTGTGATGGCATCTGCCAGCTCGATCGCAGATAATTTCTTGAATCCCTTAGTGTTCACCTGCGACTGAAATGTTCTCAACACGGGAGAAATCGCATCTTCGATTGCTTTTTCCCATATCTGGCGAACGCTGTTAATCAATCCCCGTGAGGTCATTAGCCAATCATCGCCATCTGGATCCTGGTCATATTTCACTTTCGTATTCGCAAGATGCGCCCTTACTGTGCTTAGGCGCTTGCCAGTTGGCTTCGCACTGTCGGGTGCTTCGTTTCGGCAGTGACCCGGCTCTTTTCCGCGTTTTTGGATATGCCTGAAAACGATTTCGGATTTTTCGGCAGGATTATCCACATTTAAACACGCTCGACGGAGCAGAAAGAGAAATGCAATATCGTGAGTAAACACGATCACTTGACGTTTTTTCCCTTCTTTCGCCAACCGTTCCGCGATTGCTTGTCTGTGCAAATGGTCCAACGAAGATACCGGATCGTCAAAGATGATCCCAGAGTCACTGTCGCTAGTTGCCAGTTCAGCCAAGAATCCTGCCAAAGCCACGCACCGATATTCTCCTTCACTGAGAATTTCACCGGCGTTCTGAGATCCGGCTTCCATTAACCCGATACGAAACCGCGAAACTCCAAGCTGCGACTTCGCCTGTTTCAGCTCTATTGCCAGTCCTGCGAGTTTGAAATCATCGATTTCCTGAGCAAAACGAGCGCGCAATCGTTCGGTAATGAGGGCTTTGGAAAGCTGAGTATTAAGCGCAGTGATCGCATTCGGACGTGTTGATTTTACCGCCACCTCCAATTCAGCGATGGCCTTTCTGCGCCCAATTTCTGCAATTACATCGTCAAGAATTGTTGACAACCACTTGCGATCTTTGAGTTCGCAATATTGCGCCCGTTGGGCTTTTCTTTCCTCGCTATCTTCTTCAGCCAGAATAGCCGCTGCTCGTTTTTCAAGTTCTTCAATCGCATTCGTCAGTTCGGCTTCGGGCAACGGCGGAATGGCTATTCCACTATCTCCTCTCAGTCTCATCATATCGCGCAAACGCCATTTTGCTTTGGCTACGAACGTGCGGACAACGGCAGCGAGTGCATCAAGCTCTATCTCATCTGAAATCTGGCGAATGCGCTTCAGCAATTGAGATTGTGTCGGCGCGGTTCGTGCAAGCTCGCTGAGTGTGGTATCGCGCATGTTACTCGCGTCACGTGCCTGCGTCTGTGTCTGATCCTGCACAAACACCTCAAACCGTTTTAGCCGTTCGGGCGCAGCGCCTTGAAGTTTCTGCTGACACAGTAAGCAGTGCGCGTCACCATCCACGACTGGAAATGGCCGTGCTTGATAGGCCTCCAGTTCAGAAAAGGCGCGTGCCGTCTCCCAAAGCGCCTTCCAAGATTCCGATCCAACGCCTTTAAGCGGCTCTCCATCAAACAATTCTGATGATGCCAATTTAGCAGCATCAGATTTTGCCTTCGCATTCGCTGTAAGAGAAGCCAAACCGCTTGCAGATTCGTCTGATACTGCATTGCTTAGGTTCCTCAGCTTTACGAGCAATTCTGCCAACCCAGCTTTGTATGAGCGAAGTCGCTTTGCGATTACGTCAGCACCTTGGGCAAAATCACCTTCAAGCGTCTTTAACTGCTTCTCTTCGCCGTCAGATAGCTTCGCCAAGGCAATGACTTCTTCTGGGTTGGTAGCGCCGGATAGTTTTGAGAGCAGTTTTCCAACTTGGCTACCGTCGGAGCAGGTCGGTGAGCTTATGGCTTGAGGGGTTTGATCTTTAAGAGATTGATGTTCGGCATCGAATCTTTCTTTCAACTCTCTGCTGGCGCTAACCAGTTCCTCGACCACCTTCATTGGTCGAGGTGTATAGGCCAAGTTATTTGTTTCCTCGACATGCACGTTGGCGGTTTTCGTATCAAAAACGCTAACTTCCGACAGCAGCGCGTCAGCGGCTACACCCACTTCCCATTTTACTTTCTGATTCTGCCCGCCTGCGACATATTCAATTTCGGCAGTTTGCTTACCTGAACCATCACTATAAATATTGTGAAGTAAGACTTCGGTTTTGCCCTTTGGCGTCCGTGCGCGACAGGCACGCTTCAAGATCCTCACATAGCCAGACTTGCCCGAACCGTTGTTTCCATAAACAACGCTTAGCCCGTTTGGGTTAAATGGCAATGTTTGGCCTTCGGCAAGAGCATTGATATTCTGCGCATCTTTAATCGATTTCAGAGTAACCGTTGGCACGCCGGCGCTGTGTCCACCGATATGTGTATCATCAAGCGGAATGCAGGGCTTTGTCTCATCCTTGCAAAGAGCAAGAAGCTCATCATGATCGCTTTTCGACAAATCGCCATCGACGATCAAGCGGCGCAAGCAATCGCGCTGCCAATTTGCTTTGTCCTTCGACCAATCCAGTATCGCTTGAAAAGCGTCTGATTCTGTATTTATTGTTATATTGTCTGACATATGTTGGACAAGTTAGCATAACTTCCAATAATAAAACGAAAATATTTACACCACAACTAGGCAACCTTAGTCATACGCTGCTACTTGTTCAAAGTTGAAAGAAGATAAGCCGCTAAAGGTCCAAATTTAGCTCGTCAATTTCAATTTTTTGATTACCCGATAACCCTCCACCTATGGCCAGCCAATAAAGTCAAATTTGGAGTTTGTTTTGAAGATATAGCTACCATAATTAGTGTCCGCCATCTCAAAACACTTTGCTGATATCATCAGCATGGCGGAGGATTTTTTGTTCCTGTTTCGCATACCGAAACCATCAAGCATATCGACTCAATCCGCGTTTACCCGAATAAATAATCTCGCCGAATAAGGCATAATAGCACCCCCTCAATTCGCAATTATCCTCATTGCCTTCGCGTCGTGATTTCATCTCAGAAAAAACCAACATTTCGAACACTTAGAAAATCGGTTTCGCTCCCCTTGAACGCAAATTTTGTTGTCAGCATTGTCAGCCTAGGAATTCTGCGGCTAGAGGGGTGGTTGTCAGCAGGGCTGACAAATCTGCCAGCGATGCTGACAGACTAAACTACTGAAATACAAACAAAACCTGCCCAACTATGGGCCCGTAGGGTGTGCCACTTTTAATAATTCCTGCTTACTGTCTCTGAATTGCCTGATTTTGACGTCTTAAATTAACTTTAAAACGGTGTGCGTTTGCCGCAACCTGGCCGCTTAAATTTTGGATCCAGCTGAGAAGCTGATATTGCAATTGAGATTGGCAGATAGAAACTGATGATAAGGGTCCTTGAGCTTTCGTCTTTTGACGCCCTGTTCTCGCAAAAATTTGTCAGCGCGTCCTCTGGCTTCCAATATATGCGCAAACGTCTCGAGCATTTTTATCATTTTACCCTGCCCTCGACCGGCAACGCAAAAATAAATACACCGCTGATAGTCGCACCAGTTGTCGGAAAGTATATTTGATAAAACGGTTTTCCCTTCATTCGGGCATAATATGATTAACCGCGCAGCTTGGATTAGCTCTTGAACGGCAAAATAAGCGTCATCTAGGCCCATGCCGAGTGTGAGACTCGCCATTGCGCGTATCTCGTGATCTTGATGCTCTCTGGCCGTATCCTGGAGGATTATATCCGGATCAACCGGCTCAGCAAATAAATTGCCTATCATGATTTCACCACCTCTGCCCAGCTCTCGTATCCTGACCAGAATCGGTCATTGAGGCTGCCTGAAAACAGTCGACGCTTTCTCTGCGGGACATGAGTCGGCCCGTTCGCTCGCGTGAATAAAGCGCCCATCGCTCTCTCAGTGCCAGCTGGCGCTCAATACCGATAAGGTCGAGCTGGGTTTGGAGTAAGGTCTGTGAAGCTATTGTATCTGGCCTGATCAGCACTGCGAATAGGGTCAGAGAAAACAGCATTCCCACAAGGCCAAGTGGGCCAATATCAAAACTAGCAATCGCAACCAACGACATGGCCTGGACGCTGAAAACAGCTATCACAATCTGCACGTCATAAACATCAATCAGTGCCACGATCTTGCGGCATAATGTTGCAATCCAGCAGAGCATGTTGGGGCCCTTCTTTCTTTCAATCCATAAACCTAAACAAAAAACGGGTGAACAGAAACTAGCTTAGCCCCAGGTAACAGTCACCTTCATCTATCAAAGGTGACTGTTACCTGGGGCAGATGGCGAAACACGCCATCTAGTTCTGCACATATCCCACAATCGCCAGCTTACCGTCCAGCTTATCAAAGCGCCAAGCACCGCTAATTTTATCATCTTTGCCATCAAGCCCCTTAATTAATACTTCCATCTCACAATTTTGACCAGGCAAGTTGGCGGCAGGAACGCACCGTATGTTTTCAACATCTTCAACAGCTGCTGTGCTCAACCAGCGCGAAAATCTTGCCGCATCAGCAGACTCGTTAGCGGTTTCGTCGGTAGATGCTCCATCGTCTTGTCTGCCAAGACTGGCTGAAACGCTGCGGCGCAATTCCGCGCCTCGACGAAAGCTCTCTGCATGACTATCGAAAAACTCGGCTTTCTCAGCCCACTTCGCCTGCGCGGTTGGCCAGAAATCCTCGATCGCTGATTTATACTCTACCTTACTCGGAGCGGATGGTGCACAACCAATTGAAAGTATTAGGGCAGGAAATAAGTAAAGGGTTTTGATCATAAAGCCTCCGAAGGTATAAATTGGAGGCTGGCCCGTAACCGGGCGTTTGTAACTCCACGTTGCCACGGAGCGCCGCCACCTTTAGGCGGACCCTGGACATACGTGACGGCCACCCGGTCAGAATATCTGACCGGCGACAACATTGGAGGTTACAAAGCCTCACAGCCGGGATTGACCGAACTGCAAAACCTACAATGGCAAATATGGAGTCCGGGAGCAATGGAGAAATCATGTTAGCTACCCCCGTAAACTGGTGCTAAAAAATTGAGGGAATTCTATTCAACGGTTCGAAGGGCTTTTTTACTCCCGCCAATGTCTCCTATGGGCTCAAAAGCGGACATTAGGGATGCAGAAGTTGTCCGTCGGATAAGCGCCCCAATCTCGGACCTTCCGATGGTTTCTGCTTTATCCCGAAAGTGGACACTAGAGTACAACCCGTAGGATCAAATTTTCATTCTGCGGCTTCGGCCACTGGTTGATTAGATGCGCGGCGCAAGCGGACCGGAATTGCGCTCATAAGCGGAATGCCTGTCCTTCGGTCGAAGTCTCGATCATTGAACGATAGCCGTCCTGTATTGCCACCTGCACCAAGCGGGTCGTCGTCCTCATCGGGATTGCCTCCCCATGCATGTGGCACAGAAAGGCATCCCGCGCGGACTTCCGGTGACTCTATTGTAACGCACTTGATTGTTGCACGGGCAGACTCAATTTCTACAACATCGCCTGGCGCAAGACCTAGGTCATTCATATCCTTTGGGTTTATAAATGCCGGATGGTGAGGCACCCGCTTGCGCTGCAGTGGGTCCTCGTGCCAATTGGAATTATGAATATCGCTCAGACGACGCGAAATCACCCGGTAGGGGTACGTTTCAAAATCTTGTTTTACATCCAACCGTGCGGCGACTTCATCCAACTCCTCAAGCATGGCTGGCGCGCCTATACAAAGACGCTCTGCCCAGTCTGCTGGCTTGGCCTGAATTCGCTCTTCCGGGCAATCCATGAGCCTGCCTTTACGAGCTTCCGGATCGTTGTAAACTTCCCGGAAGGGCATGGGCGAGCCTTTTAGAACCGCGTCCCATACCGTGACCGGATCAGGGAGGGGAGAGCCTGCAGGGAACAGCGTTTTATGGTTTGCTGCCTGATCATGGTCTAGGATCGCCTTCGTCTTGACATTGAGATCAAGACCCATGCTGCCGGCCATTGCATGGAAGAATTCATGTTCTTCGCAGAGGTCTGAACCGGGCGGCGTATCAAGGATTGGATCACAAATCTGAACATAGGGCTCTTCATATCCCCAACCACCGCCGAAGCTGGTCAAAAATTCGTTGAGCGCGGTAGTTCCAATCGTCTCATAGTGAATTTTGGGCGCAATCACATAGTCTGCTAACTCGCATGTCTTCGACATACGGGGATCGAAGCACACCAACAAATCAAGCGCCTTCATAGCCTCGAAAGTTTTAATCTGGTCGGGCCAAGCCAGCATGGGATTACCGCCCAGAACAATCAGAGCCTTGATCTGTCCTTCGCCCGGGGTAAGAATTTCATCTGCTAATGCAGCTGTAGGCAGACCTGAAGCGCTTTCTTCAAGATCGCGTACACGAAGCTTCTTGCCGAACCCCCAAGCCGGTTCCGAACCGGTTCCAGCAGCGATCGGCGGGAAGCCTTCAATCAAGACGCCCGGATTGCGGCGAAGGTCGCCTTCGCGCTTCCAGTGGCCCATAAGTGACATGAGCACCTTGTTTAGATACTCAGCTGCATTTCCGTAGCCAGACATATTTGCGCCAGTTCCGCATGCAATGTCGGCTTTCTTGAAGGAACCATACATACGTGCAGCCGCAATGAGTTCTTCGGGTTTCAATCCCGAACGTTTCGAAACAGCCTCAGGCGTAAACGGAGCCAGTGTCGATTTCAGCTCTTCAAACCCGACTGTTTCCTCTTCGACAAATGCTTTGTCATGTAGATCTTCTTCTATGATTTGGCGTGCAATGCAAGCAAGGATAGCAGCGTCTTCACCGGGGCGGCATTGAAGATGTATGTCCGCTTTTTTGGCAACATCCGATACACGTGGATCAATGACAATAAGTTTCATGCCGCGCTTTTTGGCCGCATGCAGGTTTTTGTTTGGGTTCATCCCTAGACCACCCTGCATGGAGACCACGGGATTTGTCCCAACGAGCATCAACCCGTCCCATTCCTCATGGCGATAGGCCCCTGCCTGCCAAAAGCCATGCTGAAACCATGCTATCCCCTTGCCGGGCTGATCGATAGTGACAGATGTGAAAATCATTGGCGAGTTGATCGCTTCCATGAAGGCAAGAGCGAACGCCTGAGCAGTCAGTGTATTAAAGCCGAATGTACCTATATAGATCGCGACTGATTCCGGGCCATGTTCGTCGATGATGGCCTGAATTTTGTCACTGACTTTGGCAGCAGCATCATTCCATGAGCAAGGCGCGTGCGAGCCATCAGGCTGTCGTTCCAAACTGTGTTTCAAGCGAGTTGGGAAACTGTGGTAGTTCATCAATTCACGGCCCTTGATGCAAGAGTAGCCAGCTGATGCAGGATTGTCCTTGTCACCGTGTGTTGCAACCGGAACACCGTCCTCAAAATCGACGATAAGACCACATTGGGCATGACAAGCC
This sequence comes from Parasphingorhabdus cellanae, assembly GCF_017498565.1. Lineage (NCBI taxonomy): Bacteria > Pseudomonadati > Pseudomonadota > Alphaproteobacteria > Sphingomonadales > Sphingorhabdaceae > Parasphingorhabdus > Parasphingorhabdus cellanae. Next base: position 1,413,121 of record NZ_CP071794.1, read on the forward strand.
CGACAAATCACATGCTTACGTTCGGTTTCCATTTGTCCAGCTTCTCCATTTGAAATCGTGATAATTTTTATACAGCTCTGTCAAAAAGTTCAATTAGCAAAATAGGTATGAAAAAATTGGCGGGCGCAAAGCCCGCCACAAGGAGAGATTGATTGTAAGCCGAAGCTCGATGGAATTAGAAATCAAAACCTAATTCAATACCATATCTTCTTGGGAGAGTTTCTGTTCCGAAGGTAGTAAGTATCCCGGCCTGCGTGAAGGAATTGACATCTACGTTGTTCGTAAGGTTCTTACCAAACAAAGTAACGCTAAAGTTATCTTGATTAGGACCACCGAACTGCAACGTAGCCGCGGCATCAAACAAGAAGCTCTCCGGCAGCAAACCGCGCTCGTCGTTGAAGAAATCCATTTGTTGCTCTGACACATAGCGCCCCTGGCCGTTCAGCACAAGCTCGCCAAAGCCAACATCAACAGAATAGTTCAGAGAAAGACTGCCCGTAAACTCTGGCGCCCTTCTTGGCGTCAAGTCAGAAAAGTCAGCTTCGAGCAATGTGCCTGCTGGCTGCGCTGGCGTAGAAATGTACCGAGCGGGAGACAGTAACGCGGTAAAGTCAGTGTATTTCGCGTCAAGATAGCCGAGAGACAAATCAATCCGCAGATCATCAACCGGAAGAGCGCTTACTTCAATTTCAAAACCGCGAAAGCGAGCAGAAGCCACATTCTGTACGGTGGAAGAAGTAAATGGAGCCTCGTTGGTGGGCTGAGTTGTCTCTTCCTGTTTATCAGAATAATCATTCCAGAAGGCCGCAAAGTTCACGCGGAGACGCCGATCAAGCAAATCAAACTTACCGCCGACTTCATAGCTGTTGATGAATTCTGGATCGAAAGCTCTTGTAGCATCCGGAACATTACCGGCACGGGCACTGAAACCGCCTGCATTATATCCGCGCGTGAACGATGCATAAAGCAGGGCATCATCATTTGGTTTATAGGTAAGCATCACCTTGGGAGTGAACTGAAACCAGCTTTCCTCTGCTCCGCCTTCGGCACCAAACGGTTTGTCCGCATCCAGTGGACGATTGGCGGGAACGCCTTCGTCAACTTCATATGGATCTGTCAGCCCAATATTCGCATCGCGGAACTGGGTAAAAATGGTTTTTTTGTCCCATGTAGCACGCCCCCCCAGAGTAAGCGTCAAGTCTTGTGCGAATTCCCAGTCAACTTGCGAGAAAATCGCAAATGTTTCAGACGTAAAGTCATCATTGTCTCCAGGGCCGTTAGCAAACAACACGCCGGGAGGAATACCAGGGATGCCCAATATGCCAAGATCAAGCTTAACGGCTTGATCCAAGCGATATTCACTGTTGAAATAGAATGCACCTGCAACAAAGTTGATCGGCCCATCGAAATTAGAGGCCAGTCGCACTTCGGCGCTATACTGTTCGTAATCCTGATCACGAACGACGCTCAAGACTGGCTCATCCGTTCCGTCGAAATCAATAAAAACTTCCTCAGTGGATGACCGCCACCCGAGAACAGTGGTGAGGTCCAGATTGTCTGAAATCGGGAAATCGCCGTTAAACGAAATCGCATCCAGCTTTGCATTAATCCGGTTAGGCGCTGTCACACTCGACACGCGATTTTCGGTGTCAAAGCATCGATTTAATATCGTGCATAAGGGGTCAAGCGAAAGTGCAGGTGTGATAGTCGCTGGAACTGGAAGATCGGTCTGTGTGATCCGAATAGGGATTGGCGTTCTTTCCCTCAAGCCGAACGCAAAATACGGCTGCAGTTCACTATTATCTTCGACGTGATCATAGGTGATGGTGATGTCAGCAACGCCAGGCTGATTAAACCGAAGGGCACCGCCGATGGACCAGCTATCGCGCGCACCTGTGGCGCCGCCCGCTGAGTTTTCAAAGACGCCATCATCTTTGATGCGCTGACCGCGGATCAACCCGGACAATATACCGCCAACCTCTGGCAGGTTCAATTCGCCCTGGAAGTCGCGCTGGCCAAAGTTACCGACAATAACCTGACCACGCGCGCCAAATTCGCCTTTTGGACGACGCCGCTGCGCGTTGATTGCGCCACCGGTTGTGTTACGGCCAAAAAGAGTGCCTTGGGGCCCACGAAGTACTTCGATCCGCTCAAGACTAAACGGATCAAGCAAGTTAAATGCGCTTGAGCCGAGATAGATGTTGTCAACGAAGACACCAACCGCTGGGTCAAAGCTTTTTTCCGGGTCCTGTGTATTCACGCCGCGGATCGCGATCTGTGCCAGTCCGGGACCAAGGCCAATTTCCGAAATCACAACATTCGGTACTGAACCCGTCAGATCGCGAATGTCTCGACTGTTCAAATTCTCAATCGCATCTTCGTTCAGCGCAGTAATCGCAACTGGCACATCTTGAATCTCCTGTTCTCTCCGCTGGGCAGTAACAATGATTACACCAAAGCCACCTTCATCTGCTTGTTGAGTATCACCAGACGTTGGACCGTCTTGCGCGATCGCTTGTGCTGGAGAAAGCAAAATACCTGCAGAGGCCAACAAAACAGATTTCAATGGTAGTTTTTTTTTACAAACAGACATTTCATTCTCCCATTCAATGCCTTCTGGCGAGGCAATGACATTACCATGCTACATTACTACAGTATTGTACAGATATGTTTTGACAGAGTTGTATTAATTTGATTTTGGGGAGTGTTCAAATCACCGTGAAACGCTCTTATTGCTTTGGGTTTCGATATGTAATGGAGACGCTATTTTCACACGCGTTCAGGTGCAAAGATCGTGGCGAGAGTGATTAAAATTTGGAATTTTCCAATGCGCAGTCTGATTCGGCCCTGTCGAAGCTCATGAACCCTACGAGAGATCGAAGCCAAAAATGCCGCGGATTGGCGATTATAATCAAAAGTCAAAGGTCAGGCAGTTTCAGACGCTCTGATCTTTCGAAAATGCGGCATAGCTTTCAATAAGCAGAAGAAAGCAAGCGGAGCGCAAGCCGCACTTACAATGGCCAGAGAATAACGGATACCGTCAGCCTCCACAAAAACCAAATCACTAAATACCGCCACGATTAGCGGCCCAAGCCCCAGACCAACCATATTTATCACCAGCATATAAAGCGCCGTCACCTGACCGCGTAAGTTGTTTGGCGTGATGAGCTGGATAGCAGTCCCGGCAAGGGGATAGGGCAGCGTGGTGAGCAAGATGGCTGGCGCGAAGCATGCTAGAGCTGCTGTTCCATTGGGCATCAGCGGCGCAATTCCACCAAATAGCCCTGCCCCGATATATCCGAAAGCTGCAACACGTAGCGGCGCGTCTTTATATCCTTTTGCAGTCAACCGGTCGGATAGCGTCCCGCCAATCAAAGCACCCAGAGGTGCGAAAATGAGAAATACTATGCCATAATAATAGCCAACATCGCCTGCCGACCAATCATACACGCGAATAAAAACAGCTGGGGTCCAAACGGTCGCGGCGTAGCCCGCCATTGTGATCAGGCTGAACCCTGCAAAGATTGGGTATAGAACTTTGCCCTGTGTTTTTACATGGCCAAATGCGTTTTTAATGGAAATCGGCTTGGACGTAACCACCCCCCGCCGTTCTGGTTCGCGCAGGCATAGCAACAGCGGAACTATCAAGATTCCCGGCAGTGAGACCACTATGAAAACTCTGCGCCATGGTTCCAGTTGGGCTAGCGGCCATGGCGCGTTCCAAGCAGCAATTGCCTCAATAGCTGCTCCGCCAGCAATATAAGCAAGCCCTATCCCGACAAAAGAGGTCATTGTGAAAATACTTATGGCCCGGCCAAGATATTGCGGCGCGAAATAGTCGGTAATCATGGAATAAGATGCTGGCAGGATGCTGGCCTCCCCTGCACCAACGCCGACCCTGCATAAAAACATTTGCTGAAAACTTCTGGCAAGACCGGAAAACAAAGAACTCACACTAAATACCAGAACACCGATTATAATGATTGGCTTGCGTGATCGCATATCAACCATTCGCCCTATCGGCAGAGCTAAAGTGGCGTAGAACAAACCAAATGCCACACCTTGTAGCAAACTGAATTGGGTGTCAGTAATCACCAAATCCGATTTTATCGGTTCAACCAGAAGGTTGATAATTATCCGGTCTAGATAGGACAGAATGTTTGCAGTCGCTAAAATCGCCAAGGCGGTCCAAGCTAGCTTGCGCGATGGCCAAGGAACGCCTTTTTCAGAAACCTTATCGCCAGTAGCATCTGCCATTCTTCGCCCCTCCCAAGGTTATTAAGCATCCTCTATCAAAAGGAATGTTCGACATGTTCACTGAGAAAGAGTGGATTGCCCTATAGTCTTCGTAAACTCGGTGAAATAGGATTTGTACAACACTGTAATAAAGTTGATATACAGCATGGCATGGTTGTGTATAGCTTTTTATCATCAGGCCCGCGCCAACAGGGACTGGAAACAAACCCCGGCCTATTTCGATTGGCCGCCATCCACCGGCACAATTGCGCCAGTCATGAAGCTGGCCAGCGGGCTTATCATGTAGGCGGCGGCGGAACCGATTTCATCCGGTGTTCCAAAACGCTGAAGCGCAACTTCTCGCTTTATCCATCGGATCCATGCGTCACCGCGCTCGCCATTCTTGCGTCTTTCCCAATCACCTCCTGGGAATATTACGTTACCTGGCGCAAGCGCGTTTATCCTGATACCTTTGCTCCCCATTATGCCGGCCAGTTCTTTTGCCAGATGGTTCATGGCTGCCTTCGCCGTGCCGTATGTAAGGGGAGTTCCCAATGCAGCCATACCGGCAATCGAGCTGATCAGCAGCAAGGAACCTTCGCCGCGCTTTTCAAGCCGTTGCAACACAGCTCGCGATAACATGTATGCGGAATCCAGATTCTGGTTAAAACCTGCACGCCACACATCGTCCTCGAGATCATATCCCGGTGGTGTAGGGTGTAGACCTACATTTGCTACTGCAGCCCAGATAGGACCAAAATCGCTCTCTATTTCATTGACCGTAGCATTGATGGTTTCCGGATCTGTGAGATCGCCTGCGCGAGACCATATGCGATCCTCGCCATAGATTGATGCGAGACGTTTTCGTTCTTCTTCCAGCCGCTCTTCGCCGCGGGCAGCTATCGCAACTTTCGCATCCTCTTCAAGGCAGGTTTCCGCTATGCCAAGCCCAATACCCCGGCTTCCGCCACCGATAAAAACGATCCTGTCTCTAAGTTGCAAATCCATATTCAGCTCCATTTTTATTTTGTTTATGCTGCCACGGTGAGAACGGGGTAGACTGTTACGATCTGCGCAGTACCAACAACATCGATTTTGACTGAGCTGCACAAATTTCAATTGTCACGTTTCGCTCTTCCCAAGATTCCTGTCTTGCAGAGATTCCATAATAAACTATACTAGTTTGTCAAAAAACTTTTAGACAGCACTGTCTATAAGTCAAAGGAGTAAGATATCGATGCCAAAGCGCGCTGAAAATGGGCCTCGTCCAACGGTAGCTGAAATGCTTGAAATTGATAGCCGCCCCGTCCCGGAGGTACTTTTGGACCAAGGGGAGGCGCAGGTCGATCAGCGCCCTATCCCGAAGGAGCGATATTTTTCTCCCGATTATTGTGAGCAAGAGTTCCGGAAGCTCTGGAGCCAGGCCTGGCAGATGGTTTGCCGGCTCGAGGATATTCCGAACAAGGGAGACTATACTGTTTATGAAATAGGCGATGAATCCTTGCTGGTCGTCCGCCTGGGTCCCGAAGAGGTGCGAGCCCATCATAACGTCTGCCTCCACCGTGGTCGAACTTTGCGAGAGGAGGATGGGCAAGCACGCGATTTCAGATGCCCTTTTCATGGATTCGCCTGGAACATTGATGGAAGCTGTAAATTTATTCCCAACAAGTGGGATTTTGACCACATCAATAAAGAAGCGTTTTTCTTGCCGGAGGCGCTCGTGTCAATTTGGGAAGGATTCGTTTTCGTGAATTTTGACGAACAGGCTGAATCTCTGGATCAGTTTCTCGATATTGTTCCGCAAGCTTACCGGACGAGAGGCTGGTCATTAGGCGACCGCACAAAGACCGTTCATATTCGAAAGATTAATCGCTGCAATTGGAAGGTGGCGCTTGAAGCCTTTATTGAAAGTTTCCACGTCACAGCAACGCACAGCAGCGCGGCTCCTTTTCTGGGCGATGCAAATACACAATATGACGTTTGGGAAAATTCAAAGCATACCCGGATGATCGCTCCACGCGGCTTGCATAGTCCCAATTCCAAGCCGATCTCTGATGTTGAGGTCTTTCGCGCCGCGCTGCGCGGGAGTCTTGGGGATGCAGCAGATGATGTTAAGCTTCCTGATGGCCTAGAAAATCCGCGGGCAGCCATTGGCGATGCGCGTCGCCGCAGCCTTGTAGAAGCTGGGCTGGATATTGCCGAAGAGGCGACAGACAGCGAGTTGATCGACACGATACACTATCATATTTTTCCAAATCTAGTGTGCTGGGCAGGATGGGGAGCCTATCTCGTCTATCGGTTTCTCCCCTACGAAAAAGATCCCGATATGTCCGTGATGGACATTATGTTTCTGGATCCCACAGGTGAACCCGGGGAGCGGATAGAGCCCCAGATTATCGGCCCGGATGAAAGCCATCACACTGCGCCGCAACTTGGCGGATTTGCCCCGGTATTTGATGAAGACTCGGGAAATCTGGCAGCGCTGCAAAAAGGCTTGAAAGCCATGAAAGGCAAGGGTCCTGTAACAGCAAATTATCAAGAGGCGCGCATCCGACATTTCCATGAAATCCTGGAAGAGTATATTCCTGATGTCTGAGCAGCCTCTTATCGCGAAGATATTCCGGCCAAGAGAAGCCGGTTTCATGGATGATCCGGAAAGCGCCTATCGCGTGATGCGAGAGCGGGCACCTGTTTGGTGTGAGCCGGATACAGGCACATGGTTTGTGACATCCTATTCCTGTGCTGAGGAAGTCATGCGGAATCATGATCGATTTTCAAGTCTGGTTGATAGGGTGTCCATGCGCGCGGGAGGGTTGCCCGAGAAAGCTAAGAAGATAAGGGAAAAAGCGTGGACGCTTGCTCCAACTTTAAGCCATAATGATGAAGCTTCCCATAAAGATTATCGTAGCCTCGTCGGCTCTTTTTTTATGCCGCGAAAACTTAAACTCGTTCAGCCATTTGTTGAGGAACGTATAGAAACACTGCTTGCTGACATTGACGACAAGGGCGGGCGGTGCGATTTTCTTGATGCCTTTTCGGTACCGCTTCCTGTTTCTGTTATCGGTGAATATCTGGGCATGCGTCATCTTGGTGATGAGACACTAAAGATATGGTCGGATGCCTTCGCTGATGAGGTTGGTTTCCTAACGGATGATAACCGGGCAATCGAAATTGCGCAGCTCACGCTGGACTGTCAAAATGCCATGGTCAAGTTGAGCGATGAACGTCGCGGGGGAGCGGGTGAAGATATCATTACCGCGCTTGCGAATGCAAAGCTACCAGATGGTCGCGAGCTGGAAAATGAAGAGATATTGTCGATTCTGGTTCAACTTCTCGTTGCCGGGAATGAGACAACAACATCAACTCTGAATTTTTCACTGATAAATTTGGCGCAGTCGCCGGAATGCCTTGAGCGGCTGCGCCAAGATCCGAATCTTATCGGTCCTTTCATTGAAGAAATTCTTCGTATCGAAAGCCCAATACAGGGACAGTTCCGAAAGGCGGTCGGAGATCAAAAACTGGGCGGAGAAACCATTCCGGATGGAGCCTTGATTCACATCCGTTTTGGGTCCGCCAATCATGATGAGGCGATTTGGGGTGACCATCCCTTGAATATCAATCTCGAAAAGCGCCAACCAAAACCTCATATGGCCTTTGGCAATGGAATACATTTTTGCGTTGGAGCTGCCCTTTCCAGGCTTGAATTGAGGCACGCCTTGCAGGCGATTGTAAATCGGTATAGTGAAATAAGATTGCAAGTGCCTGTTGATCAGTTGCCCCTTTGCACACATTTCCATCAACGCAGGCATGATCGCTTGCCTTTGGAGTTCATTAATTGACCACAGCCAAGAACCTCAACAAAGACTCCCAAAATTACAGCGGGTCGATTGATGATCCGGCTATGCTTAATGTAGGGGAAATCCATAAAAGTCGGAAGACAAGGCTGAAGATACTGAATGCAGGTGTCGTCAGTCTTGCCGATCACGGGCACAAGAAATTGTCGACAACAATGGTGGCGAAGCGTGCGGGAATTACACGTTCTGCCATGCTCTATCATTTCGGCTCACGTGCAGAATTGATCTCAGCGATAGTCCAGCACGTAACCCGTAGGCGCTTGTCCATGTATCAAGAAGCGATGAGCAAAATCCCTCACGATGAGCATTTTCTCGATGCCGCAATCGATATTGCTTGGGATCAGCTCCAGACACCTGAATTTTTTGCATTTACTGAACTCTCGCTAGCGGCACGCACCGATCCTGAGTTAGCAAAAACATTTAACCCGGCGATGGCCGCATATGACAAAGAACGCAAACAGGCTGCGCTTGAAATATTCCCCGACCAGGAAACACGTGGCATTGAATTTGACTTGCGGCGCGATATTGTTCGCTTTCTGATTGAAGGCATCGCACAACAAAATGGCATTACTTACAACGAACATGAGCGGAAACGCGCTCTGAAGACGTTTCTAAAAACCTTGTTTGGCTCACCATCGGGCGTGGAGCTATTGCGCGAAGCCGTGTTAAAAGCACAGCGCTAATGGTGGCGAACCTGAGAGGTTCTCAAACAGTCGCCCATGCCGGGTTGACGAGAATAATCGTTCATATCTCGACCAGATTACCAAACTGATGGCTAAACCGCTCAAGCGAGATCTATTGAGAGATGCATTATGAAGCTTGAAGAAAATATCGCGTTGGTAACCGGAGGGGCTGGCGGTATCGGTCAAGCCATATGTGCGATGATGATCAGTGAAGGGGCAAAAGCCATTGTCGCGGATCGTGATTTATCTGCCGCGCGCGGCGTTGCCCAGAATCTAGGCGATCAGGCGATTGCTGTTGAACTGAATGTTGCAAGCGCCCCTTCTTGGTTGAACGCATTATCGCAAATCGAAACACGATTTCCCCGTCTTGACATATTGGTAAACTCTGCTGGAGTTTCCGGCTTTGGGAACATAGACCAGATTGATTTTGAATTCTGGAAGCGATTTCAGGAGGTCAATTCTGATTCTGTTTTCCTTAGCGTAAAGCACTGCCTTCCGATGCTACGCAAGGCGAAAGCTGCCTCAATAATAAATATCGGGTCTACGCAAGGCCTGCAGCCCAATCCAAACCTTCCTGCCTACTCTGCATCGAAGGGCGCCTTGCGCGCGCTTACAAAGTCACTTGCTCTACACTTTGCTGACAATGGGGATAACATTCGCTGCAATGCGATTCATCCCGGGTCAACATTGACGCCAATGATGGAAGCCAATCTAGGCAAGACCGAAGAGGAACGGCAGCGTAATTATGATTTGCGAATACAGGCACATCCTTTGGGCAAAGTTCTTGGCAGAATTGTTCTGCCAGAAGACATCGCAAAGGCAGCGCTGTTCCTTGCGAGCAACGATGCCGAATTCATAACAGGTATTGATTTGCCTGTAGATGGTGGCGCCACCGCATTTTGCTAAAGCGAAACGCGCTTTGTCTGCCCGCCATCGACCGTAAGGTTGATGCCTGTAATCCATGATGCCCGCTGACTAAGCAGAAACACAACTGCGTCGGCGATCTCTTCGGCGCTTCCTAGGCGACCAAAGGGAATGCTTTCTATTGTCGCCTTGTAGTAATCAGGGAGATTTTTTTGATGCCTCTCCCAGTTTCCGCCCTCAAACAACGTTGCCCCAGGTGAGACACAATTGAGGCGAACGCCATCTTTCGCGATAACTTGCGACAATTGCTTGGCATATACGATGAGCGATGCCTTTAGGGCATTATAAGGTTGAACAACCGGATAAGTCTCCAATGCAGCAGTCGAGACGATAAATACGGCAGAGCCATTATTCTTCGAAAGATGTGGAAGCAAAACCTCCATTCCGCGCACAGCGCCCATCAGATCGACTTCAAAATTTGCCCGCCACTGTTCCTCGTTGCTGCCGCCACCAGCAGAAACATTCGGAACGAAGGCATCGCACCCACCAAGCCAATCTGCCGCATCGGCGAGCCAGGCTTTGTAAGCTTCAGCATCAGCAACATCAACGGATGTACCTTTTACCTTATAGCCTTTGCCCGCCCATTCTTCTTCCGCTGCGACAATTTCATCTTCGTTGCGTGCGCAGAAGGCGAGTGACATTCCGCTTTCCAGCATGAGATTCCCGATACGTTTTCCGATGCCTTTGGATGCACCCGTGACAATGCCCTTACGGCCGCCTAATTTAAGATCCATGGTTTTTCCTTATGCGCGTGTGAAATGTGGTTTGTCTTGGGGCATGGAAGCAACATTATCTTCAAGCGGCGTGCGCATCGCATTCAGCATGATCGAGATCATGTGGAACTGACCGATCAGGTAAACCATGTCGACCAGTTGCTGTTTGCTAAAATGCGGCTTCAGCTTTGCCCAGCTTTCATCTGAAATGGTTGATTGCGAGTGCAGATCATCTACGGCAGCTATTATAGAAGCCTCAGACTCTGTCCAATTGTCAGAATCCTTGCCAACACAAATTGCCTCTAAATCCTTGTCAGTAAAGCCAACGGACCGGGCCACACCTTCGTGCATGCCCCATTCGTAAGGACTTCGACAATTCCAGCCCACGCGCAAAATGGCAATCTCTCGATCCCGGACCGACAGAGTGTTATCCTGCAGTATATGCTTTGCAAATGGCATCCATCTCTCAAGCGACTTTTCGGAATAGGCGAGCGTCTTATGAAGGTTGAAAACCCACTGACCGAGCATTTCCCTGATTTCCGGTGAAAGGTCCGCTTCAGCCATTGGTTCCAGACCTGGCTTACCGTGATGAGACGTCATCCTGTTTCCATTTCTAGTTGAGGGCTGACCCCCCATTTTATAGACCGTCGCAGTATTTCGAAGAACTCGGGCGCATCCCAGGCACCGCGCTCCACCTCCGGAGAAAATAATATGCGATGCTGCGCATCATAGTGGCCGCGGGCATGGCCCAATGTGCAGTATAAAATCTCCCCCTTGCCGAGCTTACGGATATACAGCACGGGGTGGTCGTCCTCTTCCCATTGATCTTTGATAAAGCCCGGAGTTTCTCCTCCAAAACGGGTAGATAACAAGATCTCCACTGGGGAAGAGAAATCGGAGAGATATAGCTCGTCCTTGACCGTAAAAGGTTTGATACCAGACACTATCGGGTGATCGGAACCAGCGTTTTCTACTGTATAATCGCCGATGGGGGGATGAGCCTGAAATGCGCTGCCAAGTACGCCGAGAAAATGACCTTCTGCGGTTGCACATTCAACCCCGGCCTCAGTCCACTGAAAGAGAGAATTTGTGCCATGTAGCGCTATCCACTTGCCACCATTTTCAAGAAAACTTCTTAGCTTTCGTGATGCCTCTTCGGAAGGCTCCATATTGCAACAATATGTTATCAAAAGGCTTGCGGGGTCGTCGTCAAACTCTTCCCATGTTGACGATACTTTGGTTCTGATACGATCATCTTCCGCCAGTATCTTGAGCAATTCCATTCGCGCATGATCAAAGTCGTGGGCCATTCCACCCGCTATTAAATGCGCATCAAGGCGCTTTTGCTCTCTTTTTGCCATTTGCATTCTCCAGCTCAAACGCTATCAACTTTTGTACAGTGCTGTCAAATTATTCGCGACTATCACACTTGGGAGCGATCACGACGTCAATTAGGTCGTTTGGAAGATGAACGAGGAGGAACCTGTTTCGCGCTGCGGATGTTGGTGGACATTAATAGAACACACTGGCGTTGCAGGGGCAGCGAAAGTGAATATTGAACGGGAGCGGGCTATGACCCTTTATTCATGCATAGATTGGCGCGACTGCTGCAAGAAATAGGCACCATGAACAAGATGGCTCAAAATTTGAATACCGACCTTATCGATCTGCTGGATTCTGCTCGATCTTTTTCGACGAACGACCAAATACAGGCGCTGCTAAATCGTGTCACTATCTCCTCTCCGGACGATATTCACGATGCTGCCATTTCCTTGTATGAAATAACCACGGAACTTCAACTGCGTGTGGCAGTCACTGCCGACATCTCCTCTACTGAAGCGATGGTCGATGCTGAAGGAAATAGTCTCAATGGCGAGGTTTTCGGTTGGCTAGCGGATGGTGAACGCTGGTGGGAAGATAAAAACCTGGCTCTTTCTTCGCCTCTTCCCCGAGCCTGCCGCTATGAAGCCGAGCCATTCTGGGTAAACAAGGATGGATTCAAGGGCAATTGGCGCAACGAATATCTTGAGGAAATAGATCTGCATGAATTCCAGCAGCGTTCGCTTGTTCCAGCGGCGATTGTTGTGCCTGTGCATCAGCCCTTTGCCCAAATCGGCGTGGTCACTTTTACACCGATAGACAAATCGATCGAGGACCTATCCGACCTGTTCATTCAATATGGTGAACTCCTTGCGATCATGGCTCGACGTTTTGTCTGTGGATATACCGTGGCTATGCGTTCGGCGCGTCGCCTTATCCCTTCAGATTGCGACCTTACCAAACGTGAGGTCGAGTGTTTGAGCTGGGCTGCAATTGGTAAAACTGATCGCGAAATCGCCATGATATTGGAATTGAGCCCTGCCACTGTGCGTTATCATATGATACGCGCTGGCGAGCGGCTTAACTCGGTCAATCGCGGTCAAGCGATTTTCAAGGCAGGGCAACTCGGGTATCTAGGGGCTAGCGCTTAAAACACATCACATATTGCAGTAACAATGAGGGTTCTGGTTATTATAAATTCAAAAATAGATAAAAACACGACGCCATCAATACTAACCAAACGAACCTGTTAAGCTTCTACTTTGCAAAGAAAATCGCCCGGTTTTTCAGCGTTCTTTGTATCCGCTTTTGTACCCAAAGCGGACGCTAGCGTTGTGAACGCTTTATCCCGAAAGCGGACATCTCCAACAGTCTATCAGTGATGCGGGATATGGTTTGAGTTCTCGACAACCCCGTTTTCCGCCTTAGCTTGTCTTCCAATTATTCCAGCTGCCAATTGTAATTTATGCAGGAATTTGTCGACTGCCTCTTCAGAATTCATCGCAGAAGAAAAATATATCATGGTAAGGGCTGCAAGGACCTCGCCATTACTGTTTAATATCGGAACCGATAAGGATGAAGTCTTGCCCGGTTCCGCATTATGAATGTTACGAAAGTTCAGTGCATAGCCTTTCGTGCGTAGCTGGTTAAGATACCCTTCGTCACGGATGAGTAACAAGCCTCGCCGAGCGCTTTCGCTATCAGTTGCTTTCCAAGCTTCTGCGATCAAATCACGCTCAGCTTCCTTGCAAAAAGCGAGATATATTTTTCCTGATGCGCATTCGGAAATCGGTAGGGTGTAGCCGGGATAGTAATTTGAAAATGTCTGAGATGTCATCCTGTGCGTGGAATCGCGGATGACCATACGTGTCCCGACCCTAGTTACAATAGATATTGGCCATCCAGTATCAAGGCACAGCTGTTTGATATGCGGGCGGGCGACATCGACTAAGCCATCTTCCCATTGGAAACCGGTTGAAAGTGAAGTGACTAGAGATGTCGCTCGATAATACTTCCTAGCCGCTTCTTTCTCTATCATACCTTCATGCAATAAAGTCTGAACAACACGACTGGTGGTGGGGTATGGAAGGTTCGTGGCCTTTGCTATATCCATCATCGACATAGGCCCATCGCGGTTAACAGTCGATAGAACGGCCAAGCCGCGGCTAAGTGCTCTTATTGGAATATCACGCGACATCAACGCCTCCTCCGCTCACTTGAATGTAGTTTATGTGTCGAGACGATATTCACACCCGTCACTTCTAAGAAAATTTATGAAATAGATTAGAAATTCATCGCCAGAATTCCACATTGCACAACTATACCGCAAGATCGGCGAGCCAACGGGAATGTCTAGAAGGTGAGCCATTTCAATGTCTGCAGTAGTCGCAGCGACATGCCTTTCCGAACGAGCGGCGTTGTCGATACGATCGCGGACCTCAATCTTGAAATCGTCGTGCGAAAGCAAAGGGAGGAGTTTCGTGCGCTTCCCAGCGGATACATAAACAATGCTGTATCCGTTTGGACGACCATTTAGATATAATAGCGACCGATATTCAGCGACCCTTTGAGACGCCTCAAATTCAAACATTTTCGATAATTTTTTGCTGGGTTTGATAATCTTGGCGCTGGCCAATTGTGAAGGAGTATCGCCTGACGTCTCGACAAGCAAAAGGTCCTTCGTCGTTATATCTCCAAATACCGGCCGAATTTCCGGTTGCGATCCAACACGTGATCGACGGCCCCTGGATGTGATTATAATCCCATTGTCAGACAATTCTCTGAGAGCTTCCTGGATGGTGCCTTTGGCAACCTTAAACTCACGGGCAAGTTCGCCTATTGTCGCGATACTATCACCAGCCTTGTATCGACCACTTTGAATCCAGCTTCTAATAGTTTCGGCGATAACCAGGTATTGAGGTAGCCCCGAATTTCGATCTTTAACAAGAACTGGTGTTTTCATTACGTACCTCTCATTTCTGAACAACCTGAATGCAAATCTAAGCCATGCTCAGCGTATATGCGATCGTCAGACGGCTGAACATAAAGTAGACAACTAGATTACTAGTATACTAGCAATCTAGTTGTCTACTATTCTAGCATTAAATTATGTTAAATAATTGTTATATAATCATAATATGATCGCTATCCGCTAGCCGAGCATGTAGAAAGATCATGATATTATAATGTGAATCAATGTGTAAAACGTTTTTAGGGAGAAAAATACACCCATAAAAATAAGCAATAGGATTGGCGCCGGTTCAGGGCTCAGGTCTACAATTCACAAGGGGAAAAAGAATGAAAAAGTCATCAGCAACATATCTCATCCTGATGTCAACGGGGGCTCTGCTATTTCCCGGCATCGCCCTGGCGCAGCAACAATCTGGTGAAAGTGCCTCGGTAGAAGACAGTCAAGATATCAGCGGGGCTGATCAAAATGTCATCATTGTGACTGCCCGTGGGCGTGAGGAAGACCTGCAAAGCGTACCGTTGGACATTACCGCATTTAACGCAGAGGCGTTGGAAGAAAAGAGTATAGATACTCTTGACGATATTGCTCGGTTTACACCAGGCCTAACCTTCGAAACGCTCGACGGGGCAGGTGGCGCACCAACGATACGTGGAATATCGCAAATTGCGCAGTTTAACCGTGAACAAACAACAGCCGTTTTTTACGACAATATTTATCTTCCACGCTCTTATCTGTTTGACGCAACGACAGAAGGATTGGCGCGCGTTGAGGTCGTGAAAGGTCCGCAGAGCTCAAGGTTCGGAAGGAACGCTTTCGCTGGAGCCATAAACTACATTCCGAAAAAAGCCAATCTTCGCGGTTTTTCCGCAGAAGGCTTTATGACATACGGTAGTGATGAGCGTTTTGATATTGGCGGGAATGTAAACCTCACAGTCATTCCGGATATGCTCGCTATATTTGGTTCTTATGCTCACACTGAATTTGACGGTTCCTGGACGAACGACCATCCGCAAGCTAATTTTGGATTTAGCCCAGGGACGAACGGTAATGTTGGTGGTCGAAATAATGAATCTTGGTCAGTCGGTTTTATATTCAGGCCCGCGCCGTCCCTGACGATCGAAACTTCATATTTCGATGGCGAGATCCGCGATGAAGCCAATGCGACGCGATATAATACTGTCAATGGTCCGACAGGTATTGGGAATTGCGGTACCCTCGGAGCAGATGGTTTCCCCAGGCTTTTTTGTGGGCCGCTTCCCGAACCTGCAGATACGGTGGTAGTTGAACCCCGCGGATTTGGACGCCAAGTCAATACAGAGATTGTCCGCACTGCTGTTACATATGAAGTCTCTGATAATGTGACTGCGAGTTATCTTTTTGGCCGCATCCAGGCTGATTCAGTAACAGCATTCCAGTCTGAAAGTGATCCCGTCAATTGCGGGGGAATTCTAAATCCTGCAGTATTTGGAGCGTTTCTCTGCAACTTCCAAGCATCACCTCTTGGTTCGGTTGACTATGATTCACATGAAGCAAGGATCTCCTATCAGGGTGATAATGGCCTGACCTTGGCATTGGGCGGCTATTATTTGGATGGGACCGATATCAACTTTTTCATCAGCGCAAGTGTACCGGCTCTGAACACGCTTGATCCAAGTGAGTTTGCCCCACTAAACTTGATCCCAGTACAGTCACCGTTTTCATCGCCGTTGGATCCTGAACGCTTCAGGAACTTTGTGGCGCGAATCGAGGAAACCAAGACAGAAACTAAAGCTATATTTGCTGAGGCGAGTTACGCGTTCAACGATGGCCGCACACGTATTTCTGCGGAAGGGCGATACACTTGGGAAGAAATAAGTACGGAAAACACCCTCAGAAATTTTACGGTGGGTAATAGTCCCCAGACGTTCAAGTTCCTAACGCCGCGGTTCACAGTTGAACACGATGCAACGCCCGACACTCTCGTCTATGCGTCAGTTGCGCGCGGTGCGAAGGCGGGCGGGTTCAACGCTGGTGCTTTTGATACTGAAGTGGCCGGTAATTTTGATCCAGAGTTTAACTGGACATACGAAGTTGGTTTAAAAAATACTTTGTTCAATCGCCGCCTGACTTTAAACATTGCTGCATTTTATACCGACTGGTCTGACCAGCAATTGCGCGTCAGAGACCCGACTAATCCGGGAGGACCTGGTAATTTTATTCAAGCCATTACGACCAATGTGGGTAATGCAGAAGTTTATGGCATCGAAGGATCAGCGGCTTTCCAGTTCGACAACGGCTTTAGTATTGATGGAAATGCGGCTTATATCAGCTCAAAATTCGCCGCGGGCGCAATTGATCCTCTGGCTGGAGAACAGGGTCAGGATCCCGATATCGATGGAAATTTCCTGCCCCGCTCTCCAGAGTTCACAGCGGCGTTGGGCGTCCAATATGATGGTGACATTAATCCAGAGACATCCTATTTCGTGCGCCTGGACGGCAACTACCAGTCGAAACAATTCGCGGATCCGACCAACAATGTAATTTCTCCAGGTCGCACGTTGGTCAACGCGCGTGTCGGGTTGAAGTATAAAAGTTTCAGTATCGACGCATGGGCTAAAAATGTCTTCGATAAGAAATATGCAGCGGCAGCGAACTTTATTTATCAGACACCGCCCAGTAACAATTTCCTTGGCACAATTTTCGGTGAACGGCGGATGTTCGGTGTTACAGCACGCTTTAAATATTAAGCTGCTGTGTGAGGTGATGGGGGCGGAGCAGGCTGGCAATTGGTTGTGTACAGCGGGCCTGCTCTCATTTTTTATGGCCGATAACGTAAAATCCTTCCGTTCTGCCCTATAAGAAGAAATCGTGTTGGAACTAACCCACGCCGCCAGTGAAATGGAGAAAACAGTGCACCAGACTCCTGCCAGACAGCTGATAGACCGCGGTCGGGCTTCTTTTGTACTCGGTAAGGCAGGCTTAGACGCGCTGGTTCTCACAGACCCACAAAATGCATATTATGCCAGCGGTATATGGCCTCCTTTGGCCCGCTTGGGATTAAACGATTCAGCTGTCGTCATCGTACCTCGAAACCGGTCAGAACCAATAGCTTATGTCACATATCAATTTGTCTATTATTACGGCGTCGCTGATTCTGGCTGGAGTGACGATATAGAGCCCTATCTGGTGACGCGACCTGACGGCAATTCCGCAGCGTCACCCAGCATGTATATCCTGAACGAGCGCGCTCAGGTTACAGATAGAGAGCATAATCGCCGGGAGCGTGTGGAAGCAGCTGGTCAGTGTTATGCTACCAGAGATGAAGCGGTATTGGCGGCGCTGCGATCACGCGGGTTGTTACGAGGCAATCTGGGTTTTGACTCTCTTTCATCGTTTATGTTGATCCAAGCAGCGGCGCCAATGGCGACCAGTCGTAACGCCTGCGACGTGGTCAAATATATGCGCGTTGTCAAATCTTCTACCGAGATTGACCTGATGCGAATGGCATCTGCAGCCAATGTTAAGGCGGCCCTTTCAACGGCAAAAAAACTGCGTCAACTGGGCTCGATAAAAAGCGTGCGCAAAGAGTTTTTCGCGCAGGCAACAGCATTGGGCAACAGCCCGGTATTCATGTCAGTGGATGGTGTGATTAATGAAGATTATGATGCGGAGCTGAAGGACGGCACGGCTGTCCTCATTGACTGCGTGAGCCATTTAGCCGGATATCATGGCGACTACGGAAGAACGATCTTTGTGGGTGATCCGCCCAGTAATATAAAGGACGCTGTTAGCGCAATTGCGGCCACTTGGGCTGAACTTTCTGCGCAATTGCGGCCAGGCATCACATTCTCGCAAATAACGAGCATGGGTCAGGAAATATTATCGAAAACGGGGGATTATCGCGTGCCTTTTGGTCCACATTCAGTTGGGTTGGCACATACTGACCAACCTTTGACTGATCTTGACGGGAAGCCGATTGACCTTGTCCTTGAGCCCGGCATGATTATCAGCGTCGACTGCCCGCTGATGCACTCTGATCCCGGCGGCACGGTGCATATGGAAGATCTTGTGCTCATCACCGAAAATGGCGCTGAGGCTATCCATGACACTAGCGTCACGCAAATAATCATATGAAATTCGCAAGCCCGTTATGCCCTTTTGAGCGAGGATATCTTCCATGTATCGTAGACTAATGTTTTTCAGCATTTTTTTAGCGCTAATTGGCTGCTCCACCATGGAAGATAAGGAATTCGTTGATGACAACACCACAGCCCTTGCAGTACCAACCGCCAAAAAACTCGAAGCACGGTATGCAACTTCGCCGTCTCAATTTATTCAGATTGATGGTGTCAGGATGCACTATCGCGATGAAGGAACGGGGCCTACATTGATATTGCTGCCCGGTCATTTGGGCAATCTTCGCATGTATGATCGCTGGGCAAAAGAGCTCAAGAAAAACTTCCGCGTCATCCGTCTCGATTGGCCACCATATGGATTGTCGATTCCTGACCCGAGCGGGCAATATGGCACTGATCGCGGTACCGAATTGGTCAAAGCATTTATGGACAAAATGAGCATATCATCGGCTCATATGATCGGGACGTCGAACGGCGCTACCGTAGCAGCTCATATTGCTGCTCTCTATCCCGAGCGGGTCAACCGTCTTGCCGTCAGTACGCTGCCGCTTGGTCCGCCACCCCCAAGGGAACTCTCACCCGAGTTGCAAGAGCAGATCACACTTTACCTGGGGAATAAGAATTATCGACCTGCTAGCTTTTATCGCGAAATCCTGAAAGGTATCTTCGCTGACCCGGCTAATGTGACTGACGAAGTCGTAACGATGTACACCGATATGAACAACAACCCAGGCGGTTATGCTGCGGTCGATGAATATGTTCGCACTAACCTAGAGATGTACAAGACCAAGCCCCTGTTAGAACTTTATGCTGACGTGAAAGCGCCGGTTCTGGTACAATGGGGTGATAGTGGTGTGGTGTTGCCGCCAGAATTTGCCCAGCAAGCCGTTGACGCTTTCGCTAACGCACCGGTGACCCTTATCCGATATCCAAAATCGGGGCACATGCCGATGCTCGAGCAGCCGAAATTGACGGTAAAGGACTTAGTCGCATTTCTGAACGGCGAGCTTGATAACGATGCACGACAGCCAAAGTGATACCGATCCCTTCCGCCATTATTTGGCAGTTGGCACTTGCCGTGATCATAACCGATGGTGCCAAAAGGATCCCGGCTTGTCACGACGGGATATATTGCGAATTTGAACGCCCCGAAGATATTGTAAAACTTCCAGGAACCGAATGGATGGCGATCAGCCAATCGGGTGAAACGCCCATCGTGCTTTTTAATCCAGAAAATGGCGAACGCCGGAAACTTAGCATCAACGGAAATAGTGAGCCCCGGAAAGAGTGGGCCGCCTGCAAAGGCCCGCCCAGCGCCATTGTCGCGCGCGGTAATTCTTCTGTAACTAGCAACGGCCAGCGGCTTTTCGCTGTAATCAATATATCAGGCGTGCCGCGTATTGAAATCTTCGAAGTCACAGGCCAGAAAAATCCCCATCTAAACTGGATCGGCTGCGTGCATGTTTCTGCACGATACCAATTGAATGACGTTGCTTTGGCACCTGATGGAGATATTTTTGCCAGCCACATGTTTGACCTTCCATCTAACAAAGAAGGGTTGGACGCATTAAGGCAAAAATTTGCAGCAAGACAGCCAACCGGTTTTGCCATCCGTTGGAGTCGACAGGCCGGTTGGCAAAAAGTCGACAATACATCATTGTCTTTCGTCAATGGTATTGCGGTGAGTAAGGATGGGAAAACTCTCGCTGTTGGCGGTACATATGAGCAGGCAATTATATTTATCGACTTAGCTAACGGCAAATCTACGCAAGTCGATCTCAAAATACAGCCGGACAATATTACGCCGACCAACGACGGCTTTATCACCACCGGACATAGCGGCGTGCCGATAACCGGTATTGCTCAGTGCCGTGCAGAACCAACTTCCCCCTGCGCGTTTCCATTTGACGTTGTTGCGGTGAGCCCGATGACCAGAGACCCGTCCAAAAAGATGCCTTATAAAGTAAAAACTGTCTATTCCGATCCCGGACATTTTCTGCCGGGCGCATCGGTGGCCATACCCTTGGGGAGCGGTTTTTTGCTCGGCACGTCGTTTGGTGACAGGATCAGTTTCGTCCAGCCAGATGAAAACAAATGAACATTATCTCGCCATAAGTATCTTAGTGGGCCTATTTTCGAGATGACCTGACTAGCTCATCTAGCTCTCGGTTAAAGCGGCCAGCATCTTCAAGTGATGGAAAGTGACCCTTGTTGTCATATGTTGAGATACGTCCATCTGGCAGTTCGCTGGCCAGCTGATCCGCAATATCATCTGGCCATTCGAGGTCCGTTGTTCCGACCGTGATGAGTACCGGAACATTAATTTTGTCAACCATATCGTAATTCTGAAGCGGTAGCTTTCTCATCGCCCGGCGTACATATGACGGGTTCATTAAACCAGTTACGAATGCCGTCTCCCGATCTTTGGCGGCCATCGGTTGGGCGGTAAAGCTATTTGGCATAGCGCGGTAACCTTCGATATTCGCGCGTAGGTCAAGCGAACCACGCATTTTTGATCCTTCGAGGATCTTGTCATAGTCTTTTGATGGTTTTCGTGGGAATTCAATCAGGCCGCCCAGCGTGCCGGAAAGATTGATAGCGCGCACATTTTGCGTGCCGTAATGTCGGACATAGGACACGGCCACAAATCCACCGAATGACCAGGCAACGATGGTTACGTCCTTGAGGCCCAGCCCATCAATCACAGCAGCAACATCTCCGCCCCAAATTTGTGATCCAGCATAGTCACGTTCATCCCAAGGTTTTCCTGAACCGCCATGCCCGCGCATGTCAAAAGCGACGAGCCGATACTTCTGGGCCAGTTCGCTGTTGAATTGCGGTTCCCAGGACAAATGGCTTTGTGACATGCCATGAATAAACAATATAGGCGGCCCGTTTCGATTTCCGGTTTCCATCACCAGCAATGGAACACCCATCGCACCCTCGATCGTAGAGTATATGCGCTCGGTAGCTGCTATATCAGAGTCTTGTGCTAGTGCGGAAGTCGGCAACCAGAGGGATGCTATAGCGATTAGTATATTGTGCCATATCTGCTTAAATATAGTCGTCACTCCATTGATTGAGGGTCAACCCGGCAGATCATATTTCCAGATAGCCGCTGAGCTTAACAACACGGCCACTGCGGGTAACACTGCCATGCATAAATAGATTGCAGAGATCGCAGATGCGCTTTGCTGCGCCGAATCCAACCCGCCGACATAGCCGCCTGCACCCAAAACGAGGCCTGCTATCGCAACTCCCAGCGCAGACGCGCCGCGTTCAACAGTGGTGTAGATGCCGGTCAGCACGCCTTCGTGCTGGACGCCAGTCAGTTCCAACTCGTGCTGTAATGTATCGGGTAACATAGCCTGACTTGTCAGCAACAAGCCGCCACCGAATACGCCCAATGCGAATGCGCGTAATGCAACGGCAATTTGTGTTTCCTCAGGGCCCGCCAATAGCCAACTAAGGACTACCATGATGTAAAAGGCTGCCGAAATAAGAAAGCATTTGCGCTTTCCTAAAGCACGGGCGATCTTAAGCCAGACAACTTGTGAACCCATCATCCCAATGGTCGCGCCGATCACGAAGAAGCTCAACCATGACAGGGGTTTGTCCAGTACAATAGTAACAAAAAATGCCATTGCAGCACCACCGATTCCAGTACCAGATACAAGGAATATCTTTGCCGTCATCAGTGCCAGAAATGGCTTGTTCCTAAGCGCATATCTAATCTGCGTGAATTTGGGACTCTTGTCAGCTACCGGGACGTCACTGACCGGTGCGTTTCTTGTAAGGTAGAAGGACGCAAAGCATGCAGCCAAAATGACAGCGCTCATAATATAAGCCATTGTCGCGAAACCGTCGCGGCCACCACCGAAATATTCGACCAATGACGGGGCCATCGCACCGCCAATCACACCCGCAATGGCGGTCGCATATATTCTGAAGGAAAAAAGATACGTCCGTTCATGATGGTTCTGCGTCATCTCAACCGGCATTGCCATGTAGGGCACATTGAAGGTCGTATATGAAAGCGCATAGAATAGCAGTGCCATCACCATATAAGCCATGGCCGCCGTACCGGTAAGTGCCGAGGGGGCTGCAAAGATCAGAATGGGTGCAGCGGCGCACATTACGCCACCAGCCAGCAAGAACGGTCGCCTGCGTCCCCAGCGGCTTACCGTGTTATCACTGAAACTTCCCATAAAAGGGTCAAGAAAGGCATCAAAAATCCTGGTTGCGGCAATAATCGTACCGGCAATCGCAGCGGCAACGCCAACAATGTCAACGAGATATTTCAGAACCAAGGTGTTGGTGATGTTGAGTAAAACTAATGTACCAACCGACCCAAGACCCCAGCCGAATACGACAGGGAAGGGAAGCTTTCCTTTCGCTGCCAGAGAACCTTCCACTTTTCCGGTGTCTCGCCCGTCTTCGGCCACTGCCTTGATAGTCAACTGCCCATACTCGCCACACAAAGATTGAAGGTGATCATTTAGTTGATAACCTTCAAACTAGTATCGCCGGACGATAGTAATTCACACCCATCTTTGCGGACAACCATCATGTCCTCAACATGGGTCGTGCCCCAACCGATTTCATTATATGGCATGTCGAGGGTAAACACCGTACCTTCAAGGAACCTCAACTCGGTGTACGGAAGATCGCCGGGCACATTACCGGTACCTATTTCGAATGGATGGTCCGTGTGCTCCAGCCCAACATCATGCGGGCCAGCAACGGCATTTTCCACTCCCTCGTCCTTCATCATCTCACCGAACAGCTCAAACACTTCCATGTACAGCATACCCGGCCGGATCATATCATAAATCATTTTGCTGACTTTGGTATTCGCCTCAATCCGGCGCGCCAGTTCGTCCGGCGGATCACCCATCATCACTGTCCGCCCAATATCTCCTGTGTAGCCCTTGAGCACGCCGACAGAATCAAGTTTCATCCAGTCGCCGCGTTCAATAGTCCCGGAATTGATCCCGTTTACATTGGCAATTAACCACTTGGCGGTGCCACCCAACTCAGCCCATTTGACCGAGAAATTATGCTCGATTTGCGCGAGCGATTGACCTTCTTCGATCTGACCGATGGCGGACATTAAAGATGCCTCACCAGTCTGCGCGGCGGCCCTCAGCAGCTCTATCTCCACCGGAGTCTTGACCTGTCTGATCTCTTTGAAGATGTTGCAGGCATCAACGGTCTCCATCTGGCTCAGCCCCATGTCTATAAGCCAATGTCCAACCCGGGGATCGTCGAAACCGACTTTAGAATGAGCCGATCCACCTTCGACAATAGCCTCTCGCAAACCCTGCAACGCGTTGACTACAGTTCGATCAGTGTAATGATCGAAGAATGCCAGTTGGATTTTATCGCCGCGTGACATCTCGGCATTCTCACGGACCTTCCAGATACCGGGTCGCTGGGAAGCAAGTGGCTGACCATCTTCACCGAACATCGGATTGCCGGAAGCATCCATTCTGGGTCCGGAAATGGCCTTAATGTTTTCGATCCAGGTTGGCCGATAATCAAAATGATAGAGCATGGTGCCATGAGCGATAAGCGCAGGTGCCGCGTTCGGATCACGCGGGAAATAGGCGAATGTCGAGAAATGCCGGCCCATCCACTGCATGATTCCGGAATGACTAGAGATATAATAGATATTGTGGGGAATCGATGCAACGATTCCGCTCAATTCATACTTGTCCATGACCTCATAAGCGCGCTCGACATTGATCAACTTTTCAGCTGCAAACGCATGCTCAATTATCTGTTCTGGTTTATGTAGTTTCACTGCGCTGTTCGCCCATTTTAGCTTTCAACCGAGAATAGCTTTTGCATCGGTTTGGATTGCCTATCTTAGCGTGTGAAATGTGTTTGCGCGCATGAATGCGATGAATATCCGCCAGCCAAGCACCGTGAAGAATCCACGATTACTGCCGACATACTGATGCGACGACCCTAACGATGGCGATTGTTGGATAGACGGCCCCGGGACAACGAGTTGCAATCCGCTATTTTCACTTTCAGTGATCGCTTTGGTTTACTTGAGGTCAAACTCAATCAACTACTGGATGTAAGGGGATTGAGAGCTTTCCGGAGGATGGAGCCAACCAAAAGCAGACATTCCGCTAACGGCCCAATTGCTGTCGTTAGAAACGACCTAAGCTAATGTCCGCTTTCGGGATATTGCGGACACAATGGGCAGCCAAAACATCACTCAGGGATTAACTGCTGTGGATTGTTCGCTAAGTCGCTAACAGATAGATTATCCACGATGGACCTCACACATTCCGAAAATACCGAAGCACCATCAGTCTTTTTGAATGGCAAGTAAGTCATTGCCTCGGTTTCAGCGGAAGGAATTTCGTTTTTTTGCCCTTGGCAAGCACGAAACAGACTGTGAGGGTTAAAGCCTCCATTCTTCGACATTCTGATCATTCCTGAAAGACACCTACCGGGTTCTCGAGCTCGAAAACGGTGATGTTCATCTAATCTTGCATTGCGATCAATAATTATAACACATAGCGCTGCTCGTTCTCGACCTAACTCGTGACAAGCACTCCTCCAAATGTTTTGAGAAATTCCTAACCAGTGACAGGCCATTCCGGACGCTTCCACGAGATTTGAAGTATTCATACTTCCTGGAGTTTGAATCAAACTCCGGTAGTCTGGTGATGCGATATCGAATACCGTCCTCAAACTGATTTTCGTCGCTTTGCTATCCGGCCCGGCCCTACAAGTTTTTTCTAATTTTTGATCTTGTATATTAGGCGACCTATTTTGTTCCGATGCATCGGAAGTTTTGGTCGCGCCTGACCTGTCATCAATAGCTTCCATTATGGCAATCAAATCTGCCTTTATTGTCTCAAGTCTCTGGAGCGAGCTAATGCGACAAGTGCGGCCTGATGGCAGAACTGCGTCAGCTTGTTCGCGCAGCTGGGCATCGCCGCTATCGCGGATTGATCGCGATATATAACGAATTTCTGAGCGGCATTGATCAATTGCTAGATGGCTAAGTCTCCGTGCCTCTAGTTTGGCGCTCATTTCTTCAAAGCGTTCAATAAGTGGTGCGAGGTTTATTCCAGCAGCCCATCGCACGACACCATGGCACCTCTCGCCATTGCGAGCCCCATTTACACCCGTTGTACGAACAATAAATCCAGCGTATTCTAATTCACGCTCAGCATTGTTGATGGACTTTGGTGTCACAGAAATCGATCGTGCAATTCGAGAGACCTGTTTCCAGACAGCACAAATACGACCCTGCTGATAATCATCAGTCATGGTCCCCAGAATGTACTGGCGAATGAGCATTACCGCCGTCCGAGAAAGCCGATATTCGGACTTCGCTACTTGCTCAAATACCGTTAGTAGATCAAACTTGCCAATTCCGTTAGGAAGACCCCGATGCTTCAAGGAAACACTCATAGTGTGCCTCCTGTTCCAGCCTTTGACGCTCTACTTGCGTCGGATTCTGCTGAGTTGTATAGCAATAGCGCTGCAAAGCTAAAGAAACGACCGTCGACAAGGGTGGCAGCCCTTTCGGCGGTTTTTCTTTGCTTATCTGGCAACCAGATTTCGTCCCCCCTACCTGCTAACTCATTGAAATCTATTAGCTCAGAATTCCTGATAAAAAGGGGATGGCCTGTTGAATTTAAACATTTTTCCCCTTTCACGGCTGAAACACGGGTTCGATTCCCGTAGGGGTCACCATTTCACAGTCCGGAGACGTCCGCAAACGTCCACGAAACGGCTGTTTCCCAACACTTTTTATGTTATAAGATCCATCCTAGTCCATGGCGATGAGGGTATATCCGAAAAAATTGAGGGTATATTTGAGGGTATATCGCCGAGGCGTCTTTAGGAGATACCCTCATGGGTCTGACGGCGGTAGCGATCAAAGCAGCAAAAGGGCGAAACAAGCAGTATAAGCTTGCAGACGCAGATGGTCTGTATTTGCTCGTTCTGCCAACCGGGCGTCGCTATTGGAGAATGAACTACCGGTTCCACGGAAAATTCAAAACGATTGCATTTGGTGTATGGCCAGAAGTCAAACTTAGTGATGCCAGGGCCAAGAAGGATGCAGCGCGGCAATGCTTAGCAAACGGCATTGATCCGGCAGAACAACAGAAGCTGGATCGCATTGCTGCAAGCGTAGCGGCCGCCAATACGTTTCGTGCGGTCGCCGATGAATGGATAGACAAGATTGCGCAGGAAGGCCGATCTCCTGTCACGCTTAAAAAAAACCGCTGGCTGCTTAGCTTTACCTACGATGTATTGGGTAATCGGCCAATTACCGAGATCACACCCCACGAATTGCTCGCCGTTCTCCATAAGGTCGAGAAGAGAGGCCGTCACGAATCTGCAAAACGTATCCGCGCGACATGCAGCCAAGTATTTCGCTATGCCATCGCAACAGCACGGGCTGACCGCGATGTCGCTGCCGATTTGAAAGGCGCGCTCATTGTACCCAAAGTAACGCACAGGGCAGCTATCACTACGCCATCGGAAGCTGGCGCATTACTGCGCGCGATTGAGGGCTTTGAAGGACATGCCACGACAATCTCTGCATTAAAGCTTTTGCCGCATGTTTTTGTTCGCCCTGGTGAATTGCGTTATGCGGAGTGGGGTGACTTTGATCTTGATCGTGCCCTCTGGACCATACCGCCTGAAAAAACCAAGATGCGGCGGGCGCATACCGTTCCGCTTTCTCGGCAGGCGCTAGACATCATAAATGCTATCGAGACGAATAGGGACTTTAGCAGCTTTCTGTTTCCTTCCATTCGATCAACCAATCGGCCCATGTCAGAAAATACAATCAACGCAGCACTACGGCGACTTGGATATTCAAAAGATGAAATGACCGGTCACGGTTTCCGGTCAATGGCCGCAACATTGCTCAATGAAATGGGTAAATGGAACCCCGATGCCATAGAGAGGCAACTCGCCCATGTTGACCGCAATACGGTACGCAGCGCCTATGCTCGCGGAGAATATTGGGATGAGCGAGTTAAAATGATGCAATATTGGTCGGACTATCTCGATCAGTTGCGATCTGGCGCGGAGATATTGACTCCAAAGTTTGGACAGAAATAGATGCTAAGCTTCCGTGGATCGGCGGATAAGCTTCTTCAAACTCGAAACAAGAATTAGTCTTGATGCACCAATTTTAACCGTTTCAAGTTGGCCACCGGCAATCAGTTCATAAAGTTTGGACCGACCTATTCCCGTCAATTGAACGGCGACCGGGATCCTTACCGAAATTGGCTCCAGCGGGAGTTTTAGGGACTCTATGGAACTGATTGTCTGAGGCGAACGGCGTGACATCAACCAAACTCGCAAACATATAAAAGTTCCAGAATCATATGATTTGCAGAAAGCAACATCAGGCCAATATGACCGCCTTTGGCGAACTGTTATATTACCGCTTGATCGCAGGTTACGGGCAACTGACGCACGAATTCAAGGTTTGAAATAGTTGGAGCTAGTTAATGGCGTCTTTAAGCCCTTTACCGGCCTTGAATCTGGCCTGTGTTGATGCCGGTATCTTGATGGCTTCTCCTGTCTGGGGATTTCGGCCGGTCGATGCTTTGCGTTTGGAAGTGGAGAAAGTTCCAAAACCGACCAATCGCACTTCCTCGCCTTTTTTCAGCGCTCCGGAAATCGTATCGACAAGCGCATCCACCGTTTTGCCTGCATCCGTTTTGCTAAGTCCGCTTTGCTCTGAAACTTGATCCACTAATTCCTGTTTGTTCATGGAGTATCCTCTTTGCCTAAATTGCCGGTGGTCTGTTCAAATTGTTATTGCAAATAGTTCCAGCCGTTACCAGCATTAAGCTTGCGATCTTTTCTAGCGGCTTAGCCATTCGAACTTAAATTTGGATATCGTGTCTTATTAGAACAGAGACACAAGAGAGGTGGTTCAACTCGAAAAGGGCAAGCACATCAGAGGTCTTGAGGTCAACAAACATAAAAAAGGGGTGAAGGCTTTTTGGGTCTGTTTTTGTCATACACTCCATATCATATTTAGAACATGACCGATCAATCTACTCGCAAGCGCCTGCCGCCCAAAGAAACACTCGCTGCATTTGTTAAATGGCAGCGCGGTTTCTTGAACTGGAAACAGGATATTTTAGCGGCACAGGCTGGTGTGTCACTGGCCACGATCCAGCGTATTGAGCGGGCAGAACATGTCAGCGATGACAGTTTGGATAAAGTTGCGAATGCGCTCGGTCAAAAACCAGGTGCATTTACCGAACCGCGCGCACCTGTCAGCGTCGAAAAACTTGCCGAGAATATCGAGAAAACCTTGGATATCTTCAAAGGCACAGTCGAGGTGGTCGTTGCGCCCATGACAAACCAAAAACACGTTCGTGATTTGACATCTACCGACTTGGTAATATTTGACAGCGATCTGGGAGAATGCGCGCAAGATGATATTGAGGGGTTGCGTGAGTATTTAGACTTCACAAGTTTTATGCGCGCGCAAGACGGTGCTTTTTTACAAAGGCGAGAACGCAGCTTCAAAATGCGCCGGTTGTATAAAGACGTTCTTGAAGTGGTTGATGATTTGCAGCGCGCACACAAAGCGGTTTGTTTGATGGGCACCTATATTGCGTCTTCTAATGATGTCGCATTGAAAGAGGCCCGTGTTGGAATATAGCCTTTCGTTCACTGGAGACAAACCCAGCGGCACGAAAAATCGGACGTCTGTTCGTACCGGCACATATTGATGCCAAACAGGTGTTCGCTGATTTTCTCAAGGCAGATGTGTGATGGAACATCCTGACACGTCCCTTCTATCACGATTTGGCCAATCAATGGCTGAGGAAGCCGGGCGGATATGTGCTCGAATGCTGTTTGCCATAGGCTTATTTGCCTTGACTTTCATTTTTTAAGCCGTCTGATGATCCTTGGCCCCAACCCTATAACCCAAATGGGATAATTCATTATTATTACCTAATTGGGATAAATCATATTTATAACCCAAATGGGATATTGCCAATTTATCCCATTTGGGTTATAAACTGACTCAGGAGAAAAATTCATGAGTCAAATGGCACGATCCCCAAAACAACTTGGCGTCGCTATCCAACAGCAGCGCTTTAAGCGTGCCATGTCTCAAAGCGAACTCGCTAAACTCACCGGAACGAGTCAAAAAACTATTTCTAAAGTGGAAAATGGCAATCCAGCGACAAAGATTGAAACCGTCTTTGCACTTATGGCGGCGCTAGATATGCAAATGACATTACTGTCGCGCAGTAAAACCGCGTCAAAAAATATCGGTGATATATTCTAATGGCTCGCCGTAAAACACATGAACCGCTCAATGTCCTGATCAATAATAGGCTGGCAGGTCGTTTGGAAAAACAAACCGACGGCGCGATCAGATTTACTTATGATCGGATGTGGTTGGATTGGGAGCATCGCTTCCCAATCTCCCTATCACTTCCATTACTGCCAACGAAGTTTCGCGGCGAACAGGTTGTCGCCGTATTTGACAATCTATTGCCTGACAGCGACAAAGTGCGCCAGCGTGTCGCCGAAAGGACCGGCGCGCAAGGCACAGATTCATACAGCCTGTTGGAACGTATTGGCCGCGATTGTGTTGGAGCCATGCAATTTCTGCCCGATGGTGTGGACCATGATGCGAGGGCAAAAGTTGAAGGCGAGCCAATCAACGAATTAGAAATAGAGGCGATGCTTGCCAACCTTGAAGCAGCGCCGCTTGGCATCGATGAAGATCATGAATTTAGAATTTCGGTAGCCGGCGCACAGGAAAAAACAGCCCTTCTTCGGCAGGAAGGTCAATGGAAACGTCCGATAGGTACAACGCCGACAACGCATATCCTAAAACCTCAAATCGGAGAGATACCCAGCGCAAGTGGCATGATCGATATGACCAACAGCGTTGAGAATGAGCATTATTGCTTAAAGCTTATGGAAGGCTTTGGTTTGGACGTCGCACAAACGGAAGTGGCGACGTTCGGCGCACGTAAGGTACTTGTTGTCGAGAGATTTGATCGCCAATGGCAAGATGATGGCCGACTGATAAGACTGCCCCAGGAAGATTGCTGTCAGGCACTCGGTATTCCTTCCAGCCGAAAATATCAAAGCACGGTGCAAGGTGGAGAAAATGGACCAAGCACAGTCGATATATTAGACCTATTACAAAGCAGCGACGATCCTCTGAAGGATCAAGCTGATTTTTTCAAAAGCCAGATCATATTTTGGTTGATTAGCGCAACTGACGGACATGGTAAGAATTTCAGCATATTTCTAAAGCCCGGTGGCGGATTTGCTCTCACACCGTTTTATGATGTGCTCTCAGCCCAACCGGTATTTGACAAAAAGCAGATTGCTCACAACAAATATAAACTCGCCATGTCTGTGGGACGAAGCCGGAAATATAAGATACTGGATGTTCACGGCCGTCATTTTGTAGAAACTGCCAAGGAAGCCGGCCTCGGGCCGACGCTGATTAGCAAGACACTAGATGAGATCATTGAGCACGCACCAATTGCGCTAGATTATGCTCTGGCGGGAATGCCGAAAGCCTTTCACACGAATATTCACAAGAGTATCTCCAAAGCCATTAAAGATCGGATGAGCCAACTCAAAACCGCTTTTGCAGAAATTTGAGCATGTACAGGTGACCGAAATGTGTTCACCTGGTCATATTGAAGTGACCAGATTGTGCATATTTAGAGCAACTCAAAGAGTTTGAAATAAAGAAATTACCAAACTTCACCCGCACCCATATAATAGTGGTTCTAGATATGGCAGAGAGCAGAACTAATGACTGCCAACTATGATCTAAATCTCGAAACGCTGCTCGCTCAATCGGCCACACCTGCTTGAATGGTGAAGGCGCTAGGCAAACCCAATGGTGTTAAATTTATCGCTGTGCCTTTCAGGTACTTCAGTCCTGGTGGGTTGTCAGTTCCGAAATTAAAAGGCTCTCGCGCTCCGGTCGCAAGGCTGATCTGGTTATGTCAAACGGATCGAAAGCCCCGGTTTCTTCAAGGTTCAAAAGTGCTTTGGAAGAACTGCTATCGTTTCAGAATACAGAGATACCATGTGCCTCGCTCCATTAAGTCGCCAGCTTAAGCTCGGTTCATACCGAGCTGCCAATCTGGCGATGCCATCTCGAAATTTTTGAAATCGAAACCGGGCGCAACGGTACATCCGACCAGAGTCCAGGCACCCAAACTTCTTGCCATCTGCCAACATCCTGCGGGCACAACTATCATCGGCCTTTCACCCCTCTCAAATCTTAAACCCAGATTGTATGCCTTTCTCTCCTCTCCATCTGACGAAAGCACGAGCTCCAACGGATCGCCAGCATAGTGATGCCAAAGCTCTGCACTACCATGCACTCGGTGCCAGTGAGAGTATTCGCCCGCCTCCAGCAAAAAATAAATCGCCGTTGAAGCATCGTCACGGAAGGTTTCAACAAAGTGCCCACCCTCCGGATGCGGTTTCATCTCGAAATGTTTGATTATGTCCGCTGCGTGCATTTGGCTCATATGGTTCCGTCCTTGTACCGGTGGCATTTAAAACCCCATGTTTCTTCCGGTGCAGCTCAAAGGTGCGCTACCCCGATTGCGTCAACCCATCGGTTTTCAGTGTCGTTTAACCTTCCTCCGAGCTGCAATCCTAAATATCTTCTGAATTGCTTTGAAAGATGTCTTCTATTGGTCGTTCAAATAGCCTCGCAATCTTGAACGCCAGTGGTAGGGACGGATTGTAGCGCCCTGCCTCAATGGCATTTATTGTCTGGCGTGAAACATCCAGTTTCTCACCTAAAACTGTTTGCGACCATCCACGCTCTTTACGTAGAATCTTCAAACGGTTTTGCATCAGTACATTTGTTCTCTCTTGGAGATCAACGCAACAGCGACGGAATGTGATATCCAGAATATGGGCAACAACCAAAACACCTGGAGCTTCGGCGCATCTATCAGCATCTCGAATGTGCCCCATCCTGAAGAGACG
The DNA here is from genome assembly GCF_017498565.1 of Parasphingorhabdus cellanae. Classification (NCBI taxonomy): domain Bacteria; kingdom Pseudomonadati; phylum Pseudomonadota; class Alphaproteobacteria; order Sphingomonadales; family Sphingorhabdaceae; genus Parasphingorhabdus; species Parasphingorhabdus cellanae. Next base: position 1,445,950 of record NZ_CP071794.1, read on the forward strand.
GTCATAACGCAAGCGACACCAAACAACGTGGCCTTGATTTGTATAAGGCGCATGAACTCATCCACTTCTACGGCAAACCGCCAATGCGCAAAAAAGACAAAGAATATTGATACGACCGGTACGCAAGCCAACGCATATAAAGCCGGTGGCGGCAGTGAAACATTGTCCGCAGCCCATGTTGTGCCGATCGAACCAGCCAAATAGATTAACATGGCTGGAATCAATATCTTGAAATAGCGATAAGTAGCCTTCTCGGTAGTCATCATGTTTCTCCAAATTATGGAAAGCTTCCTTTCCATATATTATATTGATATAATGTCAAGATAGCTTTCCATTTAAGCTGATATCATGAGGCGCAATTTGATCATCGAGGCACTGCTGTGCTGATTCAAGGTCGTCATATGCGTAGACCGTAGGGAGGGCATGCTGGAGACCTGATCATCAAAATCGAATTTTTGTGCCGAGGCTTCCTGAACGATCAGCTTCGACGCTGATCGGGAGTGATATAAACCTACCGGTTTAATCCGCAACTGCGATCGCGCTATCCATCCTCGCTCTGGTTTTTCCGTGCGGTAATCGAGAATTTCTACCTTGGCCCAATGCCCTTTCGTATCCACCACCCTGATAAGCTGATCCGGATAGATATAGCGCAGCACCTCAGCGCTCTTGTGCGGTTCAATCCTGAGAGCTGCATCTCCGTGAAGATACCGGACTGTGCGCTGATCTTCAGCCCTTTGCCTCAAAGTGCTGGAAATACCGGATGCAGATTTCTTGATCTGTTCGACGGTAGCATTCAGCTTTTCATTGGCCTTTGAGCTTTCATCCTGCATCTGCCACATTTCACGCTGCATATATGCGGACCAAAGAGTGACAAGCAGCATGAGGAAGGTCATCCAGGCCACGGCGAATTCCAAGCCCATGCCGCCCATTTTGCTCTTCTCGACCTCATCATGAGCCTTTACGATCGCATTTGCCAAGATATCAGGCTCAATGTCAGGTCGGTCAAAAGCCTGCAGCCCTTTGAGCGAATTTTCAAAGAAGGAATCTCGCTCTAACGCCAGAGGGTCGGTAATCTGTTTGAAAATACCGGCAACGGCACCACGCGGAACCATATCTCTAGCAGTCAGTGCTGCCAAACCAAGCGATGACGGTTTTGCAAATCCCGAAATGGCATCCCGGATGGGTGCCATTTGATCTTCAAACAATTTGTCAAAATCCGCCATGCTGCCAAAAAGGGATTTGTCTGTTCCGAGATGCAGGTCGCGATCTATCTGACGCGTCAGTCTTGAGGTTGAGTCTGCAATTCTGGCGAGCACATCTTCATCCAGCCCGACGTTTTCCAAACCGGATAAGCTTTTGGATACAACATCAGATAATCCGGCCGCGGCGGCCAATCCGACGCGTTCAGGAAAAATGCGATCTTGGATCTTTGCCAATTCCTCTGCGTGGGACATGACGCCCGCAGAGATGCTGTCACCTACAATGCCCCGCCGGTAGATTTCTGAGATACGGCCCAATTGTTCCTGTATCATTAAATTGGACTCTGTGATCGCTTTCAGCTTATCATTTTCCCCTAATCCAAGCGCAACTCTATCCACCGCACTTTGACATGGTGAACGACCCCCTAGAATGTCTTGCAAACGTTTGCGGTCGCCAAAAACCTCTTCATAGAGCGTTGAAAAGTCGTGTGAATATGGCTTCATCAGCTTGTCGTACTCTTCTCTATTCATCATTTCGCCTCGCCATCATAATTTCATTCTTGGAAAAGCATCAAATTTGAAGGCTCAACCAAATTCACTTTTTTCGTAGATATCGGATATCTCTGATCCGTCCCAAACATAGCATAAGTGCCGTTCTTGCCTGCTATTTGACAACAGTTTTGGCCGGAATATTGCTGCGCATTCTCCATCTTGATATCGGACACTTTTGTAGACAATACCATTTGCACCGGCATTTCGCAGTTCGATCCCGAGTTTCTGTGACTCTCCATAATTCTCGGGATCATAATAGGGCTTATGCGCATCATAGGTTTCGCGAATATCATGCAGGTCGCCATCAAGGTCGACAGCATATACCCGCATATCCACTTCTTGCGCCGGTTCATTTGTCGCCAGCATGAATTTCACCCGATGATATCTCGTTTCTGCAACGGCGGTATCGATGCTGTCGCCTGCATAAAAAACTCCAAATGTTCCATCAGTGAAACGATCCCCTTCGGGGTTCAGATGGGTAAAAGCCGCCATGATAGGAGATGTTCCAGGCCCAGACACACGCTCGTCCACAGGAACGAGGTCAAGATCTCCTACTTCCTGCCGTAGCCGGTCATTGGTCAAGGCTTCAATAGCATAAATAGCATCCAGATCCTCCGGATCAGCAACTTCTTCGAACAGATTAACGGGCGGAAACCTGCTGGGGATTATGCGGTAACAGGGATGCCAGCTGATTGTGGCAACCGGGATATTCACGGATATCCACGTTGAGCATCAATATATTGGCGCACCACAAAAAGATCAGCAACATTACCGGAAACCAGTCGGCGCAGAGCGGGCTCCCCACCGAACAAAGGCGCATCATTGGGTTTTCGCACCCATTCATCTGCCGATTTAGGGAGCAAGACTTTCAGGCCCTTATAAATTCCCAATATGTAAGAGATCCGTTCAAGAGCATCTTTTGATATTGCCGCTACGCCTCCTCTTTTCCAGGATTGTAGTGTGGACCGGCTATCGAGCCCCAATATCCTCATTTGCTCCTGCTCATTGAGATTCCAAGCATCCGCCACGCGGAAGAATGTGCGCAAGGCAGGACCCGTCAAGTCTTTACGATTTTTGACATCGGCAGTTAATGCTTTGGCCATTGGATATCTCCTTAAGAGAAGATATGATCTATTTATAAACAAAAGTCAATATATGTGCACTAAATACACATTCATGGTACGCGAAAGGGCCCGGCTTACGCGATCAAGCTTTTTCTAAACGAACCCGGACAACAATCGACCTATGGCGGAATTGACTTCTCGGCTGACAACTTTTCAAGTTTTGTGTGGTTCAATAGATTAATGTGTAAAATCGTCTTTTTTGCATAATTCCTTTACCACCCAATAGGCCGAATAGGCGCTTTCGTTTCCCGGATCTTTGAAACTAGCTTTAAAGCATGTCGAAAAGACGCTGTGCCGTTGCTTCTTGGCCATAACTTTTAACATGGCCATCAAGATCAACAGTTCCGGAGATTGAGTTAGACTAGGTTTTGCCTCAACCTGCGGAAACAATTCTGTGATTTCTTCAGGCAACTCTTTCCGGGCCCGATCAAGGATATTGCATCCACCGGCAAACTTTCCACGCATGTCGATCACATTGCTCATATTGGCTCTCCTGTTTGTAGCCATCGCATTGTATCAAAGTCCATAAGACGACAGACAGAGGTGCATAATGACTCTGCGAGATGACCAGAAGAGGGACCGTGACTTGTAACTAGTGCATTGTAATATCGTTATAAACATCTCTTTTGAGACGCTTATATACCGACAAATATACCGTCATTCGTCATTGATAGGAAATCGGGACTCGAACCATCTGGGCTTTTTTGTAATCTAGCGATCGAATATTGTTTGAGCCTGCACCTGACGGCAATCTCGGCTTCGGCGTGGCTATTTGCGCAGTATGTTATGGCGATGGGTACTTTTCACTATTCATGCTCATATAGATCATGGTTGTGCTCGGTTTTGAAAGATACTCCCGTTACGCGCCGCTCTTCCAGCGTATCTGGAACCGCAACAATTCGCACAGGCTTTGGGAAAGACTCATACTCCCAATCAATATCAAGAAACTGTTCAGTAAAGCTACGTTTTTCCGCTTTTTCTTTATCATTAGCCAAGCTTCCGGTCACCGCTGCATCGCCTAAAATGGCAATATTTTTTCCACCCAACCTCTGGGCAGAATTAAAGACTATTGCATCAATAGTTCGTTCTTCTTTTTCAAATTTGAAGCGATGGTGGTTCAGTAGATATTCCGCCACCGCCTGTGTAGGTATATATTCTAAGTGTTGATCGGTTGGCGATATTGGTTGCCCGATTTCTCGCATGAAGTTTTGCATAAATCTCCATTGAGCCATGCGCCTATTCGCCCCCGGAGCAAAGATATCAAGTGCTTTTGGTTTTGCGTCGAACCGTGTGGTATCCAGCACACATATGGGTTTTGTGATCGCAAATTGGCTCGTCGTAACGATGCTGCCCACAACTGGTCTTAATTCGGCTACACAGGTGTCGATGTCGAAAGCTGCATAAAATGCCGAAATTCCCGACGGATTCAGCCGCCCTGCTCTGCGTAGTCTTTCAGGAGGCGGCCCAAGATTTTCTGCCGGATTATTTTCGATCCGTTCACGCAATTTTTCATCGTTCGCTATTCTTGCTCGAAAAAACTGTGCCAGTTCATCGCCAGGCGAAATCATATAGACGGGCCCCTGCTTATGATTGTCCCGCTGCTGATGCACATTCTCAAATATTCTCTCAATCAATGCGCGTGCTTCAGCATTAAAGAATCGCTGACCATGCATCATGTTTCTTCGAAAGCTTGACCAAAGCCTGCTATGTTCCCCTAACGAATAATCGTCTGTGACATACCTGTAGTCCTCGTCATAAAATGCCTCTTCTCCGTCCGGAGGCCAATACGAGTCATCATCAATAAGCTGGTCTATCAATGCTCTGATCACATCATGATCGTCTGCGTGAGTAATATCATATAGGAGCTCTTCAAGCTCCTGACCTCTGCGTTCATTGTAAACACTGTCATCATCAACGCCGCCAATGTAGTTTTCTCGAAAGACTGTATCGATAATGTTGCTTACAAGTTCGATTGGAACTCCTTTTTTTGAAGGGTGATAATCACACTTTTCATTGGGCTGAGAAGGCCGTATTCCGACAATGCGTTTTTGCAAGCCATCATTACCAAAACAGTCTGGACAAACTAGCATTCAACCCTCTCTTCATTAATTTTGCCGCCATAAAGCGGAACGTTTTTGATCTAATTCTTTAGCTACATTATCAACCATCCAATTTAACTAGCTTACCGAGAAATTCTCAACACTGTCATATGGTGACAGTTAAGGGAATTTGGCGAAGCCAATTAGAGTTTGGATGTTTTGAGGGCTTAGGTCCAACACAACAGCTTTTGTGTCACCATGGCGATGGCCCGGAATCTACTCTCACAATTAAGACTGCATTTTTTCTGCTATTATCGGACCGGAGATGCTCCTCCTAATATTCGCGGCGCGTGCGAGCGGGGCGGACGCCGTTGTTCTCCATATGAGCAGCAGACGCTCATTGGATGTGCGTTTTTGCTGTCCACATTCTATTCGCGAATTCAACTCCCCGAAAATCGATAAAAATAATAATTCAAAAAAAACTCGTTCAAAAATGAAAATTCATGTGCTAAAACGATTTTTCATAGCGGAAAATTCAGAAACAAATTTTTCAGCTTAAAAAATGAAAATTCTAAAGCGAGGGCAAAAAAAATTCAGTTTTCAGGGCCAAAAAAGACTTTTCGAGAAAAGCTGCTTCCAGAAGAGGTTCGGCTTGCTGGATATAGCGCCCTCATTGATGCGCTCGATCTCGATGTAGTTTTACCTCACAAAATGTTTGCCACCAGCGAGCATCATAAAATGATCGATCATGATGGGTGGCGTGTCATGGGCGTGCGTTACACTCCCGATGCCAGTATTGAGGGGCATTTAGTATTTGCGCTCAAAAATGAGGGTCTCGACCTCTATGTCCTCAAGCGGATTTTTGAAGCGACCGGCTCTGATCCGATAAAGGAGATTGTAGCCGCCACACCAACGGGAAGCTACGCACGGCGCATCTGGTTCCTCTATGAATGGCTGACAAGCGACAAGATCGATTTGCCCGAGCCGCCGGTTAGCAACTACGTTCAGGCGGTTGATCCCGATCTCCAATTTTGTATCAAAGGTGAAAAGTTGCCGCGATACCGCGTCGTCAACAATCTTCCAGGTACAAAAGACTTTTGCCCAATGGTCTTTTATACCGACACATTGGACGGATTCATCGGGATGGATTTGGCCGCGAGAGCCAAAGACACTATTGCAAAAGTACCAAAGGACGTAATGGCGCGCACGGCTGCCTTTCTGCTCCTAAAGGATTCAAAGTCGAGTTATGCGATTGAAGGCGAACGCCCTCCACAAGATCGTATTCAAAGATGGGGCAAGGCTATTGGCGAAGCTGGCAGGCAAGCGCTTAGCCACGATGAATTTTTGCGGCTTCAGCGCATCGTCATTGGCGATGATCGTTTTGTGAAGCTCGGGTATAGAGACGAAGGCGGGTTTGTTGGTGAGCGCGATTTCTCCACCCAATCGCCGCTCCCTGATCACATCAGCGCAAAGCATGAAGACTTAGAGCCATTAATGGAGGGTTTGATTACCTTCGGCGGAGAGCATTCCAAAGAATTGGATGCGGTTGTCGCCGCCGCCATGCTAGCTTTTGGTTTTGTCTACATCCACCCGTTTGAGGATGGGAATGGCAGGCTGCACCGCTTTTTGATTCATCATGCCCTTGCCCTGCGTGGATTTAATCCACCGGGTATCGTGTTTCCTGTATCGGCAGCGATATTGGAGCACATTGAGACTTACCGCAGCGTGCTAGAAAGCCATTCGTCTAAGGCGCTGCCTTTTGTGGAGTGGAGAGAAACACCAGAGCACAATGTAGAGGTCACCAATGAAACTGCTGATCTATATCGATATTTCGATGCAACGCCGCACGCAGAGTTCCTGTATGAATGCGTTGCGCAAACAATAGAGATCGACCTTCCGAAAGAAGCGCAGTTCCTCCAAAATTATGACCGTTTCGATGAAGCTGTTCAGAATATCGTGGATATGCCAGAGCGACTAATCAACTTGCTTTTCAAATTCCTTGAGCAAAACGATGGCAAATTCTCAGAGCGCGCGCGCTCAAAAGAGTTTGCCGCATTGTCGGAAGCCGAGACTAAAGCCATCGAGAAAATGTATTCCGATATTTTCGGAGAGTGAACGATGGTTTTAGCAAATAGGCAAGACTACAAACCATTCAAACCAAAATTAGCGAGTTCCTGCTTGTGCGGATCGGGCAAGAAATTTCGAGATTGTTGTTCAAAGCGACTTCCTGGCAGGCAAATCGGAGAAGCGTGGAAGATCTCTTCACGCAAGAAACAATGGGGCGCAGTTTTGCTTCATATTCGCGCCGACGTAACGCAGTATACGATTTGGCATCTCAGCCACACTGTGCCGATGCATCTCAAAATGCCGATTTCCCGAGAAAGATTCTTTGAAATCGATATCGCAGCGCTTTCCGACCATGTTGGGAGTCTCGTCGCAGCTCATGAACAGGCTGGAAAGCAAGGCGATATTCAGACCGTCCTTGAATGGTTAAGGGGCAACATCAAGGATCCTCGTTGGGATCAGAAAATCGCATACCACAAAGCCATGAGCTTTATAGTAGCGGGCGACCGTGCGGCAGCGAAAACCGAATTCGAAAAGCTCGGAGAGATCACGCCAGCCCATTCAAGTGTTGAGCTTATGCAGATGTATATCGATCTCTATCGGGATACGCTTGGTTTTGATGAGCGCGGGGCCTTTTTCGATGCAATCATAGAGAAATCCGAAAGCCCTAGCGATAGGCTGCAATATTCTGGCGCGAGAGCATTTCATCATCTCATGATCGATGATGTGAAAGCCGGCAAGCGTGCATTTGAGGCTGCGTTCAATTTGGGCAAGACGCTCGAAGAGGAAGAGCCGCTCTCTTCAACAGCCGAGATATGGCTTTGCAAAACCCTAGAGGGTTATGGGCTGATTACTCGCTCAAATGAGCTTTACGAAGAATTGATCGAGCGCCTTGATGCTCTGCTCGCTAACGAGGACTGGAAACCCATTGGATACGCCAATCTTCATCTCATGAAAGGCGATGCTTATCGTTATGCTGGGCTTTGGGACAAAGCCATTGCGACATATCGAACTGGGCGTGAGTATAGCACTGAACCAGAAACACGAATTTTTGAAGCGGAGTGTTTGGTTCGCAATCAGCAGGCTGACGAGGCCTGCGATTTGCTCAATGCAATTGAGTGCGACAAACTCGATGATCCTGAATTTGCCGACTATGCTTTCACATATTTCTATATGGCCGCTGCGAAGAAAACCGCAGCGGCTTTAGAACGCGCCGAAGCACTCTTGAAGAAAGCCAAAACGCCAGAGGCGCATTTTGAAAAGCGGAGACTACAGTATCTAATCGATGTCAAAGATACGGTTGTCGCAATCAACGAAAGTAAGCCGTTGCCCGAGCTGACGGGCATATACAGCCAGCTCGATAATTTATCGCGATATACGGTTTTGCAACCGAACTTTTTTGGCGTCGGTGTAAACCTGAACAACATCATAGATGACATGGTTGAGCGCGCGCGCACTTCCGAGAGAAAGTGAGCCGGAGGTTTCGCGCTTGCACCAGCCCTTTATCAAAGAGTTTCACTAAATTAGGATATAGACGGACCATTGCGTTTACAGCCAATGGTCCAGCTAACCACGCCACAGCCCAAATGACGCAGCTAAAGAATGCTTGCGCTGGCGTGCCATGCAAGTCGTAATCGTTCCCATTTGAGCGAAAACTCAAACTAAGTTCAATTTTCTATAGCGATGCAGTAGGCGCTGAGATTGGAAAGACCGACCCTAGCTGGTCGCTTCACCTGCGCTCCAATCGACTTCTTCAAGCGCATCAACGGTCACAAAACGCGCATCGGGAGAGTCGCTGGCAGTCACAAATGTCATGGGCTGCGGTACATCGACAACCACAAGACCGTGTACTTCCGGCACTGCTGGTAGCTTGTTGCGCTTAGCCAAATCGGCGGCATTTTCCCGAACATATTCAACGCGGTTGAGATGCCTCAACAAATTGTCCGGCTTCCCATTCGCCAACGGCAATCCGCGATATTCCGAAAGTCTCTTGGCGGTTTCCGAAAGGGTACGGCATAGCTTAATGTCCTTTACCTCAATCACCCAAGCACGACGGCCGTCTGGGGTGAATGCCAGCACATCAATATCGCCAAGGCGCTTGAGCGTATCGGTAGCTTTTTGGTTGAGGCATGCAGACGGTTTTACGGAAGCGCTAGCGCTCAGGCCAAGTGCTCCAATAGCCTCAGCGACGCGTTCGTTGAACTCCATGCCCAATCGCTCGCCCGCACCGCCGACATAACTACGCATTTGCTTGCTAACCCAGAACTCTCCTTGCAAGCCGCCCGCCGACGCACCGCCTATATTGTGACGTGCTGCACGCTCAACGAGTGCCGGTGCGACTGCTATGAGAGGATCAGGATCGGCATTTAGCGCCACGAGCGGGCGACCGATCAAGGAGTGACGGCGATCAAACCGAGCAATATCGAAATCGCGCTCCGATGTCCCTTCAGGCAAACTCTGCCAGTTTGGACGCGATGCCAAAGTCAATCGATCAACGAGATTTTTAAAATTCGGTTGCCCTTCGACCTCACGGCCATCAAGCCAGCCTATCAATTCCGAACGCAATATTGTAAAAGTCGATTGCCTCCGCTCGATAGCCAAATCGGCCAGAAGATAGCCCAATTCCAGGAAAGTTCCTGCAGGCACTCCAAACTCTGATTGCAAAGCATCGAAAAGGGCCTGCTGCTCGACTGGTTGCGGTTCGGCTTCTCGTTTTGCGAAGAATTTCGCATAGGCATTGCTATGCTCGACGCGGTCTTTTGAATGGAGAACGCGCACGGTCGAACCAAGAGCTGTGTCGTGAAACTCATAGTCGAGCAAAATATGGCCGGTTGGGCTGATCGCTATTTCTGGCGCGATTTGCCCACCTCTAAGTGCGGGGATCATGTCGGCGATTGAGAACACCTGTATAGCCGCAGCCTGAAACTCGTCCAAGTCCATTTCGCCAACGGCTAAGCCGCCATCAGTTGAAGCATGAGACGCGGCAATCTCGGCTAGAATCGAGCAACCGCGAATGACCGAGTTTATCTCCCCACGCCGTTCAAAACTTGCTTTTCGATCTTCCTCCAATCCGTGAATCGCTTGCAATGCGCGGGCCGTCATCGACCAGCTTCGTTCCTCGACCAATGCTGCCTGATATTGGTCAAGCGCAGCTACCACCATTGCCTCTCGGTCAAACTGCGCAATTGCATTGCACAGAGTCATGAGTAGTTCGGAATGCAGCTCAGCGAGAAACGAATAACATTCGTCCGCACCAGTGATTTTCTGACCTGGCTTCGCGTCTGCAACCGAAAACGCAGAACAACATTTGATCAGCGCAGCGGCAGACGTTGGAACGGGCCGAAAACGATCATCCAACAGCCCGCTAGCTCGCATAGTTTCAATCGGTCGTTCGACCACGAACGCATGCCGCCAACGAACGTCATTCGAGCCGATCGCTACATTGACCAACTCGCGGATATCAGCTGTTGTCACTTCAATTCCGCGCGACTGCGCAACACAGCTCAGGAGTTGCTCTGCCAAGAAACGTTCGGCTCGATTGTCCTCGTGATTCAGTGCGCCGTGCCAATCACGCAATATGCGCAGCTGCGCAGTGAACGTGTCAGCGTTGGCGGTGATCTCTGTTGTACCGGGCAGCGCATCGGCCTTAAGGCCATTTGCCAGATCGGAGGCGTCCGGCCACTCAACATCGATCTCAATCAAGACTGGTTGGCCTGAAAATGCCGGGAATTGATCCTCGAATTGCGCAATCAAGAGTTCAAGCCAGCGTAGAATGGTGCGCCAGTTCTCATACTCATCGAGGGAGCGCGGGCCGACTACTTTCCGCGATACCCATACGGGAGCGCTGCCGGCCAGCACCGCGCCAAGCAACTTGCCTTGTTCGAGATCATCAACACTCGCATATATGTCTTCGAGCCGCGAGAAGGTTGAACGCGGATCAACGCGCATAACCTCGCGAAGTTTTCCGTCAGGGTGGTCAATTACACGCCGATCAATTGCGGGCACGGCCTCTTTGCGCGCTTCGAGCAGGCGATCAGAGCCAAAGTTGATGTTACATGGTGGAACCATTTCGAGTTCGTGCTCGGGAATGAAGGCGTGATCACTTTCGCGCCACCATTGAAACAGGTTTAGAAAACCGCTGGGATTGTGAAGCTCGAAGCCCATGCCATGCACCACTCGGGCCAGACGCCAGATGCGCCACAAATCAGACAATTTGGCATCGTCCAAACCAGCAAACAGCGCAGCTTCGCTTGGTTCGATATATTCAATTTGCCAACCACGCAGGTCTTCTGGAACTTCAAATTCCAACGCACGACCTTGGCCCCAACCGCCTAAAAGGAGCAACGTAAGCCCTTCTTTGAAACCCGGCCTGTTCTCAGCTGCTTTTTTGGCAAATCGTGCGCCATCGAACACGGCATCGGCAAAGCGATTCTCATAAGCTGTGGTTCCGCTGAATCCTTCATCAGCCCATGTGTTAAACCCATCAACCGCCAACACAGTGTGAACGTAACGACCGGCCGATATTTCCTTGACACTCTGGCGAATGAGCAGTTCGCCGACTGGCATATCTGGCGCTTCGACGAGGTCCTCTAACCCAGCCAGCTTCACATTCTTCGCGTTTTGGTCATTCAAGGACTTTTGGAGTTTTCGGCCCATGCGATGCGTTACCGCAGTGTTGATGAGGAGCCCGCGGATAGCAGTCGTAATCGCTCCCGGTGCGAAAACGGTAATACCATCCTCAGATGCCAGCAGCGGTTTATAGTCGATCAATGCATTGCCGACTGGGTGATCTGCAATCTGATGCGCCTCTTCGGATGGAAGGATATATGGCAGTAATAGATCCGAATCCGGGATCAGCTCTTTGACCTCCGCCCATGTAAAGCGAACAACTGACGGAAGGGTGTTAAGCCAGCGCTGGCTTGGCACTTTTAATTTATTGGCAGGCTGTCCTGAACCTAACATCCGGCGATCAAGTCCTGCTCGCTGCACTAGGGCATCACTTAGAGACAATATGGCGAAGGTGCTCGCCAGAATATCTTCTTTGGGTCCACCATCCGGCAATTGCGAGAACGCCTCTATCAATTGCTCCGCATGATAGGTGGGGTTCTGCCAGCACGACAGGATCGCCGAAAATTCACCTTTACTCGTAAGGATAGGTGCAACGAAGAAGTCCTCGATCGGGTCTTCCAGACGATTAACGCCAGACTTGCCGAGTAGACTGTTAAGGAACCGGTCCCAATCAGTTCGCTTGAGCCGGCGCGTGCCGTTGGCGTCTGCGGCTACCAACCGCATAGCCCAGTCCAAGCGCACAGTATTCGCTTGAAATTCCGGCAGGGTTTGCAGACCGCCAAGTATCGACAGAGAATGTGATTTGTCGAGGCCGGAAATGAACGTCTGGAGCTTGGGAACCTTGTTATATAGCTCGCACGGCAAGGTCGGCGGCTCCATCTCTTTTAGAATGGCCTCGATGTTGATGTCAGGAGTAATTTCTGGTTTCGTTCTCATCTCTTGCGAGTGAATATGTTGCTATTTTGTTCGAAAGACAAGTGGGTTGGCCATCAGCCACATCGGAGACCACATTCACTTTGCTGCGCTCTTGTTAGAGGTCAGGTGCAAGGAGATTAGTTTTGAAACGGTATGGTCTCGCTATCTGCGCCAGCCAGTTTTGTTGTGTTTGAACTTTCAAGTGCCGAACGGCTGAACCTTGCAATAACGTACTCAAACTTCAATTTTGCAAGGCTAATCTGATTTTGCGAATGACGAATAAGAGCGGGATATGGATGCTGTTAGACTGAAGGCCCGCCACGTCCGCGCCCAATTGCCCAACTGACCCCACTACTCCGCATAATTCCGGACATCTGTTTCCCGATTTGTTTTTCAAGTACCGGTCGCCAAGGCACCAAACTAAACTCGCGCGATTTTTCGATCATGGCAAATTTGCCGCTCACTAGATCAACCCGCCGCTTCAAAACGCCTTCGACTTGCTCGCCCAACTTCGCCTCCTGAAAAGCTAGTCCGCTTTGACCTGACAGCTGCCTTGCGATCCGCAGCAATTCCCGCCGCTGCAAGTTTGCGATCATGCTCTTGCTATAGCTTACAGAACTGCCCTGATCATTCGCCAGACCTTGCTCAACCAACCACTGTCGGCGCTTGTTGAGAGCTGCACGAACCTCTCTGCCAAAGCCTGTGTCTCGAACAGTTTCAGGTGTCTTTGCAGCAAGCTCTCGATCAAGCCAGGTCGCAGCGTCGATATAGGTTAGCTGATCCAATGGAACATGTGACAAGGTATCGATGATCACCGGTTTGTCGCGAGCCTGATGAACCGCATAGGCAGACGCCTTTTCTAGATGATCCGGTGTAATGATCCAGCGCCCATCGGCCTCGTGTTCCACGCTGCCCATGATCCTACGCATGGCTTCGAGACGGCGGACATGGGTTTCGGCAAAGCGCTCGGATGCACCCGGGTCAAAACGCAGATGCGCATCGACGTCATAGTGGCCACCGTTTTGTGCTGCGACATCGACAATGGTCTGATCAACTTTGCGGATGCCAGATTGTCTGGGCGTCACCTTTATGATCGCGTCATTAGGAACGGATTCATGACCGTCGCCTTTTCCAATATCAACATAATGGCTCCGCCCATCAAGGGCGTCGACAATCACATAATGCCTGTCATTCACCTCATCAGAATATCCCCGCTTGACGATACGACCGACGATGGGATCAGTCGGCGGTGATTTCATATCATGGATGACTTGATGGATCCGCGCCCGTTTCAAATTTTGAGCGGTCAGATCGCGCTGCATCGTTCGAATAATATCGCCGCGCTCACCCATTTCCCGAAGCGTGTTCTCAATGCCTTGTTCCAGTTGCCAGCGGCCTTGTCCTATCGACTCCGCCAGACCTATAGATTTGAGCTTTTGTAACCGTCCCGCTCGCAAGGATTGCTGCAAGGGATCACGATCCATAGCGGTCACAATTCGCTCGTTATCCATGTCTCGAATAAGTCGGCGATCAATGCTCGTCAGTCGCTCTGCGCCGGCATCATGCCGCAGTCGCTGTTCTATTTCGAGATCGCTGCGCGGTCCCAGGTCCAGCGTGACCAATTCAGACAATCTTTCGCGCATGCCGTTAGACAAATAATCACGCGCGATGACCAGATCCTTGCCACGATCATCGACGCCGCGCAGCACAATATGCGTATGGGGATGACCGGTATTAAAGTGATCGACCGCGACCCAATTGAGCTCGGTGCCGAGATCAGACTCCATCTGCGCCATGAAACGCCGCGTTAGCGGCTTAAGGTCATCATATTGTGCGCCGTCCTCCGCCGACACGATAAACCGGAACTGGTGCCGGTCCTTCTGTCCCCGCTCCAGGAATTCCTTGCCGTTAGCATGATCGGTTTCGGCGCCATAAAGCTCGCCCGGTTCGCCTTCACGGGTGACGCCGTCACGCTCAATGTAGCGCAGATGGGCCTGCGCCGCCACTCGTCCCTTACCCGCCAGTTTTACGTAGCGCGATTTGATAATGGCACGCCGCGACCGCATCCCGGAATGGCGATCGCGAGAACCAAGCACCCTGCCAATAGCGGCACCGCGTCCGATGCGCGCACCGGTAAATTTGGATTTGCCGCCAGATCGGCTGATACCCCCCATCAGGGCCGAGGATGCCAGCACCTTATGCAAGAAGCGTTTGGCTTGCTTGCCGCCCTTGCTGCGGATGCGTCCAAGCCTGGGTTTGAACTTATCATCACTCATGCCGAGCGTACCAATTGTAGGATATTTCGGTGGCGCGACGGGCAGCGAGACATTGCGAAAGCCCGAAAAAACTGGAGTTCTCGCCCAATAATCTCTCTAATTGGCAACGATGAAGCGGGATTCTCTCTAAAAAAGGATGTGCAGACAATGACATAGCTCGCATCGCGAGATAGTGCTTTTATCTTGCCATCACCATCAATCACACAAAGCGCAACAGAACGCAGCGCCACATCCAGTCCTACATAAAATCCCATCTTCTTATCCCTTCAGTTGCTGATGAAAACCAGCAATCTAACGGGAACTCGACTCGTAATCAGTTCCGACAATTACGCATGCTTTCGGGATAAAATCGGCGCTTTCAGTTTTGCTCTTAGTCCAATTTGCTATTTGTACCAGTTTTTTGGCGTCTTACCGCGACGGCAATACAGATTTTGGCCGGTCTTATGTAGCGAATCATTTTTTGGGGATTAGCCAACGCATCAAATTGACAAACAAATTGGCATTGTCATTCTCCGGATTGCTAATGGTAACATACACTTTTTCTTTTGTGTCAAATGTAAAAATGAAGTTGCGAAACATGCCTTGGTCACCGCTGGCAACTACGCGACCCTTTCCATAGTTGAAACCGATTAAACCGGCGTAATTATCAGATTCTTCGAAAAAACTATGAGAATCTGGGCTAACCGTCCCTTGTGCGTGGTTCTGGGAACCCTTGGGGAAGCGGAGAATTACATCTTCTTGCTTCCGAAAAATGGCTGCGCCGCAAAGATAGTCCACTCGATTTACAGGCAAGCCTTCGATCAAGGCAGGATGATTGGAGTTAACCAATCCTTGAACTGGAGACATGCCAAAGAAGTGCGAACATCTCCCTGCATCTGGATCATTGAAGCTTGGAGCACTTTCGTGCCAGATATAGCCGTCGGCAAATTTTACCCCCAAAGCGTCGAGCAAAGGGCGAGCGCCACTACCATTCGGAAAATGGCTAAGCGTAAGAAACAACGACCCACCTCCATCTATCCAACGAACGATAGCTTCAACCTCTTTAGCAGAAAGTGGAGATTGCCAGAGATTTTCGCCACTGGGCAGTTTGACTTTATTGTTTGGCAATCCATGGACGATCAAAATTTCAGTCTCATCCAGTACACTATCAAGTGGCTGATCGGCATAGGATATCTTAAAGCCGTCTTTCTGCAATATATCCAACATCGCTCGAGCGCCGGATGCCTCCCTACTTTTCGAGTAGATTGTGTTGTGATATCGGTCGATTAGCACGCGTGTCTTGTGCTGATTTTGCAATGGATTAAAGTTGTGAACAAATTCACTATCTTCAATCGCGTCGGTTACTTCCATCTTTTTTGCATGAAGTGCCGAGTTTTCGACAACAAAAAAGATGATAGATAAAATTATGACTGATAGTTTATGACAGTGCATACTCGTTTTCCTCGCGAACAACTACGCCCAAACGGTCGGATTCTGAACTCTGAACACAGACATTTCATCCTCTGGTTTATCGAAAGTAATTTCCTATATCAATGACATCGACGAAGTGGCGAAGCAATGACACGTTCACACCCCTAACCGGCATTCCAATGAAAGCTTCTTGATGTGCCGCCGATAGGTTTGGCAAGTTTGCATTTGTCACTTTGAGCATCAAAGAAATGCTTACTTTCTGGACGAAGTAGACATGATTGCTATGAGCGTCAACGCAGCCACCAGATGATCTCTACCTGACCGAGACTTGCATGCCAATATTACCTCGCTTCGTTTGCGCGGCATTACATCGGTTAACAATAACCAAGCGATTTCCCCGGCTACTGTTGGAGAAATACAACATGTTGGCTGTTTATCGCAAGAGTACAGCAACTGGTGCACGTGCAGGTTTCACATCAGCTCTATTTAACTCAAGGGCCGATAAGTAAAGTCTCGCGGGAGTACCAAACGACACTTCATCTTCACTTTGGGGTTTTTTATCACGTATCTGTCGAAATATGCTTGGTCTATTCCAGTTCACGCTACATCGAACCCGTATTCCCCTTTTAAATTGTAAGCTTGGGCACTGAATATAAAGAGATCTATACTCGGCAAGACAACTGAATAATGGCTACTAAAATATGCAAGAGACCGAAAAAACAATCGAGTTTGATTCTGATGGAGTGCATTTGACGGGCACTTTGGAGTTACCAATAGTTGCACGTCCACGAGGTTCAATTTTGTTACTTTCCGGTTCCGGACCGCAGGACAGGGATGAAACAATTGCCGGAAAACGGCCATTTCGAGTGCTATCAAAAGCGCTGGTTCATGAGGGTTTTTATGTTTTTCGCTGGGATGACCGCGGTGTCGGTGAGTCTGCGGGAAATTATCAAGCCGCCTCGGCATCAGAGCTTGCAGCAGATGTAGTAAGAGCGATGAATCGCCTCGTCGATGAAACAAAGTTTGAACGACAAATACTTCTTGGCCATAGTCAGGGAACAATCATTGCGGCAAATGTGGCTGTCAATTACCCGGCAAAGGTGGCTGGTATTGGGCTACTTGCAGGCATCGGATTGCCTGGACGGCAAGCGTTATTAATGCAACACGAAATGGTCTGCCGTTCCGAAGCATGGCCTGAGGATGAAATTGCGGTTAGCACCCAGCAAAAGGCAAGTTTGTTCGATATATTAATTGCGGCTTGTGAAGACCGGCTAACATCGCGATTAGATAGAGATAAATCACAATCTCTGGAAGAAAAACTGCTTGCAGTTTTGCTAGATGGTATACCGATCTCGATGTTCACTCCTTCAGAACAGCAAGATATCCGCTACATTGTCAATGACTTGATGGAATGGGAATGGCGCTTCCTTCTCTCGACTGACCCTGCAGATGACCTCAGTAAAATTGATTGCCCCATTTTTGCGATGACTGGCGATAAAGATATGCAAGTTGACGCAGTTTCTAACATCGATGCCATAAAAAAGGCATGCTTTCATGGACGGGCTTTGGATGTACAAACTGAGGTTCTCGAAGATCACAACCATCTTTTTCAGCAAACGAAAGTCGGCGCTTTGTCAAACTATGATTCTCTGGGTGAACCGTTTTCGACAATCGCCCTGTCACGTATTGTAGAGTGGTTATCCCAAGTGCAATCATGACTTTTACGATCAGACAGATCATGGCATTCTCCCTTTTGGGCGCTGACGCTTCGCCAAATCTTTCAACTAAGGCGATCAGAATGCTCACCGTCATTGACGAATATGGCCGGGAGTGTCTGGCTATCCATGTCCAGCGCATAGCTTTGACTGCCGCGCTCTGACTTAATAGCTGGACCACTAAATCGGGCAGGTCACCAAAGCTTAGAAACTTACGTTCAAATCTCAGTTTGTTTTCTCGAATTATTTACGGCTCTCAAGGTTTACATAGGGTCGAATCCAGGAACTGATAGGACAGTTGATTCACGACTTTTTTGATATTTTGAGTGGTATTGCTCGTGACCGAGATAATAGTATCATGATCAGGAAAGTAACGAAGCTTTGAGCTATAACCCAAGATACTGCCACCATGCTCCACAACGTAAGTCTTGCATCCCAAAACATCCAGTTCACCAACAAACCACCCATATGCGTAATTCGGCGGAACTCCTCCTTGCTGTGCTACACTATCGGGTAATGATACTCTAGGTTTTGTCATTTTTCTGAAAATACGGCCTGAAGAATCTTTTCCTGTGATCAAATGTTGCATCCATTTTGCCATATCGTCTGCTGAGGAATATATGGATCCCGCTGCGAACCGCGCCATCGGTGAGACACGGGGTAAACCGGAGTAACTCCCATCTTTCGTTAAATAGTAAGGTAACGCAAGGTGTGAAACTATCTCATACCGCTCTTCGTGGCCCGTTTTCGATAGTTCAGCGGGTTTTGCAATATACGCGTTAACAAGTTTCAGATATGATTGTCCCGAAACCTGTTCTGCAATCAAACCGAGAACAACAAAATTTGCATTGCTATATCCCCATTTTGAGCCGGGACTGAATGCAAGAGGTCTGTTTGCAAAAAGCCTTACGAGTTCATCAGGCGATTCAATAGCGGCTCGAAGGTGTTCAAACTGTTTTCCGTCAGGAAAATGATGCAGGCCGGAAGTGTGACTGAGCAGATGGTGAATTGTTATCTTCTCTGAGCCGATGATATTCTGGTCCGGCAACCACTTCTTGATGCTGTCGGTTAAGGATAATTTCTTCTGTGACTCAAGCTCAAGAATTATCATAGCTGTTACGGTTTTGTGACAGATCCGATCCTAAACCTTGTCCTTTTGTCAATGTAAATATTCCAGTTTGCATTCGCCATGCCCTGGTAGCGGCTGAATACCCGAGTTCCTTTTTTATAGACGACTGCTGCGCCATGTAAACTCATCTCATTTTTAGCCGCAACGTCACGTTCGACCCGTTGCCGTGCAGCCGCAGTATGCACAGACCCAATAGTCAAAACTGCCCAGCAAACTAATGTAATGCTGGTAGGAAGATTCATGGCCACCTTGATATCGGTTAGTTGTTTGCATTTTGCTGTATTAGTACACTAATACTGATTGGGCAAGTATAGTGCGTTCTACGAGCAAAAGGCAGGATTGCGGTCGATCTGAAAAGGCCACTGATTTTTTGACGCTGAATTTTTCTCAATCAAGATATTCTTTGCCACGGGAAATCGAATTTTTTCCCGATAGGTTTTGAACGCGTAGCGCGATGTAGAGAACTTCTGTTTTGACGCAAATATGGTGTCGGTTTGCAACCCCATATGCAAGAAGCCAATATCGACTATTTCTGCCAGAAAGAAACAAACCTTAGTGAGGAAAATAGGGGCTGCATAGAACACTTGTACGAAGGAAATACCGTTGTTTGAACTCCGGTTTAGATCAATCAAAAACTGCCTCATAAAAAACGTACTCAACGAGTTTAGTTGACCAAACCAATGCAAATCTTTTAAATCTTGTTGGCTAAATGGATCGAATTCAATACTGCCACTCAACATCTGCAGAAGCTCGTTTGGCTTTGGCCGATCAAAAGGGGACCGGGAAAGTTTACAACAACGCATGAATAGAATGCGCGTCGAGGAAACCAAGCTGTTTTCAAACGCAAGTTTCGATAGCGGTAATGACGACAATAGGACGCGAAGCGACCATAGGAAATTGGTTTTCTGCATTCAAAGCGAAACGACAGAGGAGGGGGGAGGTAGTGTCACTGATTCCAATATCTAGGATTTTCTGGCTAGCTGGCGGCGCTGCTTTGGGCGGTATACTTACATAAAACCTTAAACAAATTTAGCTTGATCGAAAATTTATCACTTGTTATCAAATATCTACGGTTGTCTCGCCCCACTCGTAATCAGTTCCGACAATTACGCGCGCTTTCGGCATGAAGCTGCCACAAGCCTAGCGTCTGCTATGGGCGCATCTGTGGACGGCGTGCATTTGGCAAGAGTTTTTTATTGGTCATCGCAGCTTGGCTGATAGCGGGCATCTGTTCGGCCTGTTTGGGCGGCGTTCGGATGCCGCTCGCCATCATGCGTTTCGCGAATTAAGTTCCTAACAAAAGCCCGCACTCTATGGTGCTTGCGCCCAACTGGGTTGTCTTCACTCGTTTAACTACAGCTTCTGCACGACCTCCTTTGCTCTTACCAAACTCGTTTGCGCCGTCGTGGCGCATTAAACTTATGCGGGCATCAACCGTTGTGGGTTGAACCTCTCACCCTTCACCGTCAAGGGTCAGAGCAGCCCGCTCACATCCTGAGCGTGTTGATCCGTGGACCGCATCCATATTAGAACGAAAGCCGGCCCGCTTGGCGACAGTTGCCATGGCGAACAAGACAGCCCGCATCATCTGGGCGGTGTTAACGCGCAATGAGCCTTATACGCCGAGAACCGCAGCATAAAGAGCATCAACACTTAATAAAACAGGAGTAGAGCAATCAGTTTACAAGGACGATGAGAGTGATGGCAAACCGGTTAGACCGGGAACTCAGACACCCCGACTAGTGTCCAGGACATCAATAGTCCGAAAAGCGGAATGGGACTGTGTTCGCGCAAACCATCAGGGCCAGTGGCTAGATAAATAATCTGCGCCACATCAACAGGCCGGACACAGGACCGTATCTAACTTAGGTCAAATCACTCGAATAATCCTTGCAATGAGGGAGCCATCCACACAGGACACTAGGTGACTGGGCAGTTGTGCCAATTGTGATCTAACCACACTCACCTTTTCGTCTTTGCCACATTCGCCCATCAATTGCCGAGAGCCCCAGTCCAATGATGAACATGCCAATGATATGGGTCGCACGGAGGCTTTCACCCAACAGGCCTGTACCCAATATGATGGCAGTGACCGGAATTAGAAAGGTAACGAGTAGCAGGTTTGTCGCCCCTGACGACGATAGAAGTCGAAAGTAGAGGATATACGCCAACGAAGTCGACAATGCAGCCAATCCAAACACGCTCGCCCAGACTGTGATGGACGGAATTGCAAGGGAAAGCGGATCATCCACAAACATTGAAACGGGCATTAGGAGGGTCGCCGACGCGCTAACTTGTCCCGCGGCAATCACCACAGGATCTATTTTCATGTCATTGAACCGCCGACCGTAGACACCGGCAAAAGCGTAGGAAAGCGCGGCGACCAACACAGCTAGTTGCGCATATACGGCAATTCCCAAACCCGACAACGCGGAGGGGCCGATCAAGATGATCACCCCGATCAATCCCGTCACAACGCCGGTATATTTGAGCAGTGTTGCTCTTTCATCCGCAAGGAACATGCTCGCGACAACCACCGTAAACAATGGTGTGGTTGCATTCAATATGGACGCAATTCCTGAGGCTATTTGAGTAGTCTGCCCCCACACAATGAGAGTGAAGGGAATGACGTTGTTTAGTATCCCCATGACCGTAAAAGCGCGCCATACGGAACTCGAGATCGGTATCTTGCGCCCGCTTATTAGAATATAGAGCCACAAGATAGCAGCAGCGAAAAACACCAGAAGCGCAACGAGGGTCAACGGTGGAATCGCCTCCAATGCGACCTCTACGAAAAAGAAGGAACCACCCCAGAGAACAGATAGTGCCAGCAGCATTGCCCATTCTCTTTTGCCCATTGTAGATGCAATAGATTCGTGCAAATCTGCCTCCATAGGATGATTTGAATTCTCTTAAGCTTTTATGCGCGGCGGGCATCCCGTTTCTTGTGTTCAAATCAATCATTGATCTTTCCTAGTGTGCGCTTTCGGGATGTTGCGGACACACTGAATGAATTGTAACGGTTCTCGAACTTCCATAAAGTCAGAGCTTGGCGATGCCATGAGCTGAACAAGCGCTAGCAATCTTCGCCTTCGGT
This sequence comes from Parasphingorhabdus cellanae, assembly GCF_017498565.1. NCBI lineage: Bacteria > Pseudomonadati > Pseudomonadota > Alphaproteobacteria > Sphingomonadales > Sphingorhabdaceae > Parasphingorhabdus > Parasphingorhabdus cellanae. The sequence goes on from NZ_CP071794.1 coordinate 1,468,039, forward strand.
TGAGAGCGTTGTGAAGTACCGAGTTTAATGGCGCAAACACCATAGAGCGCCGCTGCGCATATTCGCCCAATAAAGGACACTTGTATGTTTCGCGTGAACGCTTGAGCGTCTTAATCCACCCTTCGATCAATTTGGAGGGTAGGCATTAATTTTGGCGAGGTTTGGGCTAGGTGGCGGTCTGCTGCTCCAGCCAATTCAAAATCGCTTGGTTTGTTTCTTCAGGCCTTTCTTGCTGAATCCAATGACCGCAATCCAGATTGATCACCTCCACATTGGGCACAAAATCTGATAGGTTTTCAGACTTCGCGACCGGATCGCGGTCGCCGTAGATCATAAGTGCGGGCTGTTGGATGATCGGATCCACGTCCGCCAATAAATGCCAGTTTCGATCAAGGTTTCTGTACCAGTTGATACTGCTTGTGAACCCTGATGTTTCAAAGGCCGAGACGAAAACGGCCAGTTCTCTGTCGCTCATGACGGGTTCCCCAATGGGCGCTTCCGCTTTGGCGAGATTGATCATCATCATACCGGGCGCAGGCTCTGCAAGGGGCAGGTTCTTGCGGTACATGTTGCGAAGAAACTGGAATGTATTTTCTTCCAATACGGCGTCTGCGACGCCAAGCTGTCGATTGAAGTGGACAAAATAGAAGTCACTGCCAAAGACTTGTTCCATCATCTCAATCCAGGGTTTTTCCCAACGCTCTTGGTAAGGTACGCTCAGATTTATCAGCCTTTTAACACGGCTTGGATGCAATAAGGTCAGCCCCCAAACGGCCATAGCACCCCAATCATGGCCGACAAAGGTGGCATCTTCGTAACCGTAGTGATCAAGAAGCCCCACAAGATCACCAGATAAATGCTTTATGTCATAGCCTGTCACTTCGGACGGACGGGATGAATGGCCATAGCCCCGCTGGTTTGGAACGATCACATGGTAGCCCGCTGCAGCAAGGGCTGGCATCTGATAGCGCCAGGAAAAGGCATGCTCTGGCCAACCATGACAGAGCACAATCGGGTTTCCAGCGTTTTCGAGCCCTGCTTCAAAGACTTCGAGTTCCACACCGTTGACAGATATGAAGTTGGGCTTGGGAAAGTCGGCGGGATTAAACATGGCATTATCTCCTTGCTGATAGGTTTAGCAATTGCCTAAACGCTAATGGTGCCAAATTCTGACACTATTGAATGCTAGCCTTACGAAATGAATGTTCGTCTCCGACAAGATGCCATTGTGCGCAACCTTCGCCGCAAAAGCAGTTCGACAGTAGAAGAGTTGGCGGAAGAGGTCGGCGCATCCCGGCGCACAGTCTTGCGCGATATTGGCGCGCTTCGGGATGAAGGCTTTGTCATACACTCTGAACCTGGACGTGGCGGCGGCCTGCAACTTGATCCGCAGTCGCTTCAGACCAGCGCCCGGCTCTCGGTTGCTGAGGTTTTTGCACTTCTCATCAGTGTTGCGTCCATGCGTGCAACTGGAAGCCTGCCCTTTTCAGGTCTCGCAGACGCCGGGCTTGCCAAAATTGAGAAAGCCCTTCCGTCGGACAAAGTCCGAGATTTGCGCCGGTTTTTGGATTGCTTGTACATCGGGCAACTCTCTCCGCAGGTAGACATATCCGATATGGGAGCGATGGACCCCGCGTTGCTGCGCTCATTCGAGACAGCTTTTCTTCAGCGACTACATCTGCGTTTTCAGTACTGCGACGCCCAAGGCGCCGTAACGAGCCGACATGTTGAACCGCAAGCCATGCTGATCTTGCCGCCACTCTGGTATTTGGTGGCCTGGGATCCTGTGCGCGAAGACTTCCGGCATTTTCGAATGGACCGGATCAGCGAACCAGAATATGTTGAAGGGGCAACATTTCGGCGGCGACTTGTGCAGTTCGAGGATGGCGTCCGTCCAATTCGGCATTTACCAAGTTGACCTTCTCACATTGAGCAGCATTTGGCATTGCTTGGTCCAAGCTTTACGGGCCAATCGGAGTAGTTGAGATTAAAGTAAAATAGGCAGTTCGCGGCTCGTTACAGCCGAGAGCTGTAATTTAATTTCTTGAAAAATATAGCACATAAGTTGGGCCTGGATGGATTGGACTCACCAGTCAGGCTTATCCAATTCAGGTCGGTTTTTGCTCCATTTCTGAAAAGATTCCTTCAATTCATCAGGTAAAGATTCTCCAAAACGATCATTGAGGGGATATTGAGGCATCGCCAGATATGTTGCATCAAGTAGCGCCATGGCCTGCTTCAAATCCTTCGGTCTTTTCAGCGCATTTCGTTTTTTCTGATCTGACATCCATAATTTCTGAAGTGCAAACCAGCGCGGATCTGGCGCAACAATGCGGGCTGGTGATCCATCACGACATACGACTACATGATTGACAAAGTCGCCATTAAGCAACCATTCCTGCTCCGGTAAGGCAACCGGCTTCGGTTTATCAGTACGGTAGATCGTATCTATTCGGGAAGGAGCCGCCAGAAGTTCCACCTCATAGGCCGTCGCATTGCGTGCTTGAAATGTCTTTTCAGTATTGACTGTATATGTGGAATCCACGGCTTTAAGCATATGCCAGACAGACTGTGTATCTTCTTCTGGCACCGTCGACGCCCATGCGAGGTCGAAATCTTCAGTCTCATCGGGCACGTCCTGAATAAAGCCCGATGCCTCAATGGAATATACCGGAATGGCATTTGTTCCAACAACGATCAGATGGCTACCTAGTAACTGCCTGCGATCAGCTTCTCTGAGTATCTTACCAGCGCCACTAGACAGTAGAGGAAGCTTCAGGGCACGATACAACCTGCACGTCTCTGCAAGCATATCGCGGCTTTTGTCACGACGATCCTTTGCAGTCCGTTTGGTGTCGTGATATTCTTCAAACTTAGCCTCGTGTTCCTCGGACCATGGCCCCAGGCTCTTGGCGTCGCCTTTCCGGTTTCGTATCTCGTAAAGATAGGAATGGCCTTTGACCTGTTTGCGGGCAAGATTATACGGCATGGCCTGAAGAGTTTGCTCAGCGGCCATCCAGACCTGATAGCGTTGCTCCAGATTGATGAGCATTCGGGACTGTTCATCTGTAAACGGAACGACAATTGGCACGGTTTTGTTATCCTGCGTTTCTCTATTTTTCATAGATGCAGGATAATTTTTTAAATGTCAATTACTTAGTGATAATACGTTAGAGACAATCGACCGATTCAGTCGAGTATTTTGCTATATCCCAGCGCTTTAGAGAAACGATCAAATTGCCAGCTTTGCATCTAATCTGACTGGTTGCGGGAATTGTGATCGCGTCCCCAGTTTTGCGAATTGCAGCCAGTCGATGCCCTGCGCTTAGATGTCGGAACCTAACAGACGAACCTCGCCGCCCTTTTCGAGCGTTACTCTGACCGCTCTCAAAAAGGCAGCAAGTGCTTTTCTGGTATCCCTTTTGGCAGTCCGCCTTGCGCAATCATGCTATCGATCAGTTCCTGCTTATTCATCAATAACTAAGCAATTGATTGAAACATCGGGCCATTGCAAAGCAATAGGCCACCACGAAGTCAGCGGTTTCTTGAACAATTTCAGATATTAGCTTGAGGCCTTCTGTGCTTCAAAATAATGCGTTCCGCCTTCATCAGTAAGTTGGTTAGTCAGTTGCAGCCCGCAATTGGTCAAAATATGACCATATTCCTCTTCGCCAAGCGACCACGACCGCCGACCGGTTAAAACATCGTCCCAAGTGCAAACTTGATGAGGCGCTGAAAACAGCATCCTACCCTCTCGCTTGAGCGCACCGGTCATCCTAGAAAAGAGCTCGTATTGGCGGTCGGGTGGTAGCAGGAATACCAAACCGACTGCCAGTATTGCGTCGAAAGTTTGATCGAAGAACGAGCTGCGTTCAGCAGCTTCACAGGCGACTTCTACACCTTGAAAGCGTCGCCTGAATGCACGGACCATTTTGGGAGAAGCATCAATTGCAGATACGACCAACCCTGAGTCGATTAATACTGACGTCAATGGCTCGCCGGATCCAGCACCAACATCTACAATAGAGCCCCCGGCAGGAAGAGTGGCGGCCCAGTTCATAACAACAATCCGGCCAACCTCTGAGCGTACCGCGATGAACTCTTCTGCAATTGCATTATAGCCATTGGACATGTCGTCAGCCAAAGCCAGTCTCTCCTATACACCTCGAAATCAGACATCTTGTTTACTAGATTAGGTTATACCGGAAGCAGCAGAATATCTCCATTCAGCTGATGAGCGAGGGAACGATTTATATCCGTGCAGCGGCGAACTTGGGAATCATGAAGGTTTTGGTGAAGCAGAAAAGTTAGCGCCCTACAGCTTTTGCCATAGATACAAGGCGGGAAGAGGCTGTTGCGCGAGCGACCAGATTCTGGCTTTCATCAAAAAGCTCACCCTCGAGCGAACAGATACTTTTGCCTTGTTGAATGATCTTTCCATTGCCGACCAGTTTTCCGGTCTTTGCTGGGGCAATGAAAGTTACATTCAAATTGATTGTTGGGGTGAACATGGAGCCCCTACTTTTGACAACCACAGCTGGACCCATAGTGTCGTCCAACATTGCCGCCAAAAATCCACCCTGTACATAACCAGATGGATTACAAAAATCAGATTTTGCCAAAAATCCAATTTGAACCGTTCCAGCTTCAAAATTGGCATCGAGCAATTCCCATCCAAGAGTCGCCGCACAAGGCGGTGTAGGAAAGCGAGCAAAGATACTCAGAGCGTCTTGCAGATCCGATTCACTCATAATTTCTGTTCTCTTCTGAAATTGGTCTAGGAGAAAAATAAAGGAACAAAGTACAGTGTCAACGTCCGTTTCCTCCACTAGCAAATGATATTGCCAATTCGCAGCCAGCGTTGCCAAATGGTTCAATTTCATGGACCGCAAGACGTCCCGAACCAACCCTCACCGGCACTTAAACGGCCTTCCAGACAAACAATCCGTTCATGATGTAGCCGAACACAAGACGCTGCCAAATTTCGATCTCAAGATACTGCCCTTACAGAACATCGCGTCTCCCGTTGTCCAAATCAAAATCAAACCGCTATCGACCGCCAACCCGAAGGTCAGTCGGCAACTACGGGAATTTCCAAGACACTTGGATATTCAGTGCTGTGATACAATTTGATCTGAGCAACACGGGCATCGTCTAGCGTTTCAAATCCAAGCCGGCCGCCTGAGTTATAATTTTTCTGAGCGGAAGGATCATTATAGGGACCAACAGTAAGACGCAGCCTTGTTCCTTCTGGCAGCGCCCAGGCATTCCAAAGGAAATTTTTGAATTCATAGGCTTCCACCACGCCTGGCTCAACCAGTGACGGTTTAAGACCATTGCGAAACCTAGCGCGTACGACATCTCCACCGAGGTAAAGCGGCTGGCCGTCCGGGAACATGGCATAGACTGTTACGAAGATATCGGCATCAGGAGTATCCATTTCCAGATAGAGCCTCAGGCGCATTTGGCCGGCCAAAGTTAGACCTTTGTCCAAGGGAGGCGAATGGAAAATCAGCGTTTCCGGCATATATGCGGGTACCGTTGATCGAAGGCTGCCATCGCGAATGGCATTCCAATCAGTATCCGTGAGGTCAGCGGGACTGGTGTCGAGTGGATCGCTTCTAAACCGGTGCGGCTCTTCTTGGTTTACCGGTGCATCGACAAGATGGCCTGAGCGGAAAACATCATAAGCTTCATCGGGGGTGGCAGAAAGATAGAACTTACGGCGTTCGCTGGAAATCTCGTCAAGCTTGTTGGCATAGCGCCATTCTTCTGCGCCGCCGACATAGTAGGCGATCCGACGTTTCAGCAAGTCGGGCTTAGCGCCACGGCCGAGGCGCCAATCAAACCAGTCCAAGTTAAACTGATCCATATCGAAGACGGCAGCTGGTCCAAATTCGACGCCCTCACTCAACTTCTGCCTTGGCTCTCGCGTTCCACCATGGCTCCACGGCCCCATGACCAGATAATGATTTATCGCCGCGCTTTGGGGAGCGCCTTCTTGATGTTCGCGGAAATAGCGAAGTGCACCGGGTTGGTCGCCATCATAATAGCCAGTAACGGTCAGGACAGACATATGCATTTGTGCATAATCGTTCGGCTCCCATGCTGATGCAGCCCAAGCTTCTGGTTCTGAAAGCCTATTCACCCATGTCTGAAAATGCTCAGACGGCAGCCCAATAAACGCATCATACTCACTGAAGGGAACGTGGTCGCGGTAGGATGTACGCTCTCGCCAATAGTCGCTGTCCGTGTAGAAATTCGGATTCATCGCAGAGCCCGCCACAAAACCCAGCCATCCAGCAGTATATTTCTGGCTGCGATGGCCAGCGACTATTGGAAAGTCGTACCCGGGATAAACCGAGGCAGTGGGGATCATCGTCTCGATCTCATCAGGACATGACCGCGCGGCCATCCATTGCGTCATGCCGCGATAAGAGCCGCCTCGCATCACGACATTGTCGTCCGACCATGGCTGTTCCTTGATCCAGGCAATTGCGTCGCAAATATCCGTACCATGATCGCTGAAAGGGATAAACTCGCCTTTCGATCCACCCCGCCCACGAAGATCCAAACTCGCCATAGCATATCCTCGATCGGCATATTTACGGGCGCGTGGATGCGCTTCATCCGAAACATAAGGCGTCGCGACAAGCACTGTTGGATAGCGCTGATTGTCCGGCCCAGGTTTCCAAATTGTTATAGCAAGAGGCGTTCCATCTTCAGCGGCAACGATATTTTGAAGAAGAACATCAACCGTCTTTTGGTCCTGGCCTCCACCCTGCGCGGCGACTGGGCTAGTCCACGAATGTGCAATCGCAATAAGAATACTTATCAAAAAAAACATAGTTCTCATAAGATCTTGAATCTCCCAAAAAACTGAATCTGCCGACCTATTCTTTATACTATCTGCATCAAGTAAACGTAGGGGAACTCATCTTTACTGTACTGATCCTGTTTGGGGCAGTTAAACTATTCACAATATTCGGCATTCCATGAGAGAATTTCAGCCGCGATTCTATAGGCTGTTTCTACACGTGCGCCGTTCGGATAGTATTTGTTAGCCAGCAAAACCAATGCAAAATCTTCGCTTGGAACAGCAAATACATAGGCTCCAAAACCATTAGTAGACCCAGTTTTACTAAGTACATAATGGTTTGATTTTTGCGCTTCAACTCCCGTCACAGGTGATGGTTGGAGGATCATCTTATTTGAATTTCCTTCCTTTAGGTTGCAAGTATCTATTGGATATTCGTACTTTTCCCAAACCAAAGATTGTTGAAAATATTCAGTTTCAAAATAGCTTTCTTGAGTTTGATAAGCGGCGTTCGATAAAGAGTTAGAGTGATCGGTGCCAGACAAGTTCAGTTTGAGGAATTTTAGCAAATCCGCGCTTGTTGTTTTGACGCCATAGGCTTCATTTGACAGTAATGCTGGCTTGAGCCTTACCGCTTCTCCCTTTCGGCTATGACCCCAAGCATAATTGTCTAAGGCTTCGTCCGGCACATCGATGAAGGTGCTTTCCATCCCAATACTCGGGAATAGCCCTTGCTCCATCAAACTGACGAAGCTCTCTTTTCTTTCTTGGGCAACAAGCAATCCCAGTAACCCGATACTGGGATTGGCATAGTGCCTTTGTTTACCGGCGGGATGCTCGGGGCGCCACGCTCTGTAATACTCGTAAAGAGATTTCTTTGTCTGCACCTGTTTTGGCAGTTGAAGGGGAAATCCACCAGCCGTATGCGTTCCTAGGTGAAAGACCGGAACTTCACCTAGCGGACTGTCTGTTAACTCATCCACATATTTACCGATAGGTGCGTCCAGAGAAATCACACCCTCCAGCTCGGCCTTTGTTGCTAATGTGACGGTGAATAATTTGGAGATGGAACCAACTTCAAAAATTGTATCTTGGGTTACTGCTTTGCCGGACTCTTGATCTAACACACCGAAATTGTAGAAATAGTCTTGGGAGTTATGTGAAATTGCCACGGACATCCCTTGAATTTCATGCTCTGCCATGAGACTTGGCACGAGATTTTCTACAATGGGTGTTATCGGAAGTTGTTGGACCTCGGAAGCATCATTCCTGATGCAACCGCCAACAATGAGAGTGAATAACACTAAACATAAATTGTGGTTTTTTTGCTGTTTCATTTTACCCTTTCAGATTCCAAATAATTGCCAAATTCAGCATGGCTTTGTCCGCTCGATCTTAGAAATAGCAGTAGGTCACGGCGCTCATATCTTCTCCTCTGAGAAACAAACCCGCAAACGGATTACGTAGCCGCGAATTGCACCCAAGGTTTAAGCAACCCGATCCAAATAGCTGATAGTTTAAGAAATCCATGCTTTAACCTGAGCTTTCGATACATTTCCGCCGCAGAGTATTGTCGCTACTTCTACCTCTGGGATCGCATCTGGGTGTTCGATGAGCGCAGCCAATCCTGCAGCGCCTGCGGGCTCAACGAGCAAGCCTAGTTCCTGGAAGCAAAGCTGAACGGCTTGGATCATTGATTTGTCGCTCACCAGGAGGATATCGTCGGCGAGCTCCTGCATTAAATCGACAGCTTCTGGCACGGGCTCCCTAACGGCTATGCCTTCCGCCACAGTCGATGTTTCGGCTGTTGAAATCGACCTGCCCTCTTTCCAACTCATAGCCATGGCTGGTGCAGCTCGCGAACACACACCGATAACGCGAACGCCGGGCTGGTGGGTTTTTATCCATGAAGCTACGCCATTGAGCAGCGCACCATTTCCCACAGGGACGACTATTGCTCCCAGTTTTTCTTTGCTGGCGAGCATTTCCATTCCGATCGTTCCCGCCCCGATAGTGATCGCAGATGCGGCCCCATCTTCAACAAATGCATGTCCTTTGGCGTGCGCAAAATCTCTGGCGGCAGATTTGGCAGCATCGAAATCAGCGCCATATTGTACGACCGTTGCACCAAGCGATCTTATCCGTTCCACCTTCAATGGATTTGCATCTTCGGCCAGGAACACCGTCAATGGCACGCCGCGAACGCGCGCTGCATAGGCCATGCCTTGACCAAAATTTCCGACACTCGCGCAGACCAAGGGCGTATTTGGTTCAGCAGCACCAACCAGAAGACAAGCACCACGCCCCTTAAAGGATCTGATTGGATTAACCGTTTCGACTTTCAAGATGGGCGCTTTTCCCAGATGTGCCGATAAAACGTCAGCTTTGAACTGCGGCGTATCGAGAAAGACCTTGTCTATACCGGAACGTGCGGCATAGATTTGATCCTGAATGTCGGCGCTCTTCATTATCAATGCAATTTGCCCGCAGCAATTGCAGCGCTTTCTGCAGTAAGCTTGAGGACCACCGCCTCCATACCGAATTTATAGTGGCGCTTTAACTCACTGCTGAGTTCATCCAAGCGGGCGTCACGGAGAAGTTCAATAAGTTTGGCATGTTGTTTCACAGATTCTGCGATCAAAGCCGTGTCTGACATATAGTATGTTTCGTAGCGATAGACTGTACATCTCAGCGTACTAACCCATGACTGAAGTCGATTGTTTCCGCAGCAAGAGATTAGCGTATCGTGCCACATTGAATCGAGTTGAATGCCAGCGGCAATATTCTTTGCTTCGGCTAATTTCTTGTTCAAGTTCAAAAGTTTATCGACAATTGTTGGAAGCAGCGGTCCAGATTCTTCAATTGCTATCACCTCAAGACCTGCAATCAGGGGATATACTTCTCGCGCCTCACGTTCAGTCAAGGGCGACACTGAAAAACCCGCCCCGGATGAGCTGGTTGCGAACCCTTCTTGCTCCAGCTTGAATAGTGCTTGCCTAATCGGTGTTCTACTAACACCCAGGGTTTCTGCCAGTCTCGCCTCGACGATCGGCGCACCTGGCTGGATTTCGCCAGCGAGAATCTTGTTCAAGATGAGTTCGTACGCCTCAGTGCCCCGCGGCTTTTTGAGATTTTCGTTCTGATCTTTCATCTTTACACCAGCTTTCTTGGCAATAATGGATTGAGACGGCTCATGAGCGCATAGTGACCGATGCCAGCCTGTTTCGCCACAGCCCTGGGTTCGATTTCTTTATGGTCTGGACCGACCAATGTGGCGACATCACCAACACTCACATCCGGTTTTTCGCTCACGTCAATGATCGTATGCGCCGAGCTAATGGATCCAACTACCGGATAGAGATGACCACCAATCAGGACCTTACAGTTATTGACAGCCGAACTTGGATAACCATCCGTTGATCCGACGGGGAGCAAGGCAAGTGTTGTCGGCTTCTCGACTGTGTATTTAGGCCCAAACCCGACTGTTTCGCCGGGCTGTAACTGCTCCAGTCTGACAACGCGCGCGCGCAATCGCCAAACATATTTTAAGTCCGCCATCGAAACGGCATTCGCATCTGGATACAATCCGAATAACGCCGTTGCCGATCGCACTGTGTCAAAACGCGCTTCCGGAAGATAAAAGGTTGTATAGGATGGAGATGCGTGGATTAATCCTAGAGGGATATTTTCCTTTCGCGCTTCAGCTATGAGTTGATTAAATCGGGCCAACTGCACCTTATCGTGCTCAATGTCATGGATGAACATCGTATAGATCCCAGCGACCTTAACCGATGAGCGCCGCGCGAGGTCCTTCATCCATGGCAGCGCCCGATTATAGGGCATTCCCTCCCGATTAAGCCCGGTATCGATGAAGAAGTGTACAGGAATAGGTTTGCCGAGCCGTTTGGAAACGCGATCTAATCTCTCGCCTGCATCGTCAAGCCAGCACGTGATCTCAATACCGTTTAGAACGAGCTCCTCGATTTCCTCTTCGGTAACTTCACTCATATTCAAGATCGGTTTCTTCACTCCAGCCGCTCGGAGGGCGAGACCTTCTGAAACCCGAACGCAGGCAAGTCTCGACACTTCCGGCATGGAAGCGAGTAGTGGCCCTACGACTATATCACCCAGCCCATAGGCGTTGTTTTTAACGGGAGCCATAATTGGTGTCCCGCCCGCCATACGTGACACTTCACGAACATTGTTTCGAAATGCCTCAGCATCGATTTCGATCCAGGGATCGTTACTATTGATGCTGCCCCCCGGTCGCAGACGCGAAATGTTCGATACATCAGATACAGCGCCTTTGCTCTGGGACAATGCAGCACCGGTTGCGCATCCAGTACTTAAAGCGCCCCCGGCACAAACGGCCACGCCCGATAAGAAACTGCGCCTTGTCTTGTCCATCCTAAAATACTCCTTAAGCCGCGAGGCCCGACGTCCTGCTTGATCAAACTAAATATGCGCAAAAAATTTGGAGAATGCGTTTTCCAATAATTCTCGGGGCATTGCAGCTGTCGTCTCACTGAATTTTACCTCCATGGCGCATGTACTTTCGCTTTCGTAGTTCCAAAATACATTTGTGAACCAAACACCCGTTTCCTTTGCCGCTTCAATTTGAGCTGCTTCGGCGACATGCGCTGGAACCGGTAGAAGAACATGGAAGAAATTCGATTGTGGTGGATTGGGGGAAACCGAATATTGGCTTGTCTGGTCAACAAACGCTGCATAGCTGCGCGTCATTTTTACGAGCCCGTCTATTTCCACCAGCTTGTTATCAATTAAGCGCAGTGTATCGCAGACAACCGGCCAGTGCTCCGACACAACACCGCCGAGCCGGGATCTCCAGACTCTCGCAGTTTCTATAAAATCCTTATCTCCAACAAGAGCGGCACCACCAAAAGCGCCAATATCTTTATAAAAAGATACGTACACTGACGAAAACCCATCTGCTATCTCAGCGAACGATCTCTGATTATAGAACGAACGACAACTCCATATCCTGGCTCCGTCCATATGGAGTGGTACACCAAGCGCATGCGACCTGCTTTTTAAAGCTTCAAGCTCTTCCCAAGTCGGCAATATACCGCCGCTATGACGCTGCGGCATTTCGATTATCATGCACGCAGCTGACTTATCAATCGACTCCGCTTTTAAGGGCTCTCGCCACTCTCCCCCAATTGATGGCTCAAAACCATGGGCGTGCTTGTAGCCGTCTTCCTCGTGGAGAACCAAATGCGATGTCGGATGCATCTGCAAAATGTTTCGTTCGGTCCTGTCACCATGGATTCGAATGGCTATACTTTGGGCGAGTGTACCAGTCGGACACCACATAGCTGACGGCTTACCAAACAACGCAGCAACCTTGCTTTCCAATTGGGAGATCGCTTCTCCTTTACAATAATACTCCTCACTCAAACCCGCGGATCGCATATAATTTTCGATAAGCGGCAACCGATCGGAAAACGATTTCTCAAAATGTTGAAAGGGGAACGCAAGGTCATGTTCAATCGTTAGATCCTCTTTGGTTATCGCTTGGCTACTAGTCCGAGCTTTCTCCGAGTCGCGTTTACCGCCAACCCCCAAAGGCGCACTAAGGCCAGCGGTATATCCAACATTCGCGGCGCCGCTGGCGCAAACAGCCATTCCCGTCAGTAAATTGCGCCTTGTTTTCTCCACCGCATAAACTCCAAGCATCAGATCGCTGATTGTATCCAATCTATTTATATTGTATTCAATCAGCGATCGCAAAACTTGTCAAGCGCTGCCTGGTCAGGCTTCCTTTATTATCATCTCCGGAATCAGCGAGCGTTGGTTCGGAAACAATGCCTATCGGGATGGAGACTTGGCGGTTCTTTCTCGTCAAAAACTTACAGAAAAACCCAAAATAGTGCTACCACTCGGCAATGATCTTGGAGCACTTCTAGTGTTCTTGATCCAAGGGTCGTGCTGTCAAAGTTCATTGCTGAACAGCGGATTTTCCCAAACCAATGTCGGAGAGACTTTTGTGGATATGTCGGATTTCATGGGATATCTTCTGTAGGTTTTTGATGCCGTAACGGAACCGTTGGGCCGATGACACGAGATACTGAATGCATCCATTCAACATGGCGAAAGAATTTCCGCTTGGACTGGAATGCCCAGACATTTGGCAAGCCACAATTGATTCTGCCCAGGATAATTGCTCAAAATTTCCAGCAACTGCGTTGTTTTTGCTGGCTTCTGATTCAAAATATCGCGAGAGAATTTCAGAAAATCAACCTTGCCCATTCGATTATAGAGACCATGAAGCAATATGCCTGCTGAGTCGTAGAGCACATTATGGGCGCGGGGATGATTGCGCGGCAGCCCGAAGATATGCGGAACCTCTGCAGACCTCTTCCTTGCAATGGAAACGCTTTCTTCCAGTGTACGAAACCCCATATCGTCAAGTATCAACCACGCATAAAAAGTCGCAAAACCCTCATTTCTCCAATCCTCCCATGTTGACGTCGGCGCGTGGTTCCACCAAAAATGAGCAGTCTCATGGGCAACAAGATTGGCAAGCGCTCCGGGTTCATCTGCTCGCGTCAATACCCAATAATTACCCCGTGAATAAGAAGGGCCTGATCGACGATCGCTCAAAATAAATTTCAGCGCTTGGTCTGATACCCCACTTAACGAACCCAAATGTTCTGTAAGGAAATCTAGGGCACCGGACGCAATTGGCACTATTCTTTCGGCATCTGATTTACGATCTTCAAAATGCGCAATCTCAACGTTGGTTGTGCCCTTTTCTGTGGCGACCACCGACAGCTTCTCACCTGCTAAAAAGGTAAAGTCGATACCCGGAGACATTCGCCTAAAATGGATTGTATCGCCCCATTGCTCCAGCTTCCCATTGCCTGACATGTTCCATCCATGTGGCAGGCTCAGGCGCGCATCGAAGGTAAATTTGCCCGTGTCAGCATCTCCCTCGATCACCGGAATCCAGGCTGCATAAAGACCTGTTTCTAATGCTTCTGTTTGTTCTGAACCCCATTGAGAACCATAGTCTATTTCCGTTCTAGGGATCGCGTAAGAAATAGTCAGCCTACACAATCGCTTACCACATTTCGGCCACTTGAATCTAAGTGGGCGACCTCGGACAATGAATGGGTTGGGAGGCTCCCCTTCAATCAGAAAGTCATATTTTAAATCTGTATCATTTGCCTTGACCGTCAGGTTTGTTGCACCGCGATTCAGTATCAAGCCATCATCGTGATATGTGGAGGATGGATTGATAATGGCTGTGACCAATATTTCCGTTTGATGTAACAGAGAAATGTCCAGCTCAAAATGTGTGTTCGAGCTGCTTGGCGCGACCTCGGCATGGCCTTTGTGCAGAAAGATGTCGCTAAAATTCATCAGGCCGATAACACTAAGCCAGACCAAATATTTTCTTTTCATGTCCAGAGCCCTAGTTTGAATATATTTCGAAATTCGATCTAGCACATGGATTTCAACCGGTTCTTGCATATTGCAAGGTCCCACCGTCAACCAAAGCTATACTAAGCGCCGAATTCCAATAGCTTTCTGAGCCTTTCAAGCGATTGCGCCCAATGCTTGTCCATCTCGCGTAGAGTGATCTTTCTGCCTGAAGACACTCGGTGCTCGGCCGTTTCGCTGCGCCTCATCGGTTTTTTCTTACTCATCAATATAATCAGCCAATCGTTCATTAAAAAAAGCAGGTAAGACGCAGCGTGATGTAGTCATCCTCATTAAATACCCTCAACGGATCGATCGCATCAGCATTCGCAAAAAACTGTCCCTCGACTTCGAATTGAAAATTCTCACCCAATCTGCGCTCCGCTTCCAGCCGGATGCTTGTCGACCCATTTTCCAGATCAAAAACGCTTCCCACCAAAAGCGAGGAGTCCTGAGTATCATTAAGCGCCATGCGTGTTCCCAAAAACAGATCGTTATTGAACACAGTCACTGGAGCGCTCTCACTTCGGTTGTCATACAAATATTCAGCAAGAATCCCGACATCGGTTGATGAAGCGAACGCCTGATATAGTGTATATTCAAAACCACCCACTGCCGCTTGGAAGGTCTCTCCATATCCTGCTCTTTGGATCCCCTCAAATTTCCAAAGCCACGCACCCGACGTATATTGCGCTTCAACGCCAATTTGACCTATGCGATCATAAAATGGCCGCAGATTGTCTGTTCCGGCAATTTGTTCAAAAACAGGCTCGCGGCTTGTCCCATAAAATCCGCTCAATGCTATATCCCAGTCGCCAAGGGTGTGGGAATAACGACCAGCCAAGTCCAAAGCGAACTCTTCAGCGCCGCTATCGAAGCGCGCTTCATCAACCACCAAAATTGGTGATCTGAGTCTGGCTCGAGCACTGGGGACAGAGCGTTCCCGAAATCCCGACATCACGAAAACATCCAGCCGCCCCCAGTCACGTTGGGTTCCTATTCGTATCATTGGCTGCCCAAGAAATGACTCCTCATCAATATCTTCCAACCCATCGATTTGATTGACGATATTCACGAGATGACGAGATTCTGTCACTCCCCAAAAGACAGAACCGATCCCCAGCAGCGCATCCCAACCGTCGCCGAAATGTTCAACACTGGCTTCTCTCACATCGACGTGGGAGCGATTACTATCCCGGCTATCCAGTCGCACAAAGGGATTGAACCGAACGGTTGAAGTTTGATCATCTGTCGTGAACTGAAACTCGGGTTCTGCAAATATCGAAATCTGTGCACCAGATAACTGAGCCGGATATTGCGCCTGCTGCGTAAAAACCCTGCTTTCGATACCCGCACTTCCAGTAACCTCTGTTTCACCGGCATGCGCCAGCGAAGCGGTGAACAAAAGTGTGATGAAGACAATCTGTTTCATCACGCTTATCTCAAACGAGCCAGCGAGCCTTTGACAAAATCGCTTGATGAGAGCTTCCGGTTGAAAGCAAACTGTCCAAACACTAACGCTGTGAATTTGCCGTTGCGATGATTGGTCATTTCAAGGCGATGGGCCCTCCAAAACCGTCCTGAATATTTTCGATAATCGCTGAATTTCAGAGTTTTGACCCGGCTTCCGGCGCGATTGAAAAACTCGATACGTCGAAATTGAGCGTCCTTTTGATCAATCCAGGCAATTTGTTTGCTATATCCCGAATGTCGATAAAGAGGTTTTCTTTCAATCACATCACATATGCGGCTACCACATTTTTCTTGCCGCAGGAATTGATAGGTGAATTTCCCAAATTCCTGTGAAGTGAAATCCTCATAAGCAAATTCACTGCCAAGGAAGGGGCCGGACTTGTTCACTGAAGCTATTCTTTTCACGCGCTTGAGCGCGGGTAGAAATATCCATTGATCATCTGGCTTGGTGAGCTTTGCGTGCGAGAGAAAGGTTGTTCCTTTTACATCTGCCGGGGTGCGCATTATCAAGACACTTTTGTCACCTACCTTGCCGTTCACGCGCTCCAAAGTTCGAATTTGCAGTGTCCTTTTTGTTTGTTGACCTTGCGCGTTGCGAAGGATCATTTGCAGATCAACGACGCTGCTTTTGAAACCATCATCGCTCGTGTCACTTTTTTTCGCAATTTGGATCGCCCGCTCCTTGCCGCTTTGCGCCAGGGTCGACGCTGGCATCGCGGACAGCGCAAGCAGGCCGAGTATCAATGTTCCTTTAAAATATGTCATGGGATTATCCTTCCTGTATGTGCGTCTCACGCTTTGCGCCGATCAGGAGCATCGCTGGTAAGACGGTGAAATCAAAAATTAGCGCAATGATGATTGTGATCGCGGTCAGCAAACCGAGTTGGGAATTTACAGCGAACACAGACGTTGCCAGAACAGCGAAACCTACCGCAACAATAAGAGTCGTGGTCGCCATGGCGCCGCCGACCCGCGTAAAGGCAAACGCTATAGCCGCCTCGGGAGGCAATCCGTTTTCACGGCGCCCTTGCAAGTATTTTGCAATGAAATGGATGGTATCATCGACCACAATTCCAAGAGATGTGGCACCGATGACGGATGCTGCCATCCCTATTTTTCCGACCAGTAATCCCCAAAGACCAAAGGCAATAATCGGTGGCACCAAATTGGGTACAAGACTGAGGAGACCAAATTTGACGCTTCTCAGTCCAATCATGATCGACATACCGACCAGCACCACGGCAAGCAAAGTACCAGAGAACATGGCATCCACGTTGCGTTTAGAGATATAAGAGAACATGACAGAAGGGCCGGTTGGGCGCGCAGGCTCCAGATCATGTGCGTTGGTTTTAGAAAACCAGGCCTGGATATCCTCGCTGAGTTTCCGCAAATCCTGCGCTGTCGGGTCGTTCATCGAAAGGCTGACACGCGTTGCAGATTTGTCGACGGCAATGCGGTCATTTAAATCAAGGCCGTAGGGAAGCGATAGTTCGTAAAGCAGCAAGTATTGCGCCGCCAATTCTGAACTGTCTGGTAATTTTCTGAAATTCGCATCGTCGCCATGCATGTTCATATTGAGGCGTTTGGCTACGTCAGAATAGGCGTAGACATGTCTCACATGAGGTTGCTGCCGTGCCCATTTCGCAAAAGCGTCGAGCTGCGTGAGATATTCGGGATTGTTGATGCCTTCAGGCTCGCCCGATGATACGGACACCTCAAAAATATCCGCCGATTTTAGAACATCTATACCAAGTTCGAGATCGTGACGAAATTCCATCTCATGACCAAAATATTCAGCAAATCGGTCATTATTCTGATTGAGCGTCGCCAACGCGCCGAAACCCAGCGTGATCAACCCTCCAATCACAAATATTTGCTTGGGGCGCCGGGCAACAAAGCCTGAATAAGCACTCAACCATCGCTCTAGCCAACCTGTCTTTGCTTGAGTTGCCGGTTTCAACGGCATCAGCATCAGCAGTGCAGGAACCAAGACCAACGAATATAACCAAGCCGCGATTACGCCAATGGCCGTGAGCGTTCCCAGCGTCCGAAACGGCGGTGAATCTGAAAAGTTCAAACTGAGGAAACCAATAGCGGTCGTGATACTTGTCAACGAGATAGCCGCCAGATTGGATTTCAATGCTGCGGTTATGGCTTCGCGCTTAGGCAAACAATTCGCCAGATTGCGTTTAACCGCCCATATCAAGTGAACGGAATCTGCCACCGCCAATGTCAATATTATTGTCGGGGCAGCGATCGCGATTGGCATGAGTTTTATGCCGACCCAACCAGCGAGTCCCAGTGCGGTCACTGTTGAGAGTCCGATCACCAGCAAAGTTGCCACGGTTCCTGAAAAGGATCGCAACAAGACAAGCACCAACAGCAACATCACGGCATATGTAAGCGGGATAAGCGTTTCAGAGTCTGTCTGACCGGCCTCGTTGAACGCATTGTTGAACATTGTCGTGCCTGAAAGTGCCACTTGAAGCGACGGATATTGCGCTTCAATTTCGTCGACCAGTGACCGCGCCGCAGCAACGGCCTGTGGGATCTCACTAGGATTGAGCTCTGGGAACGGGAGCGTTACCGACACAAGGACAGCCCGGCCATCTTCGGAAATGACATTGTTGACCAGTGTGGGCTCTCTCAGCGCAATTTTGGCGCGTGACCGAATTTCAGCATCCGACATATTCTCGGTGTCTCGAAACAGATTTTCGACAACCAGTGAATCGGTTCCATCCGCATATGTGTGCTGATAGTTCGTGATTGAATCGACACGGGACGCGAATGGAATGGTCCACGCCTTTTCGGTCAGAGCTTCCGAGGCCTCTGCCAAGGAGCGTGAAAATCCTGGCGCTTTTTCATCATAGAGCAGGAAAAACAGATTATCGTTGCGCGTATAAACATTTTGAAATTCACCAAAAGCAATCAGGTCTGGATTATTCTCACCAAAAAATACCCGGTAGTTTCCATCAAAGGTCAATTTCGAGAGACCGCCGCCGGCGGTGATGCTAACAACGATGATCATAAGCGCCAGAAGCCAGCGAAATTTCACGATGAAATCTGAGATATGATATGGTTTGGTGGAGTGGTTGGTTGGTTCTGGCATAAGATATTTTCGGCCTTTTTTTGACCGCAAGACTCCCTGCTCTGAGGAATGGCAATTCGCTCAGATTTTTCTGATTTTAATTTCAAAGAACGCTCAGGTTACCGGAACTGCGTCAATTTTCGTTTTGTGCAAGGATGACTGTTGCACGCAAAACCGAAACCTTCTCGTTCGCGTGCGATCAATATTTCAGTGTTGGGAGGCGGTCGCAAGAAGGCAGTAATTGCGTAGAAGCAGCACTACAGGCTACCAGGTACGCGATAACATACTAAGCGGAATGGCCAAATTTAGACGTTTTTTTAGACTGGAATGACCATTACATAGGCTGCAAAAAATAGGTCATTTTTTTTGCGGAGGATTCTCTTTCACCCACCAGTCGTGCATGGCCATGAACATTTCCTGCAACTCATGCGCGCGCTTCGTGGCGGTATATTCGACGCGGGGCGGCACCTCCGGGTAAATTTTGCGTTCAACCAATCCGTCGGCTTCCAGCGCACGCAATTGTTTCGTCAACATCGTCTGCGTCACTCCATCAATCATCCGGCGCAGTTCGTTGAAACGTTTCATGCCGCGAAAAACCAAAATCTGCAGAATTATAAGTTTCCATTTCCCGCCGATCAATTTTGCTATGTCGGGCATGGGACACAATCCGTCTTCATAAACAGGAATGGGTGCAGCTTTCAGTGATGTGACTTTATTCAATGCTTCCTCCAGTTTTCAGAGTTGGTATCTTTCTTGATACTATATACGCAAAATCTGCCTTCTTGCGAAAGAATACCAAACCTATAGTTTCTTTGCAAACACCATTCATCATTTAGGAAAGTGAACGATTATGACCATGACCGTATATGCCGTATCAGGCGCTCCTCGAGCTTGGAGAGTGCTTGCCGGCCTCACATTCAAAGAACTCGAATATGATATTCATTACCTCGAAGCCTCGAAGGGTGAGCATAAAGCCGCCGAATATCTGGAAATCAATCCCCGCGGCACCGTGCCGTCCCTTGTTAAAGATGATCTCATCTTGCGGGATTCGATAGGCATTCTGGCCTGGTTGGATCGCGAGTTTCCGAAAAAACCGCTATTTGGGCGAAATGCCGCCGAGGCAGCCAACATCTGGCAAAATGTACTGGAAACGGTCGATTATCTGCGTGCCGCCCACAATGATGTTTTCTTCTCAATCCTTGTACAGGGAATCCCGGTGACCGAGGCTCCATCTGACGAGCGCAAGGCGAAGGACCAAGCTGCTGACAAACTTAGGTTTGAATGCGAACGCCTTGAAAAAATGTTGGCTCAGGCAGACTATTTGTGCGGTGACTATCCAACCGCAGCGGATGCGGTCGCCTTTCCCGATATCCGACTGATACAGCGTGCGATGGAAATAAAGCCCGATGATATGGTGATGCTGGGACTTGATGGATTGGATCGTGAGTTCCCCAAACTTGAAGCTTGGAAATCTCGCGTGGAAGCTTTGCCCGGAATGTCGAAAACGCTGCCGCCTCATTGGTCGTCATAGGGCTGGAAGTTGGCCCGGATCAACGCTTTACCATCGTGGTTATTGCAATCGAGGTGCATCGGGGTCGAAAACGATAAGCGATTTGATCGGTATGAATGGCTGTGTACTCGCTTCAAAATATATCGGGATTTACAAGAAACTTTCCATATTTCTGTTTCGAAATTGGGAGCAGAGATGGTGCGGCTGGCCAATTAATTTTGCGGACAATGGGGTGACCCAAACTTCGAGGAGACCAATATGAATTTGAATGTGCAGCAGTTTATCGACTGGTATGGGGAAGGGTCAAATGGCGCCTCTCCAACAGAACAGCAATGGAGGCAGATTCTTACGCTGCCGGAGAATGAACCGGTTACGTTGATCAACTTCTTCAAGCTGAACGAAACCGCAAATTATCCCGCCCGTTCCGATACCTTCGAAACCAGTGTCTCGGGTGAGGAAGCATTTAACCGATATGCGGAGGTCAGTGTCCCGACGATGGAGCGCGTTGGGGGCAAGTTTCTTCATGTTGGCCCTTTTTCCGGCATGTTTATTGGCGAAGAAGAGCACTGGGATATCGTTGCGATCGGCGCATATCCTGACTTGCATGCGCTCGTCTCCCTTTACTCCGATGAAGGTTACCGCGCCGCCTTCATCCATCGAACCGCCGCTTGCGCGAGGCAAAAAGTCCTTGTGGCAACGGAATAAGGAGAATTCATAATGACATCGCAAAATTACAAACGCATCATCGCCGTGAAAGCTGATGCCGAAAAGTCCTATTGGGCTTTGACCGAAGGCATGCATGAATGGTGGACCAGACCGGACGCTCCGATGAAGGAAATGGGAGATCGGTCAAAGTTCACCTTTCCACCGGGAAACGGTTACTGGACTTTTGAGGCTACCGCCCTTGAACCTGGCAGATGTGTTGAAATGGTCTGTATCGAGGCTCTTCATTTGCATGAAGATATGCCCCAAGAGATTGAAACCGAATGGCTGGACACTCGAGTTCGTTGGGACATTCGCTCAAATGGTAACCAGACCGACATTATGATTGAACATCACGGCCTCATTCCGGGTCTTCATTGTTATGAAATCTGCGAAGCCGGGTGGGACATGTTCTTCGTCGATAGCCTGCAGGCATTTCTCAATACTGGAAAAGGGAATCCTCACTGTGCACCTACAAATGACCGACACGGATAATCCGCGATGACTAAACAACATTTGGTTATTTGGGCATTGGCGTTGGTGATTACCATCTTCATCAGTATCTTCTGGCACGTCATTCTATTTGAACAGGCCTATCTTAATCTCGGTGTCTATACCCGTATGGACAGTCCCATTTATGGCTTTGGCCTAGTGGCCTGGCTGATGGAAAGTACGGCTTTTGTCGTAATCTATTTTCGCAGCAGTTGGTCAAGTGAAGGTATTTCTGGCGGGTTAAAACTGGCAATGTTGATGGCTATCTTTACCGCAGCGGCATCCGTGATGGGCTCCGCTGCAAAGGTACAGATCAATGATCTTACGCAATGGTTTTTGCTTTCCGGCGGATTTCTCGCCGCGCATTTTGGGATGCTTGGGCTAGCCGTCGGATGGCTCAATCGGAAACTGGGTATGGAGTATGAGTTGTGATTGGTCACTTGGTGATTAATTTCATATGTACTTGAGGATACGGGAGCCGCTCCTAACCGCCAATGCTTATCTTTTTCACAACATCCAAGAACACCAGTTAACTTAAGGTGGCAGTTCATTGTGAAACTTTATGGCGCGAACGCTGGCAATGCCAAGAGAGTTCGAATTTTCATAGCCGAAAAGCGTATAGAATTGCCACGTGAAACGCTTGACCTCGGAACCGATACAAGGTCTCCAGAATACCTAAAGATAAACTCTCTGGTTGAAGTTCCTGCTCTGGCATTAGATGACGGGCAAATCATCACGGAAAGTATGGCGATATCTCGTTATTTGGAATTGATATATCCTGACAAAATATTGATGCGGAAAAGCCCAATTGAGCAGGCTCAAATTGAAATGTGGTCCCAGCGTATTTTCTGGCAGCTGTTTTTGCCGATTGGGCAAATGGTGCGGCACGAATTGCCGCTATTCTCCAACGTTCTCGAACAAGTTCCCGAATTTGCCGCAGCACAGAGGCGCGCCATGCCCGGCAAGTGGCGTTGGTTAGACCGGGAAATGTCAGATGGTAGACGATTTATCGTAGGTAACAGTTTCTCTTTTGCTGATATTCAGGGAATGGTTCCGTTGATGCTAGGAGATATTTTTGATCTCAGTGTTCCGGGCGATTGTAAAAATGTTTTAAATTGGGCCAATTCCCTGCGCCGGCGGTCGAGTTGGACAGCATGACTGTGTCTGGTGAATGTCTTGACCGAGAGCTACATACTTCGCTCCAATATTCGGTGACTGCCCTTGCTTGTCCGTTTTAGTCGGATAAAGGTCATATGAGACAATCACCGAAATTGATATGGTCCGACTATGCAAACCGTCTGCTCCATTGCTGTGCTATTGTTCGACAACGTCAATGCGATTGATGTAACAGGACCGATCGAGGCTTTCTCTACGGCCAAGAATGGCGAAGATACATGTCCATATTCAATCGAATTCTGGGGACTTGAGAAACACACGTTCATAACCGAATCCGGCTTGAAACTCAGTGCAGATTACATCGCGCCGAAAAAACCGGATGCGCATACTCTCATCATTCCTGGCGGAGCGGGCATACGCCATTCCGGTAATCTGACCCGACTGGCCCAATGGCTTAGCAAGCATCATGAAAATTTCGCGCGCATAGTTTCAATCTGCACTGGTGCCTATGCAGCGGCCGAAGCGGGATTGCTGAACGGACGGAAGGTAACCACCCATTGGGCTCATGCAGATGATTTTCAAGAACGATTTCCCCATGTGCAAGTGAATGCCAATGCACTGTTTTTGAAAGATGGGAAATTTCATTCCTCGGGCGGCGTAACGGCTGGCATTGATCTCGCGCTCGATCTTATTCATCGCGATGTGGGGGAAGCGGCTGCTATGTCGGTCGCACGTGAAATGGTGGTTTTTCTGAGACGCCCAGGGGCGCAAACGCAATTTTCCCTACCCTTGCAGATGCAATCCATGACTGATGATCGCTTAAGTGATGTTTGCCGATGGGCCGCGAGCAATCTTCACGAAGATCTAACGATTGAGAGACTGGCGGAGAGAACAGGCCTGAGTTCCCGCCAATTTGCTCGGCGATTTAAGAATGTTTTCGATATGCCGCCAGCCGCTTACATCAAAAACATTCGCCTCGATCATGGTCGGTCCTTGCTGAGCAAAGGTTCCAGCATTTCGCAGGCGGCATTCATGGTCGGCTTTTCCAGTTCCGACGGATTCCAACGCGCCTTCAAACAGCGATTTGGAATTGATCCTAGTTCTTATCAAAAACATTTCAGCGAAAGCAGCCCGTTATGATATTCTCCATGTCCCGAAGAACATTTGTCGCATCCACACTGACACTCCCCGCTTTTTCAATCATGCCGAATACCGCTGCGGCGAGAACCTCAGGCTCGGAGGGTTTTTCTTGCCCTCCTTGCGGCTGCTCGATGGATAATCATGTATTTCCAGCACCAGGGCGCTGTCCTGATTGCGGGATGATCCTGAAACCGGCCGAAGACAGAAATTTGGGTTTCCAACCTGATCATCTCCCATCTGGCGCCGGGCATTTCCAAATGGCGGGCGGACTTGGACGGGAAAACAAGCTCATCAATGTGCATTTTTACAAGCCAACTGGGTTCACATCGCAATCACCCCTGCTGATTGTAATACCCGGCGCTGGCCGAAACAGCGATGACTACAGAAATGCCTGGCTAGAAGTGGCTTGTCGCAAGGGTATCTTGGTAGCCGCTCTGGGCTATCCAGAAGAAACCTACAACTTCGCGGCCTATCAGATGGGAGGGGTGGTTAAGGATCTCATGCTCAACAATCCAAAGTTTGTTAGAACCGGGCCAAATGCGCGCATTCTACGACTTCGAGATGAAGACATTCAAATGCGGCCGGAACCCGACAGCAACAACTGGATATTTTTCGATTTTGATCGCGTCTTTGATCTATTGGTAAAGATAACTGGATCGAAACGATCCGGATATGATATCTTCGGACATTCAGCAGGTGGGCAAGTCCTTCACAGGCTTGCCTTGTTTCACCCTGACTCAAAAGCGGACCGGATCGTTGCGGCGAATGCCGGATTTTATACATTGCCTTCTCTGCCAGAACCACCACCGAGCGGGATGATGGGAACAGGAATTGACAAAGAGCAACTGGCCAACATTTTGAGTGCACCTTTGACAATCCTGCTTGGAGAAGAGGACAATTCCGATGCTGCAGGCGGCACTCTCCTCCACACCCCCGTGATTGACAAGCAAGGGCCAAATCGACTGGCACGGGGCCGCAACTTTTTCCGTACCGGATCAAATCTTGCCAAAGCAGAAAAATTGAAATTTGGCTGGAAACTGCAAACAGTTCCTCGAACAGGTCATGATTTTGTTGCTATGACCAACGCGGCAGCAAGACTTCTCTATCCGTGATTGGACAGCACTGATCATCGTTTGTGCCTCATATAATACCGCTTGTTGAGACCTTCGGATGGAGGTCATCAAACATATCGAAGAATAGCTCTATTTGTCGCGAGATAGTAAGTTTGGCTTGATAGAAAACGGGATTCCTTTATTATTATACACTGTATATTTATATAGGAATCCACATGACCACGGGACACGTATTCATCGCCACCAGTTTGGACGGCTTCATTGCCCGAACTAATGGCGATATAGACTGGCTAGAGGTTGAAGCTAGCCGCGACGAAGATCACGGCTATCAACAATTTATTGAACAAATGGATGTTATCGTCATGGGGCGAGGAACTTTTGAGAAAGTCTCAAGCTTCAAAACATGGCCTTACAAAATTCCCGTCATTGTCTTGTCCCGCACACTTTCTGAACAGTCAGCCACGCCGCCAGATTCAGCAAATAGCATCCGTTTTATTAATGCTGACCCTAGAACCGTCATGCAGCTATGCGCCGATGAAGGATGGAAAAAAGCCTATATCGACGGCGGCCAGATCATTCAGTCCTTTCTGCGCGAGGCGTTGATTGTTGATCTGATACTGACCCGCATCCCTGTTCTTATTGGTGAAGGAAAGCCATTATTCGGTGTTATCGAGAGCGATGTCTCATTGCGCCATATTAAAACTAAGGCTTTCCCTTCCGGCTTAACGCAAAGTCGTTATGAGGTCAGTCAATGAACAAGAATCCTGTAGGTCGCCCAAAAAAAGGCCAGGAAAGCGTAACGCGCTCTGACATTGTGACAGCGGGACTCGATATACTGAAAACGGGCGGTGAACGATCTTTGACAATGCGGGGATTGGCCAAGTCTTTGTCGGTCACGCCGATGGCGCTGTACCATCACACAGGCAACCGAGAAGAACTTATTCAGGTTCTGGCCGATGCCGTCTATGATAATGTTTTAGACAACCTGCCCAAAGACGATAGTCCATTTGAACGAATTCAAGCATTGCTGATGGCATATTGTGAACGCGTCGCGATATTTCCAGAACTCACATTGTGTATTTTCAGAGAACCCAGTGCTTTTGCCGGACAAGTCAAGCGCATCACCGAGTCTTTGCACGGTGAACTCGTTGCAACCAAACTACCGGCAAAATCAATAAATATATGGTTGGATGTACTTGTCGACTACACACATGGCCATGCGTTAGCGCAATCCGTTCAAACCTCAAGTGATACTGCTGGCAGCATGACAACTGGGGATTATCAAGCCGGTGTTCGTCTTCTGTTACGCCTTTTAACAGCCCAAATTGAGGCAGAACAAAAAAATGACCTCTGAACCCGTTGCGAAAAGATACGGCCCGTTTGACCGCTGGCTATATTGGAGCATGGCACCTCTTATCTTCCCGCAATTAGTGACAGTGCATTGCAAACAGCCATGACAAAAATTTAATCAAGTTCTCGACGAATCTTTTTGTTGCTGCCGCATCCAGATAGCGGGTGCGGCGTAACATAGCATAAGGCCCATTCAAGCTTTGCCGGAAGTTCGAGTTGACCGCCAAACTTCGATTGTCAGTACCTAAATTGCTTTCAAAGCCCTTGGATAGAACCATCAAAACAAATTTTTTGTCATTCTTTTCAATCCATCACCAAAACCTCTTCCGCCATTTACTATATATATCAAATAATTAAACTAGTTATGGCCGGTATATTTCATAACACTGAGTATCTCACCAGGCACCGACCACGCAAATACTGCCTACTTGCGCCTTTCGTTCAACAATGAGATCTTGGACCTAATATTCAACATACACGGAAATATTTTGCCCTTTTCGCCATGGAAATCCACTTTGCTTTTTACTTAATCAAGGCAAGCAACATTGCTTGTACCTGACACCCGCGCAAACCAAGCGACGGTTCAAGAACCCATACCGTTTTCGAACAAGGGATTTCTATGGCGAAACCCAAGTACCGAAGAAAACCATGACAAAAAGAGCGGCATTGGTCGTCATTATATGTTCGACGCTATAAACTCTTGGGATAATGCGGTAAATTATACCTAAAGTTTAAGTGAGTGATGCTTGATGACCAAACCTACCATAGTAAAAATAGCTTACTGTATTTCAATACGGACGAACCGAGGCCTGGCTAGCGTCATGGCTGGCCTAGTCTGTTTTTTGGCCCTTGTTAGCTCATCCGCATTTGCAGCCAATTGGCCTGCAAATACACTGGATGATCTGACAGATATTAAAGAGGCCATATCAGAGAACCATCCAGGGCCTGTTGATCCCGAAAACCCCAAATTTGTAGACTGGTTGAATGACGGATACGAGGCTGCGGAAAAACTTGCCAAGAAAGCCAAAACGAAAGCAGATTATGAACGAGTATTACGCCAGTATGTGAATGGATTTAGGGACGGTCATTTGCTGCTTTATCCAGCCAAGCCAGAAAACCTTATCTGGCCCGGTTTTCTAACGCGGTCTGATGGTGAAGGCAAAACGACTGTTAGTTTCACATCGCCACTCTCTTCCTTTCTCGAAGGGAGCAAGCTTGTTGGCTGCGATGGGACCAAAACCAGCGATTTGTTAGAGCAGCGTGTGTTCAACGTACGAACCAACAAGGACATTCCCCATGAAAAGATTGTCGATTCACCCCATCTTTTTCTGGTTGCGCAAAATGATCAAACGAAACCAAAAACATGCAGCTTTCTTGTGAATGGGAAATTGACTGATTTGTATCTTGATTGGTCTGCCATTGATCCAGAAACTGCAGAGTCAAACGTCCGCAAAGCGAGTGGCAACCATCGTCCTGAACTCGGCATTCAAAAGATTGACGGCGTCTGGTTTATTTCGTTACCCACTTTCAACTTTTGGGGCGAACGGGCTGTCAAAATCCAAAACCTGATTACAGAGCTTGGTGACAAAAAAGAGGCCCTTCATAAGGCCGAATTTGTTGTATTCGACGTTCGCGGTAACGACGGCGGCAATAGCGGTTGGGGTGATCAAATAGTCGCAAAACTATGGGGAGCAAGAACGGCGCGTAATTTGGAAACAAGCAAGGATCAAACGGTCGATTGGCGGGTTTCGGAATACAATGAACAAGCTTTGCGTGAACAGGCTATCAGAAGCGCGGATGCCGGATTGACTGACGCATCAAAGTTTCGAATCCGCGTGGCAGATGATATGCGAAAATCCCGCATAAATGGTACCGACTTAATGCTTGATGAGGCCCGCCCAACAGGTCCCGGACTGCCTCTACAAACGCCATCCCCGTTTCAAGGAAAAGTCTATTTGTTGACCGACTGGTATTGCGCTAGCGCGTGTCTGGATTTTGCCGACAATATGCGAAATCTCGCTGACGTTGTCCATATTGGCCAACCCACGTCTGCTGACTCTGTGTATATCGACAATGTCTGGAAAGATCTACCGAGTGGAGAGATGAAATTTTCTTGGTCACTCAAAGTCTACAGAAACAGATTATGTGCGAATAACATCTGGTATGATCCGGTCATCCGGTGGACGGGAGGTGAGATGGAAGATGAAGCGGTTGCACAATGGGTTAAAACATTGGCAAACTAGCACACGAACTCATCGAACAAATTTCGGTCATTTGGACATAAGTTGTCAATCACTATCAGGTCTAAGAAATCGGAAATTTCTTGGCGATATGGCTCCGTTTCTTCAAAACTATGCTATGCATGTCTCGGACCTTTCTGAACGAAAGCCATCTTAATTTACCAAGGGATAACAACCTTTCTCGAACAAACCTGTCTTTCTTGGGAGTGAAACGATGAAATATTGGATTGTAGCAATTTACTTTCTGTGCGCATTCAGCCAACCGGCAACAGCCAACGGCCTTGCTGATGTCATGGGCGATGGCCCAAAATCGGAACGTATGGCGGTTCTACAAACCCTGAATACATATCTGACTGTCACCGACGAAAAGGACCATTCGGCGATTGAGAAATCCTTTCATCCAACTGCATTATTGATGTCTGTGAGTAGCAAGGGAGCGTTGCGATCTCTGACGCAGGATTTTTGGTGGGAGCGCGTGTCTCAAATCCCTGAAGATCAGGCACCAAGAACCAGCAAAATTTTGATTATTGATGTCTCTGGACATGCCGCGATAGCCAGAATCGATATAACGAATGGTGGCGACGGCACAACGAGCACGGACTATTTCAACCTACAAAAAACCTCTGCCGGGTGGCGGATAGTCAACAAAACCCTCTCAAAGCCCATATAAATATTCAAGGATCAGCAGCTTTTTCTAACATAAATTTGATGGAAGTTGTTCCTTTTGATCTTCATCTGCATAGGATTTTTCCGTTGAGGGAGCCGCCTACTTTCCTATTTCCCAGCTCGTAATCAACGTTTGCCTAGTGCTTGTCATCATTGCGAAACCGGTTCCAAAACTTGGCGTACAATGCATAGGGCTACCAAAGGGCCGAAGCAGTTGCGAATAAACAGTCAGGCAGTTGGCGTTTCATCTTTGAACAACTGGGTCGCTCAAGAAGATGTTCGCCAATGTTCGCTTTCGAGATGAATCGGTCATGACTGCTAAGGGCGCATCTGTGGACGGCGTGTTTTTAGCAAGAGTTTTTTGTTGATCAATGCGGAGTGGCCGTTAGCGGGCATCTGTTCGGCCTTTTGCGTAAGCGAAGAAATTTTGCGGAGCTTCGGATAACCACAGCTTACTGCTGGCGTACCCAAGCGGTACCGTTTGACAATCGCCATTTCAGTTGACCTGGTAAACTGATTGAGTTCGGATTTTTCTTGTCAACAAAGATTGTTCCACTTCGATTCCAAGCGGCTTGGCCAAAGGTCTGTCCCGGTTTTCTTCCGGGCATCTTTGCAGCAAACTCAAATCCGCCATTGGCCCAGACTAGCCAAGTGGCGCCATTTGACCCAGCAAGCCCCCAGCCATGCAATATTTCCATGCCGTTTTCATAACCGTAATAGCGCATGCGTTCATTGGTATTGCCGATGTAGGCGGATACGGTACGATCAGATCGCAAGCGGAATGTGATAGAGCCGCCATATTGACGGTTGACCCAAGTGCCCAAGACGGGCGCCCAAGCTCTGCATTCACTTGCATTCATCGGATTAAGTCGACCATCAACTCGCTCGCAGGGATCAAGTTCAACTTGCTCGGCATCTGGTTCGCCGCCAATATCATCAAGCTCGATTACCTCACCGCCACTGTCTGAATCGCCTGAGTTGTTCTTGATCTTGCATTTTTTCCGGGGGTAGCTCTTGGCTATCAGATAGAAATTTCGCGCTCTGTCATATTCATAGAACGCACTTTCGGAATCAATTTTACTGTGGGAGCCAGCAAGTTTTGCAGCTTGCCAGCGCTTTTTAAATTCAGGGATAAGGTTTTTGATCCGTTCCAATAGCTTGTCGGCTTTTTCATTCTCACATTGCTGCCTCAAAGATTCGATACGCGAGCGCAAGCTTTCCACATCATGGGCGTCACGGATCGCAATGATATATTTGTCCGTGATCTGCTGTGCAGCGTTGATATCAGCGAAGCGCCCGGCCGCGTATTGCTCTCTTTCTTTGCTTGGATAAGAGCGGTCAGGAGAATATAACTCGGCTTGCTTTTTCAAAGTTTCTCGATTTTCAACTAACTCATCATATAATTTTTCATACACCCCGAGATTTATACCCTCAATCGAAGCAGCAGTACGTTGGTCAAATTCTTTCCTCACACGCCTCACAGCCGGCCCCTCGTTGACCGCTTTTTCTTTAACTGCTTTTTTCGATTGTGCATGGGCGGCAGATTGTCCCAAATCAAAGGAAAACGGAACCGTCGTCAAGAGAACTCCGGTCATCAAAATTGATAAATATCTAAACATGATTTGCCTCCCTTTGCTGAAGCTATGGCGACCGCTTCCACGGGTCGACCGTCGCAATAGTGATGGATAGAGCATGATTTTAGAATGTCGGCTGTGCAACACATCACATTGTCTCGAAAATTCGTTCTGGAAACGGCACACTCTAGACAATTGCGATTTCTCTTAACCTCCGCTGCCGGGATTTAGAGGAAATTACAGCGTTCTAAATATTTTCAAATTGCGAGGTTTGGCTGTAGTTAATCTACAAGCAAACAAACTCGAATGTACAGGGAGTACTAAACTGAACAGGTTTGTAGTGATATCAGGTTGCTCGGGAGGAGGGAAATCTACCTTGCTGTCTGAACTTAACAGGCGCGGATATCAGGTAATTGAAGAACCTGGCCGAAGGATCGTGCAAGAAGAGAGGAAAAGTGGAGGCAATGCACTTCCCTGGATCAATCCAAAAGCCTTTGCTCGCCGCACAATCGAAATGGCTTTGTCTGATCGAAAGGAAGTGAGCGCTACAGATAGTTGGGTGTTCTTCGACCGTGGGCTTGTCGATGCAGCCACAGCATTGGAGCATTTAACAGCGACACCCGTTCTCGACGAGCTCGCCCAACATCATCCATATCATTCACAAGTGTTTCTAACCCCTCCGTGGCAAGAAATATACTCTCAAGATACGGACCGCAAGCACGACTTTAGTGAGGCCACTGCCGAATATTCAAGGCTAGTTGAAGCCTATTCTCTGCTTGGTTATAAGATTTTTCTGATCCCTAAAAACAATGTAGTTGAACGTGCGGAATTTGTGATCAGGTCGCTTGAAACTTAATTTCCGCTTGCGGGATGTTGCGGTTATGGGCGCAAAAACGGACGCTACAGATACGCTGGATGTTGGTCAGCGAGCGAACCAATTGTCGCCATACACAGTGATTCGAGATTGTCCTCAAACCAGTCATTCATTTTCGCAATATCCTGCGATATGAATTTCGTCATCATAACCAATGTTGTCGAGAAATTTCCGGTCATGACTCACAAGCATGAGCGCGCCTTTGTAGGATGAGAGCGATTGCTCCAGCATCTCGATTGACTCGACATCAAGATGGTTCGTCGGTTCGTCGAGAACCAGCATCTGCGGCGTGGATGGACCACCCGTGATCATTGCCAGTCCTGCGCGAAGTCGTTCACCTCCGCTCAGGGTTGATACAGAACGCAGGGCATCCTGGTTACGAAACGCGAAGCGGGCAAGCACTTCATGCGCCTGCCCTCTCGTCATCTTGGCATGACGTGCCTGCATATTCGCGACAAGATCGAGGCGGGGATCGAGAAGTTCAACATGCTGATCGAGCATTGCAAGCGCGTTATTGATGCGCTTCACATGACCGCTGCTCGGCTCCGAAAGTCCCATCGCCAACCGCAGTAAACTGGTTTTACCGCTGCCATTAGGGCCGCTCACCACCACGCGCATCGGACCTGTAAGGGAAAAAGATAGCGGACCAAACAGCATTTTGCCATCGCATTCAAAACTTACCTCGTCGAATTTGAGGAGCGTACGATTTGCTGGCAGATCAGGTTGTGGCAGATCGATTGTCAGCGGTGTGACGATCTCGACCTGTCGCCGCGCTTCATCGACAGCGTTGCGGACGTCGCCGATCAATCGATCAGCGAGATGTGAATCACGTGCTGCGCTGTGCTCGGCTCTCTCTGCCTGTGCGTTCAAGAACAGCTTTGAATCGATACCTTTTGCGCGCCGCGCGCGTCCCGCTTTATCGCGGCGGGCTTTCTTTTCTACTTGGCGCTGAACGGCAATTCTTTGCTGTTTCAGATCATGCTCGGCACTTGCAAGTTCGGTTTCGAGCCGCTCGCGCAAGGCGTCGCGTTCTGCGATAAATGCACTCCATCCTCCGGTCACAGAAAATATACCGACTTGGGAAAGGTGGACGATCCGATCCACTCGTTCGAGCAGATCGCGGTCATGGCTGGCGATCAGCGCGCCGCCGGGCCAGGCGTCGAGCAGATCGGCAATAGCTTCTCTGCCTTGTACGTCGAGATTGTTGGTCGGTTCGTCCATCAGAAGCAGATTTGGATTTGTCAAAAGCATCGCAACGAGGCCAAGCCTGGTCCTCTCACCCCCACTGAGCGAGGCGACGCTTCGCTGGGTATTAATGGAAGGTAGCTTTACCCGATCGAACACATCCTCAATCCGTTGTTCCAGTGTCCAGTCGGCGAGACCAGCATCCTCGGCGGAGCCTTCCCCGATTTCGAGACGGCGGAGTCGGTCTAGGTCGCTTGCGACACCCAATGCCTCGGCAATGCTGCTGTCATCGGGTTGAATTTGTCGCAGCATCGCGATGTGCGATGATCGGTTTATAGTGCCGGAACTGGGTTCGCGCTCGCCGCTTGCAACGGAGAGAAGGGTTGACTTGCCAGAGCCATTACGCCCGACAATCCCCACGAGCTCGCGCCCGACTGATATTGTCAGATCGGAAAATAGACGGCGGCCGTCAGGTGCGGCGACCGATAGATGATCGAATGTGAGAAAGGCAGACATAAAACAACTCGATAGTTTGGAAATGAGGCAGGCGATCCAAAACAGAGTTGTTCATGATAAAATCCTTTTGATTAGCTTTATAGAATAGGCTTGCGATAACTGATATTCAACCAATCTAATCAACGCCAATTTTGGGGGGATTGTTCGAGAGCAAGTGATAGTCGGGCAAGAATGCTATACAGTTGCAAACATGCCGAAGCTCACAACAGCAATGAAAGACTTTGTCGCTGATCAGCGTTTGGCGTTCCTGGCAACTGTGTGTCCAGATGGATCACCAAATCTCTCACCCAAAGGTCTCGCCTTTATTTTGGACGATAGACGAATAGTTATCGGTGAAGTGAGATCACCAGCGTCTATATATAATCTCGAGCTTCAACCAGTTGCCGAGTTAAATGTTGTCGATCGAAACTTGAGGAAGGGGTATCGTTTTAAGGGAACTTGTGTTGTTCACAAGACGGGTAAAGAATTCGATCTTCTCACGGAATTTCTGTGTTCAAACGGAGCTGTTTCCACCATACATTCGATAATTGTTATGACTGTTGAACATGCAAATCAGATTTCGTCACCTGTATATGATCGAGGTGCTTCTGAGGAGGAAGTTCGAAGTGAATGGACGCGCTATTACGATGCCCTTGATTGTGATTGTATTGAAAAGTGAGTATGAGGCTATCAAGCGCTCTTCAAAGTCCAGTTTCAGGGTAGAGCTGTCAGGACTCTAGTGTCTGCCTTGGGCGCAAGAAGCCGACTTCGGAATTTCTTCGTCGCAGCAGGTTGCTCCAGACGACTTTCTTTGTGATCTGCAAGTACCACCGGAAAACTGGCGGCATATTTTGATCGCTAACTCACAGTGTGGTTTTCCAATGCCAGGAATCAAGTTGTCTTGGGCGTTCCCCCACTCCTCAGCTTTACATTTCTTAACCTGCTAGAGAAAAGTCATAAACAATGCAGCGATAGTTAGACTTGAGACAGGAGCCAAGATTGATTGAGAAAACGAAACAAGGGTTAAAGAGGATTAGGGACGACAACCGGGCGACGACCGATGCGATCAAACTCCAAGTCAAAGTCCTGTTGATTGACGATGATCTCCGGCTTGCTGCGATGGTTCGGGACTATCTTGGTGACAATGCTTTTGATGTAACGGTCGCTCATAATGGAACCGATGGTCTAAATCTGTTCAATTCAAGGGCTTTCGATCTTGTGGTTCTCGACTTGATGCTTCCGGATATCGATGGCCTGGAAATCTGTCGCCAGATGCGCACCAAAAAAGATGTTCCAATCTTGATGCTGACAGCGAAAGGCGATCCGTTGGACAGGATAGTCGGACTGGAACTTGGGGCAGATGATTATGTCCCAAAACCCTTCGAGCCGAGAGAATTGCTTGCCCGAATGCGAGCCATATTAAGACGCTGCCGCAAAGAGGCCGAGGGCCGATACCAAATTATGCGTTTTGGCCAACTCGAGATAGACAATGATGCACTCGAAGCACATATTAATGACCGGCGCTGCAATCTTACGTCCTATCAATTCCAATTGCTTCAAATCTTAGCCAAAGGTGCGGGTCGCGTCCTTACGCGCGATCAGATAATGAGCCAACTGCAAGGTGACGCTTTAGAGGCATATGACCGCTCCATAGATGTCCATATTTCCCGCCTTCGGTCAGAAATAGAAGATAATCCCAAACAGCCGCGCCGGATTTTAACGGTCCGCGGCGTCGGCTATGTCTTTGCAAAGGTTCAGGAGTAACCTATGTTCCTGCGTCATTTATATCTCCAGCTTTGTGCGATTTTCGTGACTAGCCTTTTGGTATTTGCTGCGATCGCTTACTTCATTGTCGATGTGTCCGGCCATGACAGATATGAAGATCTTCTGTTCCAAAAAACCTCATCCCTCACAGAATTATTGTTGCCAGAAGCAGGTGCAGACTTAGCCCAGCAAAAAAAAGCAGTTGATGACATTTCCAGTGCACTCAACTTTGACATCACATTATGGAGTGCCGACAACCAACTAATTGCTGCTACCGGTAAACCAACAGAATTGAACCCATCTGATATTGGATCGGTGCAATGGAACGACAATGCGGCAGGAAAGCGCTTCATGAAAATGCTTGCTGATGGCCGCAGCATTGTGGTTGACGTAAATCAGGCAGACATACCAAGTGACACTTTCGGGATTGGATTCTCACTTTTGGTGCTTGCCGGCCTGATCTCCCTGGCGGTATACCCTTTTATCAGACGCGTGACACGGCGCCTGGAACGGTTGCAGCGAGGCGTGGAACGAATAGGGTCTGGCAATCTGAACGCACGCGTGTTGGTTGAAGGCAGTGATGAAGTCGCGGGCGTTGCACGCAGTTTTAATAAAGCGGCCGAGCAAATTGAAAAGCTGGTGACCTCACAACGCCTGTTACTTGCCAATGCCTCTCATGAACTACGAACGCCTTTAGCCCGCATCCGCATGGGCATTGAAATGCTTCAAAAGAAGGACAATCCTGAACGGCGCGTGGCAATGCAGGATGATATTAAGGAAGTGGATGCGCTTATCGACGAACTGATTTTGATCAGCCGTATCGATACCGGTTTGGCTACACAGAAATTTGAAAATGTGCATTTGATGGCAATCGCCGCAGAAGAATGCGCACGCTATCAAAATTGTTCCGTCTCTGGCGACGCTGCCGAGATTAATGGGGACCCGCGATTGATCCAACACTTGATGCGTAACTTGCTCGACAATGCTGTCGTTCATGGTTTGGCGCCAGTGGAGGTAATTATACATGCAAATAAATCCGCGGTTGAGCTTGCTGTTATGGATGCCGGAGAAGGTATTTCGGAAGGTGAGCGCCAAAACGTGTTGCAACCCTTTTACCGCGGAAAGAACAAACAGAATGTACCAGGCTCCGGATTGGGCCTGCCGTTGGTGCAAAAAATCGCGCATGCACATGGTGGTACGATCATGATCGACAACGCTACAATATCCACAGTGCGCGTTCTTTTCCCCAATCCTCACATTGCCACTGAAGGAGAATTTGATCATGTCAGCTAGCGCTCACATATTCGCGAATAGGGTAGGAGAGACCCTCGCATTATTGCTAATAGCGTTGAGATCAAACGATTTTTTTGAAATCTATGCCTTCATGCCATTTAGACTGGGCTACCCGTTTTCCTGTTCCTTCGCATCAAACGACGGTATATTGATCACGATCTTATTGATACTGGGTTTCATATGGCGGAATGGCAATCGGCCATCACCGTCATCTGACCCGCTTTCAAACTTGCAGCGTACCGCTTCAAAATACATCCGTATAACCCTATACTTTTTGATACTGCATGTACTACCATCGGGTTGTTAGCTACCGTTTGCCATGAGGTCCGGTGATCATATTCATTGACATTGATATGCAGAAAGCCTTCGCATTTCTTTGCCCCGGTGATTTTGCAATCAAACGCGCGGTCCATACCAATATGGCGTATCTGCTGCTTTCATTAATTGCCGATCATATTGCTGCCGCGCCGATCCATAAATATTGATTTTATCGATTATCTTGCTCTCAACCGTTATGCCGCTTCATTATGATCTTTCACAGCAGCTGATTGCAGCATCGGTGGCCCCTGTTCATACATGAAGGGAATGACGTCCAGAAAGAGTTGGGTGACATTATAAATGCATATTTCAAAACTCTGAATAACAGAATTCAGAGACAATATTACCGTTCTCCAGCCCGCTTAACAAATCTTTACACTGCAGAAAAAACGTCGAAACGCAAAGTGATTATTGCCTTGGAAGTCAACCAAACAGACCCCGAAGAAGGCGATTGTTTCCATGAAGAAAAAATTCATTTCTGTGCTTGCTGGTGCTGCCATGCTGCATTGCTCGGCCTATGCACAAAACCCAGATAAACCCGAGGATCGGGTCCAGAACGAAGGTTGGCAGGTATCGCTATCTGCAGGTGCCCTCTACAATCCCATCTACCTTGGTGACGATGATTACCAGGTAAGTGTCTTTCCCAACTTGATCGTCCAATATGACGACCTGCTTACCGCTTCTATCCAGGGCATTGAAGTGAACGCTATCAACTCTAACGGTTTTAAGGCCGGACCGGTGGCGCGTTTCAACTTTGGCCGTGATGAAGATGGCGGCAATCCGCTTGGCCTTGGCGATGGCACCGATGATCTGATCGGTTTGGGCGATGTTGATTTTACCGTCGAACTTGGTGGCTTTGCTCAATACTCGATTGGCAATTTCAGCGCAAAAGCCGAACTGCGTCAGGGCGTAAATGGCCACAAGGGATTGGTCGGTGATGCTGAATTGAAATATGGCAGCACTTTTGACGCCTTAGGCAGAACCGGATCTTTCTCACTCGGTCCTAGAATTACATTCGGAGACAAGAAATATAACAGCGCCTTTTTTGACGTCAACGCAGCCCAATCAATAGCATCCGGATTGTCGCAATATGACGCTGGTAGCGGAATGAATTCTTATGGCTTCCATGGGTCTGTTGTAGTGCCTGTAAGTGATCGGATTTCTGTAACGGGTTTTGCCGGATATGACCGACTATCTGGTGATATTGCCGATTCTTCATTGGTTCAGGAGCGCGGTTCAGAAGATCAGGGAATGGCCGGAATTATGCTGAGCTACAGATTTTAGTCTCGGCTCAATAAAAACGAACGTGCTAGACGTTTGAAAATATTTGTGATGCTACCCTTCTCCCCGTGCCCTGCAAAGAATGGGTAACTTCACAATCGGATGAGATCGCTCGTCAGATGAAGTCTTAAGACGCTCGCTACTGGCGCGCGATCTCATCCAACTATATACTTTCGTTCGAGTAGTCTTGAGCATGCCGCTAATACCCACTTTCCAGAGATTGCGGTAACAACTCGGATTCTGGCTACACGCGTAAAGTGGGAAGTCAGCGAGACACGATATTTCCAGATCTTTGGGACGCTTGAACAGCAAAGATTATAGCTTGAAAGCGCCTGTGAAGAGAATTTTATAGGTGCTTAGAATAGCACGTTGCGGTCGGTCTTGGAAAGTTTCTGCTAACACGGAAGGCCGTCGGTCCGACTATTTCTATCGGTAGACTGGAATGCCAATTTTGACAGAGGTATCCTCAACAAAGTACGGACATAGCTGATCGGAGCCATCGCAAGGAATCGCCGAAATTGCTCAGAATGGAAATTGAAACATGTTAAAAGGGACGTGCCACTGCGGCAAAGTTGGCTGGGCTCTCGATAGGGAGCCAAAGTCGGTCACGGCTTGCAATTGCACAATCTGTCGGCGCTACGGCACTCTGTGGGCCTACGGTTACGATGGTCATGACATTCAAACGACCGGGCATACAAGTATTTATCGGCGGCGCGATGGCGGGGATATCTTATTCCATTTTTGTGCCATTTGTGGGTGTGTGACGCATTTTATTGCTTGTTCCGAGGACGAAAACGGGCGCAAGCGGACTGCCGTAAATGTTAGGATGTCTGACCCTTCACCAATCAACTCGCTTCCAATCCGCCACTTCGACGGGCACGACAGCTTCAAAGAACTTCCACGCGATGGGCGAATGGTGAAAGATATCTGGTTTTGAAATATTTCCAGATAACGGCTTTGACGAATAGCAGATGAAAGACTGTTGGGTCCCGCATAGGTGCGGAGAGCCTACTTTTCTGCGCCTTACAAAGCCCACCAATTGTGGGCGAAGATAATCTCCGCATCAGTAGCCCCTTGTCCGGTCTCTTTAGAGTCGGGCCCTGGACTTTTCAACTTGTTCACAAGCCACTTGGTGATCTAACCTGAAGGATGATGGTCATTCGCTACGCCTTATCCAATCGGATCTAGCTCGGTTGTGGAAAGTCGCGAACCTTTGACTCAATCCGCGAAATTTCGGGATAAAGCGGACGCCAGTCCCCGTCCTCTCCACAAGACATAATATCAACTAAACTCTAGAGCCCTCTATGGGTGCAAGAGCTTCCGCTCGAACCTGTGCTAGCGATCCGATAGCTATTGCTGATTGAACCGGGTGATACGCAGGAGTTACCCCCTGGTTGCTCTGTATACTCAAAAGACTGCGATCATCAGCCGCGACCACAATGCGGTTCAGTTCAAGTTCCTCATAAGGGCTCTCGACTAGTGT
Source organism: Parasphingorhabdus cellanae (assembly GCF_017498565.1). Classification (NCBI taxonomy): domain Bacteria; kingdom Pseudomonadati; phylum Pseudomonadota; class Alphaproteobacteria; order Sphingomonadales; family Sphingorhabdaceae; genus Parasphingorhabdus; species Parasphingorhabdus cellanae. The sequence continues at coordinate 1,507,419 of NZ_CP071794.1, forward strand.
TTTTGGCATGCCGTCAATGCAATAGGTGTAAAAGGAGTATCGATTTATAGCGCATAAATATCACCTCTTCACTCTGCGTGCTGGAAGCAATCAAAAGCATTCGAGGCTAGCAATGTCACCTGAAACGACTAGCTTTAGATGGGCACTAAGACCGAAACGGATACTTTCAGTTGCCTGATGAAATAAATCAAAACGCCAATCTGGTTTCACTCTCACATCCATGTTTGGGATATTCCTGTCATACGACGAGTGTCCGCTTTGGGGTGGTGGTTTCGTGCCACTCGGCTTTCGGGGAGCCCGTCAGATTAGCCGACATTCTGTCACCAAAATCGTCTAGACTAGACCCCACTTGTTAGATAGAAAGTGGATGATGATCACAACGCGTGAAGTTACCTACGTCGTGGACGGTCTGAGAATGATCGCCCACTTAGCGCAGCCGGACAGTCCTGGGCCTTGGCCGGCGGTGCTGATAGGACATGACGGAGTCGGCCTCGAAGAGTACCAGCGGCAGCGGGCCGACGATCTGGCCGCGCATGGCTATTTGGCGCTGGCGATGGATTATCACGGCGGTGAGGTTTTCTTCGATCAGCCGGCTGCGATGCTGGCCCGGGTGATGCCCTTGTTAGCCGATGTCGAGCGGATGCAGGCTATTGGTCGTGCTGCGCTTGATCTTCTTCTCGCGCAAGCCGGTGTTGACCCTGATAGAATCGCTGCTCTCGGCTATGGCGCTGGTGGCCAGATCGTGCTCGAACTTGCAAGGACCGGCGTCCCCTTTAAAGCTATTGCGGTCGTCCATCCTGCCTTCCCGGATGCCAAGGCCGAAGACTGGGCCAACGTTACCGGCGCTTTCCTTCTCTGCACGGGGTCGGAAGATCCCCTTTGCACCCCTCAGCAAGTTCTAGACTTCGGCAGCGCACTTCAGGAAGTGGGCGCTGACTGGCGCGTCAACATCTATGGTGGGGCCGAGCACGCGTTCTGGGCACAACCCAGAAACCCGGATGGATCATTCGCCGAAGGTGATGCCCATACCATGACCACTGTGCCCGGCGTCAGCTATCACCCGGAACACACGCCGCACGCATGGCAGGCTGTGCTCGATCTATTCGGCGAAACCTTCTAGATCTTGAAAGCTCTGACTTGCCTGTAGCATCCAGTTTCGGGATCGATGTTCAACTGCTCCAACGCCCGCAATTGGATCGTAAGAAGTCTGTCCGCTTTTCGATCGCATCATGCTTGAAGCCGACATTCTGCAATCGGGATATTTCAGCCGTTTGATCAAATACAAGCGCTGCCATTTTATCAGTTTCGGCGCAGAGAATCCGACCTTAAAATCAGATCTCTTTCTGCTTTGAAGGAGTGATAGCAGATCCGCCCTTTTCCGCATAAATCCAGATATTGTGAGGGTATATTTGAGGGTACAATTCTATAAAATCAAAATAATTTGTTAATATATCACATACTTAAGTTATCTTCACGATTCCCGTAGGGGTCACCATTTCACTATCGAGACACATCTATGAACGTTCAAAGAACGGCTGTTTTTCGTGGTTTTATTGTACAAAATTCATCGCAATCAGAGGCACTTGGGAGTATATCGCCAAGGCATCTTTTGAAGATATCCTCATAGATCCGGCAGCATTCGCGATCGAGGCGGCGAAGGGCCAGGACAAGCAATATTAAGTTTGCAAACTCAGATGGGCTGTATCTACTCGTTCTGCCAGCCAGCCGGCACTATTGGCGCATGATTTACCGTTTCCACCGAAAATTCAAAATGCCGGCTTTCCATGATAGCCAGAAGATTTTCAATTGTGTGCCGGGCATTAAAACCTGTTGCGCCTCCAATACGATCACCGGTTCGCGACTCTTATCGAAACTCAATTACCCACAGGACATGAAAGGAGTTTTGCGCTAAGGTTGACAGGCAAAAGATAAGAGGATTCGGGCCACAGAAGGATTGCATTTGCGCCACAATGATCACCCCTTGAGACAATGGGCTGTTGATGAAATGCATCTGCGGCGATTTGCGCCGGTCGTTAGTCATTGTGAAATTTACCAGACTGTCAGGCTCATCGAATCAGATGAACGGTACAATGAAGACCACCGACTGATCAACGACAAGCCAACGTTTGATAAATGGAGTCTGGCTCCGCGTCACGGATCGGGTCATACTAAATCTGGCATATATTTTCTTTGGGAACGGCATACCGAAGCCAGCACGGTGACGCTGATATTGCCGCATAATTGTCCCGATAAAATCCGGGCACCCTATATTAAGTGGCTCGAACAGTGGAACGGATCAGTCGTACGCGCCGTCCGCATTTTCGTTGCTCCGGACGGTTCAGAGATAAAAGCGCATCTGACCGCGCAGGAAATTGACGAGAAGGAAATGGTTTGCTGCGACGTCAATGCCGGGCTGCGCATCTGGTCGGATTTCGGCATTCACAAGGATGGCTACGGACGGCTATTTGTTACTGCAGGAGATGTCAGTGATGATGAGCGCGGGCGTATTATTCAACGGGTTCAGGAATTGGGTAACTATCGCAACCTCGCGCTTCTGGGTTTTCCTACGGTTCAACAATATGGACCGGATGTCGATCAGCTCGAACAGCAATTATCGGACCATGCGAAACGGGTTGCCAATGCCAGTGATGATGAAAGTGATGAGAATGATGAAGATCTTCTGCAGCAACTGGCCAATATCTCATCGCAACTGGAGCTCATTAGATCTGCTACCAGTTTTCGGCTAAATGCAACGACGGCCTATGCAGAAGTTGCTGCGGATCGTTTAAATGCTCTCAACGTTCAGGCGGTGGCGAATTATCAGAGCCTTACTGATTTTACCGAGCGGCGGCTGGTGCCTGCTTCCCGCACTTGCTCGGTATTTCGCGACCGGCTGAGCCACATTGCCGAACGCATATCGAGGGTCATGCACACTCTTGATGTCGGGATAGATACACGCATAAAGGCACAGAATCTCAGCCTTACCCAATCGATGGAACGCTCAACCCAGCTACAATTTCGTCTGCAAACTCTGGTTGAAGGTCTATCGATCATTGCAGCCGCTTACTATCTCGTCGGATTAATCGGCTATGTCACCAAAGGCATCGCAGCTTTTCCATCTGGTTCGAAAGCGGATATTTTCGTTGGTGCCGTTACACTTCCGGTGATTCTGGCCATCTATTTACTGGTGCGTAGCTTGCGCGGAAAAGTACTCAAAGAAAACGACGCAAATAAGGACTAGATTTCAGACATTTGCCGTACCGCTACTAAAAACTTTCTTTTATTCGGCGGGATTCTAGGCTATGTAGCTAAGATATTGATTATGCTATCAATAAATGAATAGGAGAGAATATGGTCAGGTTTAAAGCATTGGCGGGGGTCGTCGCTTTATCAGCTTTAGCGGCAGCCTGTTCTGGCGGTGGGTCCGAACAAAGTGCGCCAGCAGAAACAACTGAAACGGCAACACCCGAACCAGCTCCGGAAACAGCTGAAGCATCTGCGGCTCCAGCAGATACTGGTCCACCCGCTGTAGATAACGTAGAAACTCTCGATGGCGTCGAGTATGCGAGCCTGACCGGAGATGCAGCAGCTGGCAAGATGGTATTTGCGCAATGTCGCACTTGTCATGTTACCGATCCTGGCGTGAACCGTACCGGCCCATCTATGGCAGGTATTGTGGGCCGCGAAGCGGGCACAGTTGAAGGGTTCAACTATACAGATGCCAACAAAAATAGCGGCATTACGTGGACCGAAGAAAAAATGTTCCAGTATCTCGAGAATCCGCAACGCGTGATCCCGAAGACGAAGATGATCTTTGCTGGTTTGCCTGATGCACAAAAACGCGCAGATGTGATCGCCTATCTGAAAGACCCAAGCTGATCTTCTGATCCTTGGATAGAAACAAAAAGGGCCGGGGTAATTCCCGGCCCTTTTTGTTTCTAATGAGCTACCTTTGTCGCGCTTTTAAGCAGCAATGTCCCGCCGCGCCAGTTCGCATTGTGACCAGATTTCACTCAGCGCGGTGATCAACCGATTAACATCGTCATCGCTGTGAACGGGTGACGGGGTAATCCGCAACCGTTCCGTTCCGCGCGGCACTGTCGGATAGTTTATCGGTTGAACATAAATCCCGTGATTATCCATCAGCCAGTCACTTATAAACTTACATTTATGGGCATCGCCAACCATTACCGGAATGATGTGGCTCGGATTTGGCAGATGCGGAATACCTAAACGATCCAGTGCATCGCGCACCTTTTCAACCCGTTCTTTCTGGGTATCCCGTTCGATATTGCTCTCTTTCAAATGCTTGATGCTCGCACAGGCTCCGGCAGCAACGGCGGGCGGCATAGCGGTTGTGAAGATAAAGCCGCTGGCAAAAGTACGCACGAAATCGCAAAGGTCTTTCGAAGCAGAGATATATCCGCCCATCACGCCAAATGCTTTGCCCAATGTGCCTTCGATAACTGTGATCCGGTCCATCAGGCCTTCGCGTTCTGCAACACCGCCGCCACGCGGTCCATAGAGGCCCACACCGTGCACCTCGTCGATATAGCTCATCGCATTATGCTTTTCGCAAACATCCAGAATTTCTGCAATTGGCGCGATATCGCCATCCATGGAATAGACGCTTTCAAAGGCCACTAATTTCGGCCTGTCCGGGTCCAAAGTGCTCAGCTTGCGGTCAAGATCTTCGGGAGAATTATGCTCGAAAATCATCCGCTCAGCACCGCTGTAACGAATGCCTTCTATCATAGAGGCATGGTTGAGCGCATCGGAAAGGACGACACAGTCGGGAATGCGCGCAGCGAGAGTACCGAGCGCGGCCCAGTTTGAAACATAGCCGGAAGTGAACAACAGAGCGTCTTCTTTACCATGTAGATCGGCAAGCTCTTTTTCCAGCAGAACATGATGGTGGTTCGTACCGGAAATATTGCGGGTACCCCCTGCACCGGCACCGCATTCATCGATGACCTTGTGCATGGCCGCTGCAACTTTTGGATGTTGCCCCATGCCGAGATAGTCGTTGGAACACCAAACTGTCACATTAGTTGTGCCGTCTTCAACATAGCGTGTCGCCTGCGGGAAATTTCCGGCTTTGCGTTCTATTTCGGCAAAGACACGATAGCGACCTTCGTCTCTGACCGCCTGTAGCTCGCTCCCGAAAAATTCTTGATAATCCATCCTATTTCCCTCCTCAAATTCGGTTCTTGTTGTTGCGCGCCGACAAGGCCCACTGCCACAAAGCAGAATCCTTGAACGGTATCGCGAGAAAAAAATGCTCAAGCGCAGCGAGCAGGGAGAGGCAGCATAGCAAGGCCGCCTGCACCGTCTCATTTGCTGAAGTCGCCGTAAAAGCTGCGCTTGCGAAATAGCCGGCCAGCGCGAGAATCATAACCATTGAAATAATCAGCATCGGCCGCAAATGCTTCGGCCCGAAATAACTTTTGAGATATTCCAAATGGTCCGGCAGCAACTCATCACTCATATTCGGAACGCCGAAATAGATATTCAGCTTCGATGAGAGCCGGAAAATTAGCAGCAGTGCAAAAGCATAGGCACCCGTTGGATTGGCGGTAACAGCAGCCAGAGAAAGCAGCAGCCCTGCCGTCATGGCCAGCGCGATCTCGTGATGGACTAATGCCATAGTTGCATAAGAAAAACGTCGCCATCCGGTTGCCCCTTCTGGACATGGATCACGATGCGATCCCGCAACGGCACCGGTGAGGAAACTGATTTCATGCCAGCTCCAGATCATCAGACCGCCGACGAAAGAGACGTAAGTCGCCCATATCGCGGTCGATTGACTGGTCAGAGCGAGCAAAGCCAGCCCTCCGATCGCGCAGGCTCCCGAGATAATCAGTGCTCGGCCAAAGGATTGGCGCAGCCGATGGTTCAGCATTGCTACCAGCCCGGTGCCGACAAACCATAGTGCAATCACTACGATAAAGGGCAAACCAAGATCAGCAAATCCTACCATGCAGGAGAGAGCCTGATCTGCTGGGGCAATTCATTCACCTGAGGTTTCATGAAGTACATGCGTGCAAAAGCAAAACCAGCTTTGCACATATGTTTGACCCGGCCTAGTTTGCCGCTGATCCCGCCGCGTGCCTTGGCATCTTCCATCGCAACAGAAGCGAGGCGCAAATTTTCCATTTGTTTGCGAAAACGCGGATCATCGGTATCCAGCTTGACGGGGAATACCTGTTTGCTGATCTCGGTGCAGATCGAAAATACCTCATAGCCATAGTCTGCGGGATGCACACCGAGTGCCTTGTGGAAAACCGGCCGGTTATGATCGCGCACATACATGGTTGCATAGACCGACAGCAGGAAGAAGCGGATCCACAGCTTGTTCATACCTTTCAACAGTTTCGGATCGGCCCGCAACAGCAGAGCAAAGGCTTCGCCATGGCGAAACTCATCATTGCACCATTCCTCGAACCAATCGAAAATTGGGTGGAACTTATTTTCAGGGCTTTTCGCCAGATGACGGAATATTGTAATGTAGCGTGCGTAACCGATTTTTTCCGACAGATAGACCGCGTAGAAAATAAACTTCGGTTTGAAGAACGTATATTTCTTGGCCTTGGTCAGGAAACTCAGGTCAATGCCGATGCCAGCGCCTTTCAGCGTTTCGTTGATGAAGCCAGCATGGCGGCTCTCGTCGCGGGCGAGCAGCTTAAACAAGCGCTTCATGTCGCGATTTTTTGTGCGCTTTGCGATTTCGGCGTAAAGGATACAGCCGGAAAACTCTGAGGTTAGCGAGCTCGCGAGAAAGTCGATAAACTCCTTTTGCAGCTCTGGCTCCAGACCTTCGATCACCCCATCAAACGCATCCGTTTTCTTGAAATGCTTCTTGTTGGGATCACCCTCCATTTCATCCATCAACTCATCCCATTCCTCACGAACGAGAGAAACATCCAGTTTGTCCATGGCATCGAAATCGGTGGTATAGAAGCGCGGAGCTAGGACCGTGTCCTGCGTGGCAATCGCCATCGTATCTGGTGTTTCGTCCAATACTAGTTTGGTTTTGGCCAGTTCGATTTTCGTCTGTGCGTTCATCAGAGCCTCCCAGGGGTAAAGCTGACTTCATAGAGTTCGGCCATTTCAAAATGACCTGCGAATTTGGTCCATGCGCGGCGGAACATACCAGCGCGCTGAACCGTGGCGACCCGGTCAAAAAAAACCTTTTCGCCAAAAGAAACCATGATCGGTTCGCCATGTACCTTCACACTGTCACCAGGGAAAATCGGAACATTCCCGGCCAATTCGACATGGGCATGAAAGTGGTCCGAGCTTTGTTCAATTTCGACCCGGCAGCGGGTATCGAATTTTTCTTTGGAAAATAGGCTAATCATGCGCTCGGCTCCTTCAGCATCTCTGCAAATGTTGTGCTATGGTCTGCACCAAAGCCATGAATTTCAGCATTTTTGCCAGTTGCTGGATCATGCAGTGACAGCGCGCCATTTTCCCAGCGGATTAGCGTGAATGGCTGTTCGGAGCCGATTCCGGAAGCAGCCCGTGTCTTGGCCATCCGGCGCATGGTTGCGCGAACAAAGCCACCTTCGCCATAGGCTATGACTTTCACGATATCCTGTGTCGCCGCATCCGATATAATCACGGCACCATCTTCCCGATCAGCGAAATTCAAATTCCGTTTTTCCGCTGGCGCAACTTGCTCTGCGGCGCGGGATAGCTCGGGATTAGCGGATTGGGGAATCCATCCCCAACTCACTGCTCCAGTCAAAACCATGGTAAATGTCAGTAGCACGGCCGCGCCAATTAATGCGCCACGCGGGATGGTGGGATCATGATTATGCGCTTGGCTCATGCCGGCAGACCTTCCATTGGAATATTGCGAGTTTCGGTATTTTTGGTCTCGGTGGCTGGTGCGATCCGCTGAATATTTTCGGTCGCTTCAAACAGTAAGCGCGCCACTTTTTCCGCATCCGGAATAGCTCTCAACATCGGTTGCGGCCGCACGAAGCGCAGCGAACGAGCATGCGGCCAAAGCATCAGATAGCCGAGACGCGGCATGCCTTTGAGGCTCAGCGCGATATTACCATGATCACCATCCACCAGTTTCAAATTGGCGGCTTCCATCTCACTCAAGGGCAAATTAATACACTTGTTCAGCGCTACGCCAATCCGCAACACAACACGTTTGTTGGTTAGGGTATAGATAGTTGTCCGACCCACTCCCCAAGCGAACAGCACGAACAAACCTGTGGCGGTCGCACCCAATGCGGTCATGGCAATGGCCGTTCCCGTATCGCCGCGAAATATCGCAACCGCAAAAATGACGAGAAAGTAGATGACGGTGAGTCGGATGTGCAATGCCGAGATCACCATGGCTTTCCAATCGGGAGCGTCTTGCCAGATGATATGCTCATCCTCTGGCAGCTCTTCGGGAAGTCCTCTTACCGGTTCATGATCATATTCACTCATAAGATCGGCTCCTGGCGGTCTTTGTTGGCATAGAGATAGCCGCCACCGAAATAAGCGACGACGCGCTCTTCTTCGTAGAAAGTAATCTCGTCCGCTTTGGCAGGAACCGGCGCAGCGGCAAATTGATCCGCATTAATGGCATCAATCACGACTTGGTTCTTTTTGCCTTTCACCTTGGACATACCCATTGGTGCGAGCACTTTCTTGGCACCGGTATCGACTTCGAGATAGCGGATTTGATGCTCGGCGCGGTCAACCCAGATATCAGATACAGTGCCAGCCGTTTCACCATCTGCGCCTATCACAGCCATACCACGAGGGTCGCTATCCCGGCGATCAACCGTGATGTGCGGCGTTGTACCAATGGGAACAATCCGGTTATGTCCTTCTGCATCAAGATCGGGATGCCTGGAGCGCTCTGCCCACGAGGCTGGTCCAATGCCATCTTCAAGGGGATTTCCGGTCGGATAATAAGGCGCGCCGGGAGAGCGAAATGTCCGCTTGCCAGCCACATCGACCTTTTCGCGACCTTGTGTCGGAGTCGTCACTGTTCCGCGACCAAAAGGCATTAGAAAGGTCTTAGGCTTTCCCGTTAGCAGCGTGCCGCCATGCGTGTCGACCCGCCCCGTTGTCTCATCTTCCAACGGATAGCCTTCGCGGCGATCTTCACGACGAAGATAGAATACGAGCGCGATAAAGAACAAGACAAACGCCAAAAACACCAACTCGGTCACATCAAATGTGCCCACCAGTTTTACATCATCCATCATCCATTCTCCTCTCGAAACATGTTTCCGATCCCGCCGTTAAGTCGGGAATTCACTCAGACCAAAACTTTCCATATCATCCGTATTTTTCGGCCGACCAAGACCGATGACCGGGCCAAGCACCACCAGCGTCACCAGCAGCAACAGGATTTCCAGACAATAAACTGTGCCATATCCGGTCGCGCGATCCGCCAATGTTGAACCCAGACCGTCTGCCATCGCGAAATAGGCCATCCCATCCCGGATCAAGCCGCCAAAGGCGATACCAAGACCGGCACAGCTCGCCTGCACCGCACCCCATGCTCCCAGGGCCAGGCCCTCGGAACCTTTTTGCGCCAGTCCCATCGCGGCGATCATTGTTCCCACCGAGAATAGCCCGGTGCCGAAACCAATTATTGCGGCGCCGATAAACAGCAAAGATGCGGAACTTAGAGGCGCTGCAAAAAGCGTCATTAAAAAAGCGGCAACACCCGCAACTGCGCCAAATCCGGCAAGCCGCAAGGGATCGGAACCAGCTGAAAGACGGTTGGCGCAATAGGCAAAGGCAACCAGCGCGCCCATTGCCCAAGCGCCTGTCAGCGCAGTGGTCGAGCCCACAGAAAGCCCTAAAATCTCTCCGCCAAACGGTTCGAGCAAAGCATCCTGCATCGCGAATGCCATCGCGCCCAGTCCAATTGCGAGCAACAAACGCTTGGTGTTGGGTTGGCTTGTGAAAGCTGCCCATATGTCGGAGAATCTGGTCGGGGGCTCGCTGGACATGGTCACCGCCTTATTACGTGCTTCCTGTTTCCAAAGCGCGATGATGTTGAGCACTATTGTAAGCGCTGCCGCGCCCTGAATTACTTGCACCAGCTTGGTCGCTGTAAAATTAACCAGCAAATTTCCAATGGTGAAGGCAGCCAGCGTCATGCCGATCAGCAGCATCACATAAAGCAGCGCCACCACCCGAGGGCGTTTGTCTTCGGATGCAATGTCGGTCGCCAGCGCAAGGCCGGCTGTCTGGGTTACATGCATGCCCGTGCCGGTGAGCAGGAATGCAAGACAACCAGCAACCAGACCAATCGCGAAGGTATCGGGCCGGGTCAGCAAGACAAGGGAAAAGGGCATGATCGCAAGACCGCCAAACTGCGTCAAAGTACCATACCAGATATATGGCACACGTCGCCAGCCAAGCACAGAACGATGCGTATCGCTGCGATGGCCGATTAAAGCCCGGAAGGGCGCAACCAAGAGCGGGATCGCGATCATCAAAGCGACAATCCACGTGGGCGTCCGAAGCTCGACAATCATCACCCGGTTCAGGGTGCCATTGAGCAATACTACCGCAATACCAACGCTGACCTGAAACAGCGCCAACCGTAAAATCCGGGCCAAAGGTAGGTCCGCACTGCCCGCATCTGCAAAAGGCAAAAACCGCGTTCCCACGGATTGCCAAAATGTTACAGCTGAGGGCTTTTGGTCCATTAGCGGCTCAACCCCATGGCTTGCGATTTATAGAAACCGCTGGAAACCCGCTGCGTGAAATCAATTTTCCACTCAGGTAGAATCGAACCGATCTCTTTGGAAAGCCGGGATTCCGCAATCGGCTTGATCGCTGGCGACCGGTCGCTGCGCGGAAAGAGCATGCCAACCTTATGCATGGTTTGCAGCAACATCGTGCTTGGCGCAAAGGTAAACGCGACCTCGTTCGCACGATCCGCCCATGCGCGGAGAACAGCAACTACGTCATCCACATTATAGTGAATGAGCGAGTCCATCGCCACGATATGATCGAAAATGCCAAGATCGCGGTTGCGCATATCGCCCACCCGCCAATCAATCGAAAGACCCTCAGGAGCCCTTTTCCGGGCCACATCGATCAAGCCTTGCGACACGTCAATAGCAATCACATCTGCGCCGCGCTCGGCGGCGGCGATAGAAAGAGCACCGGTACCGCAGCCCGCGTCAAGCAGGCGCATTCCGTGCATATCTGTCGGCAAGGAAGAGAGCAGCAAATTGCGCATCTCATCGCGCCCAGCCCGTACGGTGGCGCGAATGCCGCTTACCGGGACGTCCGACGTCAGATCTTCCCACGCTTTGCGCGCGGTCTTGTCGAAATAATTTTCCAACCGTACGCGGCTCTCATGATATGTCGTGGAGGTTAAGCTATTTTCCATCATTCAAACCCCAAAAATTCAAAGATATCGCGATCCTTCATGGGTTTAGCGTCAAGAGCATCGACACCATCCCAGAGTTTACGAGCCAAGTTCATATATTCCTGCCGTGCTTCCTCGACTTCTGGAGAATCCTCCATTTCGAAAAGTGTGCATTTTTTGAGCCGTGAACGCCGAATGGCATCCAGATCAGCAAAATGCGCTAGCCGCCGCATGCCGATGGCGTCACTGAAACGATCAATCTCGTCAGTTGCTGCTGACCGGTTGGCGACAACCCCGGCCAATCGGACATTATAGTTTTTTGCTTTTGCATTAATCGCGGCAACGATCCGGTTCATTGCGAAAATGCTGTCAAAATCATTGGCAGCGACAACGACCGCATTGTCTGCATGCTGGAGGGGAGCCGCGAAACCGCCACACACCACATCACCAAGCACATCGAAAATCACGACGTCCGTATCTTCCAGCAAATGGTGCTGTTTCAATAACTTGACCGTTTGGCCAACCACATAGCCACCGCAGCCTGTACCAGCAGGAGGGCCGCCTGCTTCGACACACATGACGCCATTATATCCTTCAAACATGAAGTCTTCGGTCCGCAGTTCCTCGCTGTGAAAGTCGACCTCTTCGAGAACATCGATAACCGTCGGCATCATTTTCTTGGTCAGCGTGAAGGTCGAGTCATGCTTGGGATCGCAACCAATTTGCAGGACCCGGTGACCGAGTTTCGAGAAGGCGGCAGACAAGTTCGACGACGTCGTGGATTTGCCAATCCCGCCTTTGCCATAAACCGCAAATACCTTTGCGCCCTTGATTTTGTCATCGGGGTCAAGGGCAACTTGAACGCTGCCTTCGCCATCGGGTGGGGAGTCGCTTCCATCTAAAAGTGTCATGCTTTTATCGCTCCTGTCATTCTGCTGCGACCAGGCCTTCGAGCCGGTCCTCCAAATCGTCGCTGGCTGCTCTGAGAGCTGCCAAAGTTTCTTCGTCGGGGCTCCACAATTCGCGGTCGCAGGCTTCAAGCAGACGATCGGCGACACGGGATGATGATTTCGGATTAAGTTCCGCAAGCCGCGCCCGCATTGCTTCATCAAGAACAAAGGTTTCGCTGATTTTCTGATAGACCCAAGGGGAAACCGTACCGGTTGTCGCTGACCAGCCCATAGTATTGGTAACGTGACTTTCAATCTCGCGTACGCCTTCAAAACCGTGCTTGAGCATGCCTTCATACCATTTGGGATTGAGCATCCGGGTGCGGGTTTCCAGATCAATCTGCTCGCCGAGGGTGCGGACTTTCGTGTCCCCTTGGGTCGCGTCGACGACATAAACAGGCGCGGCATTGCCACGGGCTTTTTCGACCGCTTTACTCATACCGCCCAGACCATCAACATAATGGTCGATGTCGGTCACACCGAGTTCAACTGATTCCAGATTCTGGTAGGTTAATTCTACCCCTGCCAGTTCGCTTTCGAGCAGTTCGCGATGCTGCGCTGGTTCACCCGTGCGGCCATAGGCATAGCCCTTGTGCGTTTCAAACATATTGGCCAGCTCTTCGGGATCGGTCCAAACGCCGTCGTCAATCATCATATTGACATTGGCACCATAAGCGCCCTCGGCGTTGGAAAAGACACGCAGGCTTGCGGTCTCTAGATCGCAACCATGCTGCGCCTGATGCGCAAGGCTGTGTTTACGGACAAAATTCTGTTCTACTGGCTCATCCGCTACCGTTGCCAAATAGGTTGCCTCGGCAAGCATGCGGGTCTGCAATGGCAGAAGGTCGCGGAAAATTCCGGATAGCGTAACAACAACATCAATCCGTGGACGGTCCAATTCTTCCAGCGAAATAAGCTCTGCGCCAGCCAAACGACCATAATCATCGAACCGCGGCCGTGCGCCGATCAAGGCCATCGCCTGCGCAATCTGTGCGCCCTCGCTTTTCATATTGTCCGTGCCCCACAGCACCATCGCAATGCTTTCAGGGAGCGTGCCGCCATCCGCCTGATGCCGTGCGATCAGATGATCGGCTTGTGCAAAGCCAACTTTGGTCGCGAACTGGCTGGGCATGCGGAACGGGTCAAAGCCGTGAATATTGCGCCCTGTTGGCAATATCTCTGCATTATGCAGCAAGTCGCCGCCGGGAGCGGGAGGAACATAATTGCCATCAAGCGCCCCGACCAATGCATCTAGTTCGTCGTTCGCATCGAGCTTCGCTTCGATATCGGCGCGCTCCAGTGCCGGTGTGGCGTCCAACATCGCGTCGACCAGATTGTTGCGATCATCTTCAGGCAGCTTGCCGCCAAAAACATGTAAACCTTGAGGGATTAGCTCGCGTTCAACTTCATATAGCCGTCCGGGCAAGCTATCCATATCGCCCGCTTCGATATCCAGTTCTGCGCATTGATCGCGGATCATGTCTTCCAGATCGCCACGTTCCTGATCTTCATCTGACGTTACCCGATAGCGCTCCAGCAGCGCCTTGAGATCGGTAAAGCCTTTATATAATCCCGCTTGCGCAAGCGGCGGTGTCAAATAGCTGATCAACGTCGCACCCGACCGGCGCTTGGCGATAATGCCCTCGGACGGATTATTCGACGCATAGAGATAGAAATTCGGAAGATCACCGATCAACCGCTGCGGCCAGCAATCGGCACTCATACCCGCTTGCTTGCCAGGCATGAATTCCAGCGCACCATGCGTGCCGAAATGCAAAGCAGCATGCGCCCCAAAATCCTCGCGGATATAGCGATAGAAGGCCGAGAAAGCATGGGTCGGGGTGAAGCCGCCTTCAAACAACAACCGCATCGGATCGCCTTCATAGCCGAAAGCCGGTTGAACACCGACAAAGATATTGCCGAAATGCGCGCCATAAACATGGATGCTCTGGCCATCGCTTTGCTGACGGCCCGGCGCCGGTCCCCATTGCGCTTCGATTTCCTTCAAATGAGGCTCGCTACGGACATGGTCATCCGCACTGATCTTGACCGCTACGTTGGCATCAGCGCCAAATTGCTCCGCATTGCCATGAAGAATGGTCTCACGAAGCTCGTCCACCGTAGCAGGCGCTTCCAGATCATATCCTTCTGCTTGCAAGCGTTGTAAAGTAGCATGAAGTGATTCAAAAACAGCAAGGTGCGCTGCTGAACCTACTGCCCCCGCATTGGGCGGGAAGTTAAACAAGACGATCGCCAGCTTGCGCTGCGCTCTTTCAACACGGCGCATGGCAATCAGCTCGGAAACTTTTTTGGCCAATGCCGTCGCCCGTTCAAAGCAAAATTCCATGGCGCGGACATTGTCATTGGTGGCAAAGTGGCAATTGCGGCTGCAGCCGGAGCACCCTTCGGGAGAACCGTCCGAACGCCCGCCAAACACGCTCGGAGCAATCGCGCCATCGAGTTCCGGAATAGCCAGCATCATCGTAGTTTCGAGTGGCAGCAAACCCCGCTGGCCCGCGCCCCATTGTTCGAGAGACTGAAACTCGATTGGATGGGCGGCAATATAAGGCACGTCTAGTCCCGACAATGTCTCTACCGCCGCATCGACATCATTATAAGCGGGTCCGCCAACCAGCGAAAAGCCCGTCAAATTGATCACGGCATCAACCACAGGCTTGCCATCTTCAACGAAATATTTGTCGATAGCAGGACGCGAATCCAGTCCATTGGCAAAGGCTGGGATCACGCGAAGGCCCTGCGCTTCGAGCATTTCGATCAT